>QXXE01000093.1 GCA_009911355.1 Clostridiaceae bacterium | reverse complement strand
TTTCGGTTTGCGTCCGCAGTTGCCTGTCCGCGGTTCCACACTCCCGGTCTCCCGCATTTGCGCTGCCAGTTTGTACATTTCACGTTCGCTAACCCCATATGCCTGTGCTATCATCATTAGCGTTATGGGTTCGTTCATATCCCCTCACAAGCCGTTCCCGCGTTTCAATGCTTAACATCCTTTTTCACCTCGCACTCATTATACCTATTCTTCCCGCTGTTTGTGAATAATTTTTCGCTGATTGCTCTAAGGCGAAATCACCAGACGGCGGAGAAGATGATTTGTCACTTGCACCCCGCCTTTTCCTCGCGGGCAAAGCGTTCCTCCAGCCGTTCCACGCTCCAATCCTTCTTGAACTGTCCCAGGGGGCCGGGGCCGAACATAGCCCTGGCCCGGCCGTCCAGTTCCCGCAGCTGCGCCCACAGCTCCGGGTGATGTGTCCGCAGTTTCCGCAATTCGTCAATGCGCTGCAGGGGGCAGCACCAGCACGGAGCGCGGCGGTAAATCTCATACAGCCCGCCAAAGTCAAAACCCCGGCTGTAACAAATCTGCAATGCCTGCGCCTCGGTGATCTCCCAGTCCACCAACGGATACTGTTCGTCCTTGCACCGCCACGCTTCGTCAGCGGCAATGCCGACATAATGCAGGGCGTTCTTCTCCTTTTTGAGCCGGTTGACCTCCTTGGAGATCAGGTGCGTTTTGAGCTGACCCGTACACCAGCGCACCTTAATACCCGGCCAGCCGTTACCATAAGGCGGAATACCCAGCCGCGCCCGGTTTTCCAGGCAGCTTGGTTTCTGTTTCGGTTCGTCGAACATCATCCACTCGAAACCGTGGGGATGGCGCAGGGTAGTGATATGGATGCCGCGCTCCCGATAAAGAAAATCGTCCAGCTTCGCCAGATGGCCGTACATTTCCGGGAACTCCATGCCCGTGTCGGCGCTGATCACCGCGTCGATCGGCATACCTTTTTTGATCATCAGCAGCAGGAGCGCGGAACTGTCCTTCCCTCCGCTCAGGCTGACGGCGTGATAAAAGTCGCCATTTTCGCTTGTTTTCATCAATGATTCCTCCTTAAAACAGAATCGCCCCGGAGAGCGCAAGTCTCTCCGGGTCTGGAAAATTTGTTATCGCAGCGCAGTCCACTTTTCAGCGGAACCGTTTCGCGTGAAATCATGCGCGTTGGACGCTTCGACGATATCCCAATAAAACCACTTCCCGGCAGGCACATCTGAAAAGGTTTTGTAGCCGTTTACCACCGCATCTGCGGACGTTTTGCGGTTCAAAATGCGGTTAAACATCGAAATCGCTCCCGCGCGGGTAATATTCCGGTTCGGAAGGAAAGAACCGTCCTCATAGCCGTTGATCAGCCCTGCGACGGCGGCTTGATTGATGTGCGTCCGCGCCCAGATGGTGGAAATATCGGTAAAGCAGTCAATTGCCGGAGTGCTGGAGGAATTGCAGAACCGCGCAAGAATGCTGGCCAGCTCCGCGCGGGTGATGGGGTTCTCCGGGCCGAACGTCCCGTCCGGATAACCGGCAAGCACGCCGAGGTTTTCCAGCGTCGAAACCGCCGTGCTGTACCACGCGTTTGCGGAAACGTCCTTAAAATGGTTGATCCGCGTGCCGTAAGCGGCCTTTGCGTCGGCGGTCAGCAGACGGTAAAGGATTGCTGCGACTTCCGCACGCGTGATCTCGGCTTCGGGCGCGGCCTGCGTGCTCGTGCGTCCGACGATGTACGCAAAATGATCGTTTCGGTTCAAAAGGGACAGCTTCGAGCTGGAGCCGAAACCTCCGTTATTCCCGTTGCCGCCGTTTCCATTGCCGGAGCCGCCGTTACCGGAACCGCCGGTTCCTCCGGGATTTCCGGAATTCCCGCCGTTTTCATCATCGTCCGCATCGGTACTGCCCTTCCGAATTTTTACATTCTGGATTACAGACGCCATTTCCGTATCGGTTGCCGCATAGCGCACTTCATACTTGCCGGGAGCAAGGTTTTTCACCTTTTTACCGGAAATCGCGATCCATTGACCGTCCGAAGGACGATATTCCATCGTTTTCTCCGTTTGGGTCAGCGTCCCGTCCTTCCGGTCGCGCACGGTCTCGTCGGTATGCCCCACGGCAGGGGCCTCGCGGCGATCCGGGATCTTGACCGAAATCGGGTCGCTGGGCGGCGTATCGCCCTTGCCGGGGTAACGGATCGGGATTTCTTTGCCGCCCATACCGGAAACGTCCATCGGTTCCGGACAAGGCTTCCACGTCTTGCCGCCGTCGTCGCTGTACTCCATATCGGGCGTGGTGTTCAGCGTTTCCCTGCTCGGGTCGAAAATCAGGCTGGGCGCGTCCTGACCGTCCGCGATCAAAACAGTGACGCTCCTGCTGGCAAAATCGTCCTTTGTGGATGCGTACCGGAACAACAGCGTTTTGCCACGGTAATCCTTCGTATTCAGCGGCTTGTCGTGAGCCGTCCACGTCTGCCCGTTGTCCTCGGAAAATTCCGTGCCCTCTGCCGAGGATACCGTTTTCGCGCTGCCGTCGATCTCCACCGGAGGCGCATCGCGGCGGGCGGGAATCACGACTTCAACGCCTGTGCTGGGAACGAATCCTCGCCGCCGTGCTCGCGGATCAGGATGGTCTGACCGGTCAGATCCGAAACATCCAGCGGTTCCGTGCAGGGGTTCCGTGCAGGGGTTCCACGTACTGCCGCCGTCCGTCGAGCAATCCATTTCCGGCGTGGTGTCGATCGTTTCCGTAACTGTATCCAGCTCTACCTCCGGGTTTTCGGCGCGGTTCGGAATCTGGATCTCTGCCGGTTCGCTGGCAAACTCATCCGGAGTTGACGGATTCCGAATCAGAATCGTTTGCCCGGTCAGGTCGGAAACGTCCATATCCGGGTCGCACCGCTCCCACGTAATACCACCGTCGGTACTGTACTCCATATCGCCGGTGGTGTTGATAGTCTGCTTTTCGCGGTCAACCGTCAGATCAGGCTTTTCACCGCGCCTGAGAACTTCCTCCGTTACGGGCAGACTGACAAAATGCTCCTTATCGTAACATTCACGAATCGAAAGCTCCTGACCGCAAAGTTTGGACACGTCCAGCCCATCCGCGGGAAGTCCCACCCAGCCCTTTTTCGTCCAGTATTCCGGGTGGCTTCCGGCTGCGGTCAGCCGTTCCGCAGCGGCATCAATCCGCACTTTCGGGGCGCTGTTTCGCGTTGGAACGGTGATTTCCGCGCAATTACTGGCCGGTTTCCTGCCGTCGCAGGCGTAGCGAACCAGAAGCGTTTCGCCCGTCCGATCAGACAAACTCATGCCGTCTGTGCAGGCGCTCCACGTCTCGCCGCCATCGTCGGAATACTCCATCTTGACGGTGCTGTTCATCTGCTCGGCGGCGTTGTCGATCTCCAGCGCGGGCGCGTCTCCGCGCACAGGAATCTGCACAATACAGGCGTCGCTGCAAAACGAATCGTCCGCCGCGGCGATCCGCACAAGCAGGGTCTGCCCCTGCCGGTTCTCGACATTCTGGCTGTTCTCGCAGGGCTTCCAGGTCTTGCCGCCGTTCTCGGAATACTCCATATCCTCGGTGGTATTCATCGTAAAGTCGAAGGGGCTGACCTTCACGTCAGGCGCAGCGGGCCGATCCGGAAGCATATCAATGATCGCGGGGCCGGGATCGCCCGTCCCGTCGTCCACCAGACGGACATAAATCGTGCTGCCGGGGATCACCTCGCTGCCGGTCGGAAGCTTATCGGTAAAGGTGTAATCCTCGCCAACTGCGATCACTTCCGGGTCGAAATGGATGGTTTCCTCACGGTAGTTGATCTTGTAGTTCAGCCCGGTGTCGGCAATCGTCTTGCCTTTCACGGACCGGCTGGTGGAAGCGTACAGGTTTTCCGTCTCCTTCAGCCGCTGCGAAAAGGTGTACATGGTATCCGGCTGCAAGCCCGAAAATTTCGGGCTGTCCTGCCAATTTGCGCCGCCGTCAATGCTGTACTCCGCGCCGGGAACTGCGGAAATCGTCAACGAGTGCGCGGTCTTGCTTTCCAGCGCTGCCATCGGCGTATCCTGCGCCGATTTTTTCATGGTCAGCGTAGCAGTATAATTGCCGTCGGCAAGAAGATGGTTCGCATGCGGGGAGAAAATCGCGGTCACAAAGTAGGTCCCCGCATTGGTCGGCGCAATCGTGGAAGCCGCATAATTTGTGCCGTCAATGCCCTCGTAAGTGAGCGCAACGGACGAAATTCCGACAATATTGTCCGCGCCGTGATACCGCTGCGGGCTGCCCGTATAGGTCACAGCTTCGTCAAGCAGCACAGGGCGGACGGTTCCCGCTTCACCGGCAGGGCGAATGATATTCAGCTTCGGCGTGGGAATCTCCGCGGGGAGTTTGAAGCCGTCCGCCGCCGCAAAATCAATATTAACGGCGTAGCTGCCGACGTTGGTCGGAGGATTGGCAACGCCGTCATAGCCGGTGATCGTCATGGATTGGATTCCGCCCGGCAGATTGGGCATTGGCAGCGGCGCTGCCGACCCGTCGTAGGTCTTGGTGTAATTGCTGATTGCCGGCGCTTCCACCGTCCCATAAGTCAGGTGAACAGCAGCCGTAACAGCGGGGACATTTTCATCGGAAGCTGGGGGAAACCGGAAAGATTCAGCGTCCCGATGACCGTCTGCGTCAGGGCATACGGGTCATAGCCCGCGCTGCTCCACGTAACCGGCACGCCGGTTACCGTCTGCGCGTTGCCGGAGCCACCGTAAACCGTTACGGTGATCGTTTTCGGCAAATTCAAATTGCTGAACGGCGTGCCCATCGGCGCGGTGCGCACGATTTCCTCGCTGCTGAGGATGGAACGCGGCAGCACGGTTACAGGGATCGTAATGCGGCCAAGGTTGGACGCGTTTGCGCGGACTTTCGTCTGCCCGGGCCAACTGGAATCAAACTCGGTGTAGGTGGTATCCAGCGTCCAGTTGTAGGCGCTGTTCCCCGTAGTGAGCTGAACGTCGGTCATGGGGCCGCCCACATAGATCGAATTAGTCACCGGGACGATCCACGCAAGCGCCGTCTCGGTATAAGACCGGTCGCCCTCGTCGTTCTTCCAGACATAATTTTTATCCGCGATCGTTGCCACGACGGCGTAAGCGCCTGCGGCGGTGGGCTGCGCGATCGGATAATCCATGTCAACCGACACCTCGCCCTCCGAGCTGATAAACACCTGATAGACGGCCACGTCCGCAGGAACCGACGCTCCGTGAATGTCCTGATAAGCGATCGTTTTGCCGGCCATCATGCTGGTTCCGTCGTACACCTTTTTATCAAATTTTCCGCCCACGGCACATTCTTAGGGTACACCGTCAGCTTCTCGTTCGTTGGGATTCGAACGTCCTCATAAATGTCGGTCGACAGGTGGAGATACAGCGAATAAATGCCGGTTTCGGTGACGGAAACCTCGTTTTTGAGGTTTGTCCCGAGGTAGCGCTGATACGCCGGGGACACGTCGTAAAGCAGCGTATACGGGTCGCCGCTGAATTCCACGCCGTTGTCCACCATACTTTGGTAAGCCGGGCCGAGCGTGATCGCAGCGATGCTGACCGCCGGAACGTCGATCTGCGCCCAGCTCCCGCATTGATCACAGGTAAACCTGACATAACCGTCGTCGGCGGTGTTCGCTTTTACCACGTCGTTAATGAATTGCGCGCCTTCGACGCACGTATGCCGCGCCAAAACACCGCCGGTATCCTCGTCCCTGTAATCCAGAAAGATGTATACCGGTTCCTCGCCCGGAGCGGTATAGCGGGAATCCGGCGCGGGCCAGGTTTCGGGCGCGTCGCCGGACGCAGCCGCAGCCGCTGTGACCGGCAGCATTCCAACGGCCATGCTCAGCGCCAGCAGCCAGCCCACAACGCGCGGCGGTCCCGCCGTTTTCTTCTTTTGCATGAAATTCTCCTTTCGAAGCGGATTTGTGTTCGATTCCGTCAGAAATCGAACACGATCGGGTAGGTGATGTTGCTCTTGTTGTACATGCAGTCATGGTTTGTGTAATAATAGAACCGCATCTGCGTGTACATGCCGGTTGGCAGCGTGCCGGAGAACGAAACGCCGTTGTTCGTATCCTTATAAGCGATCTGATCCCATTGCCCGGACAGAATGTTGTAGGCTTCGATTTTGCCGTGATCCCGGCCGCTGTGGCCTTTCACCGCAGGCACATCGTAGGTGTACTCGGTGATGAAGCCGTAAATCGTTTCACCTTCGTTTTCGAAGCTGACTCCCGGCTCCTCAATATACGAGTTTTCGGAAACCAGCGTCATGCCGCCGCCGCTGTTGTCCGCGACGAAGAACACGATCGCCGACCACGGCGAAGCCGCTCCGAACGCGTCCACAGCTCGGCATTTCACCAGATGCTTGCCATATGCGTAAGCGGCCGTTTCCGCAGCCCTGCCGTCCCATTCACAGGTGATGGTATCACCTTCCGGGTCTGTGGAGGACGCGGTAATCGTTACCTGCTGGCTCGGACGCACAACGCCGGCTGTCGGATTTTTAGAGATCGTTGGCTTGCTCGGGGCCTGATTGACGAACTCGATCGTCTTTTCCTGCCACGGGGAAGCCGCGCCGTAGGGGTCGACCGCGCGGACGCGGATCGTGTGGCTTCCATTGCGGGAATACCAGCCGGAGGGCGAATAGTCGCCGCCCCATTCGAGCCGAACTTCGTCGCCCTCCGGGTCGCCGCCGGTCGTGGCAATGTTCGCAAGGAAGCTGTTTCCACTGGTCTGGCGGGTCACTTCGGCGGTGAAACTGATGATTACCGGCGCATTGTTGATAAATTCGATCGTGCGGGACTGCCACGCGGAGGCCGCGCCCCATTCGTCGACCGCGCGAACGCGGATGGTGTGCGTCCCGACTTCGTAGTAACCGTCCGCTTGATATTCGCTGCTCCATTCGAGATGCACCGCGTCGCCGTCCGGGTCGGAGCAGGTCGCGTTTACGTCCGCGAAGAACCGCCCGCCGCGCATATTCCGGGTGGAAACGGCATTGAAACTGTCGATTACCGGCACAGCGTTGGTAACGGTCACGTTTACAAAGCCGCTGGTCAGGTTCCCTGCATCGTCGCGCACCGTCGCCGTGATGGTGTACGTCCCCTCTTCGTAAAACGAAAGCGTGCCGCCGTCGTTGGAGCGGAATCCGGTGTTGCTGTCCAGCTCGACCGGCCTGCCGCCCTGCTTCACGCCCCAGTTCACATGCAGACTGCCCGCGCCGCTGATCCCGACTGGGAAACTGCTGCCGATATGTACGGATTCCGGAGCCGTCACGGTCAGCGCCGCCTTGAAAATGATCGTGATGTTCTGACTGCACGCCGCAGTCTTGCCGTTGCTGTCGCGCAGGGTCGCGGTCAGCGTGTACTCGCCCGGTTCGGGGAAGATCACCGTACCTCTGTCGTTATCCAGCGTGGACAGGTCGATGATGCAGGCCGCGCCGTCTTTTTGCGCCGACCACGCAATGCTGCTGCCGCCGGGATTGTAGAGCTTGTCCATCACGACCGGGACGCGGTTGCCGACGTATTCCATGCCGGACTTCGAGAATTGCAGCGAGCCGACCGGCAGGACGGAAATGGTGTCGCTGGAAACGAACGTGCGCCCGAGCCTGTCCGTCAGCTTGCCGATCAGGCGGTATTCGCCGCCCTTCGTGAACTGAACGGCTCCGCCGAGGTTGTTGAGGTCGCCGGTCAAATAAGTGCTGCGGTCGGCAGGCTTGCCGTCGCGCTCCAGCGACCACTCGACCGGCAATTCAATGTTGTTTCCGAGCGTCCGCACCTGCGCCGTTTCGCCCGTATAGACCTGCTGCTCGGTGATGCTGACCTGAAGCTCCTGCTCCGCAAGGACTTCAATGCCTGCGCCGTCGAACGAAAACACGCGCCCGGCCGCATCCGTGACTTCACAGCCGGGCGTGAAGATCCCGGCGTGCTTGATGCGGATCTCGCCCGGTTCCGCGCCGAGATCCCCGGCGACATATGTTCCCCAATTCTGGCGCAAGCCGTATGTATCGTCAATGTGCCATTGAATTGCCGTGCCCTCAATGCCGGAAACATTTTTCGATGCAATATCGACTGCAAATCGGTTCATCCGTGTGAACGGCCCGATCTGCCGCTAAATCCAGCGTCAAAACCGGATAGACCTCGATCGTCTGCTCGTAGGTGAAGGTGCGGCCCAGACCGTCGGTCACGCTGGCGGTCTGGTCATTCATACCGGTGCGCTTGAATTTCAAGCTGCCGCCGTCATTGTCCAAACTGTCCTTGATGCCGTCCGTCAGACGGACGGGTTTGACATGCACAGTAAGAGACCAGGCGATCTTGCTTTGTCCAAGATGCTCCGAGGCCATTTTCACCTTAACGGTTTCGTCGGGATGGACAAACTCCGGCAGCCGGAACGCAAGCTGCATGGTGTCCCAAACTTAAATTGCGCCGCTGGCGTGGAACGTGCTCCCCAACTCGTCAGTGACGGAAGCCGTCACCGTGTAGGTTCCCGCCGCCGGGAAGGTGATCTCGCCGCCTTCCTTATATAATGCAGGCGTAAAGACCGTGCCGTCCTCCGCAGTGACTTTCCACATCACACTCAGGTCTGTACCGTGCAGGCTGACGGACGCGGATTGGTCAACAGGAATCGCTTCCGGCATGTCCAGCGTCAGATCGATCAGCGGCCAAACTTCCAGCGTCGCCGTTTCGGTGAACACTTTGCCAAGTTCGTCCGTCGCGGTTGCCGTGAGAACGTAAGCGCCGGTTTCCTCGAAGGAGAGCGTGCCGCCGTCGTTTTCCAGCGAAACGGGAATTTCTTCGCCGCCGCACGTCAGCGACCATGCAACCGCCGAGGGCGCGCCGTGTTCTACGGGCAATCCGACTTCTGAGGTTTCGTCAACGTGCAATTTTTCCGGGTCAGCAGTCAGCATAAGCACCAAATTTTCGATCACGCCAATCGAAACCGGTTTGGAAGCAAATTCGCGGCCCTGCGCGTCCACCGCAGCGGCGGTAAGGACGTACTCTCCGGCAGCATCAAAGGAAAGCCTCCCGCCCTGGTTTCCCAGTTCCAGCGGAACCGGTTTGCCGTCTCGGTTCATGCTCCAGCGAATGGAGGCCGTTTCGCCGCTTTCGACGGTCAGGCCGATTTCTGCGGCTTCGCCCTCATGAAGCCGTTCCACACTGGCGGCCAGTGCGGGTTTCAGTACCGGCAGGATGATGATTTTCTGTGCGGCGGTGTATTGTGTTCCGGCGGCATCCGTAAGTTTGGCCGTCAGGACGTATTCGCCGACTTCTGAAAGGGCCAGCGTGAAGCCTCCCGGCAGTGGGAACGCTTCGCCATCCCTGGTCAGCGTCCATTCGGCCACGCCGCTCAGGCCGTTATTCCGCAGAAGGTTCACATCCTCCGCCGTGTCTGTGTAGCCGTATTCAGACAGAGAAAACGCAAGATCGCCGACCGGAAGCACCTCCACAGACTGCTCGCAAACGGTGGAGCCGTTGCTGTTTTCGGCAGTCCCTTGCAGCACATAGCGCCCCGGTTCGGTGAATGCAAAAACGCCGCCGTTCTCGGTGAAGCCGTCGGCAACGACTTCGATTCCGTCTTTGGTCAACACCCATTTGACGGATTCCGCATCCGTAAGCGTGGCTTCGATGTTCATCGAATCACCGACATACAGGTACTGCGGAAGTTCAAACCCGATAGTTGGCGCGGGAACCGCTGGCGTCGCTTCTTCTTCCTTTTCGGTGAAAATCACCCGATTTTTCTTGTGCATCGACTTAGGATAAACAACGTCGCAGACTTCCTCGGAAAGTTCCGACGCGGTTTCGTCGAAGATCACCCTGACACGGCCGTCGTTGCGGGGTGTGACCACCCCGGCGACGGTCGAATCGCCGTTCACGCGGATCTCGGAGCCGCCCCAGACGATCAGCCTGCCCTCGATCGTAACGTCATCCAGGTCAAGCTCCCGCTCCGGCAGGCTGTTGGCAAGAATCAGGTCGCCTTTGAAAGTCGCGTCGTGAATGTTTGATTTCCCGCGCACCAGGACGGTATCGCGGTAAGTCCCGGTCAGTTCGCCGGAATCGTGGACGTTCCGGAACGCCCGCGCCATAATTTCCGCCATTTCCGCGCGGGTCATGCTGCCCTTCAGGTTCAGCCTGCCGCCGACAGAAGCGGTCACGTATTTGCGTTCCGCCATCGCGGAAACCGCTCCGCTGGCCCAATCGCTGATCGCGCTGCGGTCGGAAAATTGCTTGAGCGCCTTACGGCTGGACGTTGACAGGCACAGCGTCCGCGCCAGAATTGCAATGGCCTGCTCGCAGCTGACGAAATCGTCCGGCTTCATAAGGCTCGCGCTGCACCCGGCCAGAGTCCCCATGTTGACCGCCTGCGCTATGGAATCATAGCACCAGCTGCCGGGAAGCGTGTCGGTATACTGCGAAATATCGGCGTTTTTGTACGTGCTGAAAAGCCGGCCGATCATCGCCGCCAGCTGAGCGCGGGTCAGGTAATCGTCCGGCGCCAGCCGGTTTTCGGACTTCCTGGCCAGCACGTCATGCTCGACCGCCCAGGTCAGCGCGTCCCGCAGTGGATGACCGCCCGCGTCGCTGTAGTCGGAAATTTTTGCCGCCTGCGCCGAGGCCGTCAGCGGAGCGGCCAGCATCAAAGCAGCCAAAAATCCGGCTGCCGTTTGCCTGAGCGTGGAAAAATGAATGCTCATGCTTCCTCCTTTCGTGGTTCAGATTTTGTGGGAATGGAAACCGCCGCGCTCTACGGTGGAACGGTCAAACGGCGGAGCAGGTGTTTTGCAATCACACGGCTTCACCGTCCTTCTGACCGCCCCACTTGGTCAGCACGATGGATTCCCCGTCTTTCATGCGCTCCCACAGGCGGCACGCCGCCATTGCCAGTTCCCCGGTGTTCGCGCAGACGGTTTCCGCGCCGGCCATCATGAACTCGCCGGGTTTCGCGAATTTCTTCTGGAACTCCGCCTGCTGCATCGGCGTGAGCGACACAAAGCGGTTGTCCGTGAAGCCGCACAGCAGGAAGGTTCCCGGAATGTATTCGCCGTCCCGGCTGCTGATGCGGTTGGGCGGCAGTCCGGCGGCGCTCCCGCGCTCCCGGCTGATGGGCATAACGCGCTGGGGCAGATAGCACCCGGCTTCCACCGGCCCGCCGACAATCTCCGCGAAGGTCTCCAACGTGTTCCTCGCCCGCGCCGGACGCGGGGGCTTGCCCGGCTCCACCACCAGAATGTTGATTTCCTTTGCCATGTCGTGGCTGACGCGGGAGGTGTAATATTGCCCCATCGTGACCGGCGCGTTGTACAGCGCCGAAAGGATGTACGCCTTGATGTTCGCTACCTTCGTGGTATTCTCTTTCAGGCTGGTCAATGACGTACAGAATGTGCTCGCCGTTCAGTTTCAGAAACCGGCTTTTAACGACTTCGGCGGCAACGTCCTGACCGCAAATGCGGACGCTGTCCCGCGTCGTGCAGCAGGCTTCGACCATCAGCTCGACATAGCCGTCGATCGTTTCCGCGTCCCAGGGGTTCTCCCGCAGGAGATCTGCGTAGTCGATATTTTCGCGGATCAGCTCCCAGCAGTCGTCCATCTCTTCCATCCGCATCCTCCGCTTCGGAACGCTGCGGCGCTTGCCGGCAGACGGCGAGTGGGGATGGATAAATCCGTATCGCTCTTGTCAGTCTTGTTCTTCTCAGTATTATTAGCAGCGGTTTTTCCGCCGTCTTGACCACGCGTTTCCCGCTGTTCAGACTGCGGAAAATCAGCAGTCTTGACTGCGGTGCTGTCCAGCGGTGCAGACTGCGGTTTTTCCGCTGTCTGAGGTTCGGAAGGTCCGAGAGCCGGTTCCGGCACGGCAGAAGCCGGGTCGGGAGACGGTTCCGGTGCGGCAGGGAACGATTTGAGAACCTGTGCAGGCTGAGACTGCTCCGGGTCGGGCGGCAGCGTGAAGTTCTTGACGTAGATCCGGGTAGGCTTACCCTGCCCCTGCTTCCGCCGCTCGATCAGGCCAATGCCGCCGATATCCAGGTTCCCGGAACAGCTTGGTCGCTTTGTCCTTGCCGCAGTTCATCAATGCCATCGCGTCTTCCTGCGTAAAATAGATGAAAACCCGCCCTTCGGGGTCCGTCCAGCCGTTGCGCATAGACAGACTCATGCGGTCGAGCAGCAGCCCGTAGAGCACCTTCGCTTCGACCGATACCCCCTTGTAACGGCGGTCGGTCAGCAACGTTTTGGGGATGCGGTAAAAGCTGTATTGCTCCGCTTCGCTGCCGTAGTAATAATTCAAATCCAGCGGCATTTGATACCCTCCTTCTTTATATCGGAGAACGGAAAAACGCCCCGGAAACTGTAACAGTCGCCGGGGCGCTTCTGGGGTCTCCGTGTTTTGAATTTGCCTGGAAATGCAAAAAGCTGAGCGGTGACTGGGGTTCGTCAGTTACCGCTCGGCTCTTTGCACTTCATTTGTTGTTGCTATGAATGTTGTACGCGCCACGCTTCCAGTAACGAAACAATGACTTCCTCCATCTGCTGGGCCGTGTAGGATTCAGGGAAATACTGATGCAGCTTCGTCTGCTTGAGCACTACCTGAACAGCAGCAGGTTTGCCTGCCGAGAGAATCGCTTCGATAACGGTGATGTTCAAATCCCCCGCCTTGCTGCGTTGCTTGGGCTTTGTAAGCTGGTTTTTGACCGGGATCACTTTCAGCTTATCCATCACCGTTACAAGGTCTCTCTGCTCATCTGCCGTCAGGTCGGAGAAATCGTCCGCAGCGGCGCTGACTGCCAGCTTTTCTTCATCCACCAAAGTCAGCAGTGACGGGATCAACCTGGTCAGGGATATGTAACGCGTAACGGCCATACCCGACTTTTCGCCGGAATCCAGCGCAATTTGTTCCCTTGTTTGTAACTTCAGCACGCCGCGTGCTGAAGTTGCGGACTGCTTTTTACCTTGATGTTTTAAGGCTTCCAGTTTCATTTTGTAAGCAAAGGCTTTCTCGCTGGGCAAGATTTCTCGCGCTGAAGATTACTGTCCACCATAATCAGGGTTGATTCATCGTCGTCCAGCTTCCGAATCAGTACGGGCATCGTGGCTTTACCGGCCAGTTCAGATGCGCGTTTGCGCCGGTGCCCTGCGATGATCTCATATCCGCCCTCCGCGCGAGGGCGCACGATAGCCGGAACCAGTACGCCGTACTGCTCGATGCTGCTGGCGGTTTCCTGCATTGCTTCGTCGTCTCGGACCGGAAAAGGATGGTTCTTGAAAGAATACAGTTCGGTAAGCGGAACCTCCTGCACCTGTTCGCCATTCGCCTTTATGGTACTGCTTGACTGGAACAAGTCGTCGAAATCCGTCATTTGAATCTTTTTGGCGCTACTCCGCATGACACACCTCCTGCGTCAGGGCGGCATACGCAGCCGCAACCTTACCGGAAGGGTCGTGGCGGTAAATACTCCGGCCTTCTGCGCTGGTTCCTGCCGCACGGATGGACAACGGGATAACGCTGTTAAAGATTCTCAGCTTACCGCCGTAATTGTCGCGGAGCAGTTCAATGATGTCTTTCGTGTAGTTCGTCCGCATGTCCGCCATTGTGATGAGGATGCCCGAAATTTTCAGGTTGGGATTGATCTGACGCTTGACCTTTGTGACCGTCCGCAGAAGCTGCTCTAACGCTTTCAGCGAGAGGTAATGCGCCATGACTGGGACGACGATCTCATCAGCCGCTGCAAGCGCGTTGATCGTGAGCATCCCGAGCGAGGGGCAGCAGTCCAGCAGGATCACATCGTAATTGTCCTGGACCGTTTGGAGGTATCTCCGAAGAACGGTTTCCCGGCTCATCATGGTCACCAGTGTGACTTCCAAACCGGATAACTCAATGTTCGCCGGAAGGAAGTCTATGCCTTCGTCATGGTGGAGAATACCATATCCCTGCGGAAGCGGCTCTTCGTTCATGACATGGTACAATGCCGTTGCCAGCGTGTCCTCAAGCTGGTCAGGGTTCTGGAAGCCAAGGCTGGCGGTCAGCGAACCCTGCGCGTCGATATCGAGCGCCAAGACGCGTTTGCCCTGCCGCGCAAGGCCGATGCCCAAGTGATATTGTCAATATTGGTTGACACTTTTTTTACAAGGATATCAATGCCTAAGCAGCATCCAGAGATTCATAGTA
>QXXE01000092.1 GCA_009911355.1 Clostridiaceae bacterium | reverse complement strand
TGGGGCATCCTCAGCTATTTTATCAGTTGAGGATGTCTTATTTTTAGGCATACCTCATTGTGCGGTATTGCCTTAATTTTGAAACCACCTGACAATGCAAAAGCAACTGTTAAATGATTCATTTTTTACGTTTTCTGTGACTGCGATATAATGATCACTGTTTACAGCTAAAATCAATTCTGAGTGGATTTTGAGTATGATGAAGAAGCGGAAATGTCTTGTGTCGCTGCAGGAAAAGTCTGCTTCAAGATAAAGTGGTTTTTATGAAATTCGATCAATCCCTCTTTCCGCATTTTTCCCAACTCTTTGGAGAGCGCGCTGCGGTCAAGATTCAGGTAGTCAGCCATTTGTTGTCGGTCAAAGGGGATTGTAAATTGAGCGCTTCCGGCCCGGACAGATTGAAATGAAAAATAGGAAAGAAGTCGTCCTCGCACTGTTTTAGAAGTGGTGCAGAAAATACGATTACTCAACGCCAGATTTTTTTGAAGGGAAATCAAAAGGAGGTTGCGATACAATTTTACATACCATATCGTTTTCTGATTTTCCTCCCGAAGCAGGGTATTGGTATCAATCAAAAGGACCTCCGCATCATCGGCACAGGTTACATCCACCATCAATGGCTCATGGCACAGCGCGTAGGTTTCGGCAAACGATTGTCCCGCCGATATATTTTGAAGGATTGTTTTACCTCCCCATAGATCCACTGTTGCAATATGGATATTTCCAGAGAGGGCAATTCCCATTTCGTGAATCAAATCGCCTGAATGAAAGATCACTTCGCCCTTGGTATAAGAGCGCTGCCGCATACATTGAAGCGCTTGGATTTCTGTAAGTTCTTCCCGGCTAATGTTGCGGAACAAGGGTGTAGGAATTAAATTCATCTTTTTCCTCATTTCATCCTGCACGGATCGGATAAAAATTTTCGTTTCGTGGTTATAACAACGGAATTTCCCTTTCCACTATACTATAATCATACCAGAAAAGCAAGGAGGTCAACCACATGATTCGAAAAATTATTGAGATCGACGAGGAAAAGTGTAACGGCTGCGGAGCCTGTGCCAACGCCTGTCATGAAGGAGCTATCGGTATGGTGGATGGCAAGGCGAAGCTGCTGCGTGACGATTACTGCGACGGCTTAGGCGATTGCCTGCCCGCTTGTCCTACAGGGGCCATCACCTTTGTGGAGCGGGAAGCGGCAGAATATAATGAGCAGGCCGTCCTGAAAAATAAAGCAAAGCGGGCGGAAGAAGCCCCGCATCATTCCGGCTGTCCTGGACAGCAAACGCGGCGGCTGAATCATGTGGGAGAATCGTCTGTTCCCACCACGGCCCGCCCTGTTTCTCAGCTTGGCCAATGGCCCTGCCAGATTAAGCTGGCCCCTGTCAACGCACCTTATTTCAATGGTGCAAAGCTGCTGATTGCCGCCGACTGCACGGCTTATGCCTATGCCAACCTGCACCAGGATTTTATGCGGGGCAAAATTACGCTGATCGGCTGTCCCAAACTGGACGCTGTGGATTACAGTGAAAAGTTGACCGATATGATCCGGCAGAACGACATCCAAAGCGTTACCATTGTGCGAATGGAGGTCCCCTGCTGCGGCGGTTTGGAGATGGCGGCAAAGAAAGCTCTCCAGGACAGTGGAAAGATCATTCCATGGCAGGTCGTCACCATTTCCGTTGACGGGAGCATAAAGGAATAGGAGGTCTGACAAAATCATGAAAAACATCAAAAAGGCGGAGGTTCTCACCTTGAAGGAGCAAATCGCCTACCAGGAGGGGCAGGTGGTCAGCAAAACGCTGGCGCAGAACAGCTCTGTGAGCGTAACGCTGTTTTCTTTCGACAAGGGCGAAGAAATCAGCACCCATGAATCCGGAGGGGATGCCTTTGTCACCTGTCTGGATGGGACGGGGAAAATCACCATTGATGAGCAGGAGTATATTCTGCATGAGGGGGAATCCATTGTGATGCCTGCGGGCCATCCTCACGCCGTCTTTGGCGAGGAGCAGTTTAAGATGCTGCTGGTTGTTGTCTTTTGATAGGAGTAAAGCGGATACAAAATCATCACAGACTCCAAACTTAACAAGTCGTCAGCAGAAAAAGCCGCCGCGAGAAATACGCGACGGTTTTTTCAATGTAAAGGGGGAGAATCCATACATTAGGCACCCAGAAAAACGCCCTTGCCGGTTTGGCAGGGCGTTTTCGGCTGTGTTTGCCGGAAAGTGCTTCGTCAGATTTAGAACAGGCTGGGGCTCATATTTTAGTATCTTCCTCACGCATCAGCGAACATTTCCGGCGATTACTCTTACAGGCTGCAAAGGCTCAGCGCTGCTTCGTCCGCGATTAAACTTACATCCGGATGCAGCTGAAGGATGGATGCGGGGACCTGCGGCGTAATCGGTCCAAAGAATCCCTGTTTCACCGCTTCGGCCTTGTCCTCACCGGAGATAATAATGAGGATCCGCCGTGCGAGCATGATCGTCTGAATTCCCATGGAATATGCCTGCCGCGGAACATCGTCGGCAGAAGTAAAAAAGCGTTTATTCGCTTCGATTGTACTTTCCGCAAGGTCCACCACATGCGTCCCCTTTGCAAAGAAGTCGGACGGTTCATTGAAGCCGATATGCCCGTTGCGCCCGCAGCCAAGCAGCTGAAGGTCAACGCCGCCGAGGCTTTTCACGATATTGTCGTATTGCGTGCATTCGCTATCCGGGCATTCCGCCATACCGTCAGGCAAATGAATGTTTTCCGGACGGATGTTGACGTGGTCAAAAAAGTGTTCGCGCATGAAATAATCATAGCTCTGCGGATCGGTCTTCGGAAGGCCGCGATATTCGTCAAGGTTGACCGTTTTCGCCTCGGAAAAATCGATATCCCCTTTGTTGTACCAGTCGACCAGCTGCCGATAGGTTCCGATAGGGGATGACCCGGTTGCGAGACCGAGTACGCTGTCCGGTTTCAGGATTACCTGCGCGGAGATGATGTTGGCTGCCTTACGGCTCAAATCGTCATAATTTTTAGCACGGATGATTTTCATAGGAAGGATCCTTTACTCTTTTTTCAATTTTGTTGCAGCATTGCGAAACCATTGCGCGGGATGGGTTATGCGCTGTCTGCCGGGAGAAACCGGTAAGACAGAATCAGAACGAGAAAACCGCTGAGCAGCCGCCCGGCCAGCATTGGAAAAGCGATTTCAGGGGCAAACTGTAAACTGAATGCCAGAAAATCTCCTACCGTATAGCTCGACAAGACGGCAAACGCCGTATTCAATGTGATGCCGCGTTCGTCGAGATCTTCCAAATGCAGCAAGGTCGGTATACTGTTTGCGGTTGTGACAATCAAGGACGCAACCGCTTCCGGCTGAAGCTTCAGCCTGCGTGACATCACTGCAATCGGGCGCTGCAAAAGCCGTTCAAGCAGAGCGAACGCGGGCAGGATTCCGGCAAGGAAAATACCAATGCGGCAGATCACCGGGAATACCTCGTCAAGCGGGGTAAGGTTGTCCAACAAGATATTCCCGGATGCTTCCTGAAGGACTGCCGTGCAAAGCCCGAACAGCGCCGTCCCACGTACAGCGAATGATACCGCCGTAAAAAGGGGGAGAATCACAACGGTGCAGCATTTGAATAAAAACAGCAGGAACAGGGAAAACACGAGAACCGGGATGGTATTTCTCAGCATCATACGGAAGGGAAAACCGCAGCAGAATCCAGTGAAAAGGCAGGCGGCCGGGAGCATCAGCAATGCGGACAGCAGACCGTTGACCGCTGCCTGACGTTTTGCGCCGTGCGTGTGATTCAGCGCGAAGGGGATGGTTCCCGTGATGGTGCAGCCAAAAAAGGAAGCGACAACCATTCCGGTATACAAGCCCGCCTGCGGATTCAGCGCAATCTGTTCTGCAAGTACAGCGCCCCCGGCGTCGCAGCTTAGAAGCAGACCGGCAAATATAGACGGATCACATCCAATCCAAGCGAAATAAGGCGCTGCCAACGGGGCTGCATGAACCGCAATCCACGGCGCAAGTACCATAAACCCGGTCATAAGCAGCAGCAGCTCAGGGATTGCGGCAAAGCCTTTTCTGAATCCAGCGCTAAGCCCAAAAGAGTCGTTTACCAGATAGCCGACAGCGGCAATACAGAAAAAAGCGGCTGAAATAAGCTCCATTTACGCTGTGTTACCTCGTTTCAATCGGTTTGGTGGACAGGGGGGCTTACTGTACGCGCCCCGGCGTGTCCTCGCTGAAGGGGCTGTTCACATAGCCGTCCGCTTTCGCCGCGCATTCCTTTTCCATTTGGCGCTGAAGCGGATGCTTGATCCAGCGGTTCAAATCCTCCGTCAGATGATAGGCGACCGTCTGGAAGAACGGCAAAAAGCAGAGCGGCGTCATATCGTCCGGCAGCGTGCAGGGGAGGGAAAGCACGTTATCGCCTGTGTAGGACGGGTCGGTCGTAAGCAGGTAGGCGTTCGGGGTGACAATGCGGGTGCCTTCATAGAGCTGATGGATGCGCGCACTGCCCTCACCGCCGTCAATCAGGACAACGGTATAATGCGGGGTCAGCTGGATATTCGGCCCGTGAATATATTCCTCGGCTTCATAGGCAGCGGTTGGAATGCTGATCGTCTCGCTGAATTTCAGAGCGCCTTCCGCGGCGGTGCCAAGGTTTGCGCCCACGCCGCAGACGTAAGCGTTTGTCATGCCGGAAAGGCCCTGGTAGTGCTCCTGCAAAAACGCTTCGGCGGCTTTCCGCATGGCGTCATTGCAGTCGGCTGCGTCGGCAAGCTGCTGTTTCAGGGCGGATACCTCTTCAGGCGTTTTGCGGCCCAGCTTCGCGGCGGTCTCTACGGCAAAAAGCATGAAGAACAGCGCAAGCGTCGTAACGCCTCTGGTGACATAAGCCACCGTTTCCCTGCCTACGCCGTAATTTGCCGATACGTCGCACGCACGGGCGAGGTCGCTGTCCGTGTCGCCGGTCAGGCCGATGCAGCGGCGTCCCTGTTCGTGGATGAGACGGACGGCTTCCAGCGTATTCAGGCTGTATCCGCTCTGGCTGATGACGATGACCATGTCGCTGGGCGCGAAATCATGCTCGCTCGACACAAACTGGAAGGGGGTGACCAGCTTGACCTCGCAGCCGAGGCAGCGGCGGACAAACTGGCGTGCGCAGAGCGCGCCGTTTGCCGAGGAGCCGCAGGCAACGATCCAGATGTTCTGATAGCCGCCGGAAACAAACTCGTCTACAAGCGGCTGCGTCAGCTCGGCGCTGCGGGCGACGTTGTCCCGGATAAACGCCGGGCAGGATGCGATGTAATCCAGCATGGTCTTTTTGTCTTGGTTGTTCATTTTGCCTCTCCTTTGCATTTTGCATAAATTCGACCGGATTGATTTGTTTATGTTCGACAAGACTTTCAAAAAAATCCGATCTGCTATTGACAGTATAGCATAGATTTGGTATATTGTCATTACATCATAACAAACTTTTTCAAAAAATTTTTCGTATCTGAGAGAACGCATGGGCGCGACTCTATTGACGCCGGGAATCGGCCTTGCGTTTCTTTAGGATAAATCGCGAGGGAATATCCGTTTTCACAAAAGAAGGAGGAATTTAAGTATGCCGGATATTTTATTGACCCGAATCGACAACCGTCTGGTGCACGGGCAGGTTGGAGTCGCCTGGACCAGCAGCCTGGCCGGGTGCAACCTGATCGTGGTGGCCGATGATTTGGCCGCAAACGATCCAGTACAGCAAAGCCTGATGGGAGCCACCGCGAAAAACGCGGGCTGCGGCATCCGGTTCTTTACGCTCGAAAAGACAATTGCTGTCATTCACAAGGCGTCTGCGAAGCAGCATATTTTCCTGATCGTGCGTACCCCGCAAAGCGCGCGCAAGCTGGTCGAGGGCGGCGTCCCCATTGATAAGCTGTGCATCGGCAACATGCATGTTGGCCCCGGCAAGGAGGTTTGCGGCGACGTCCACGTCTATATGGACGGGCAGGACAAGGAAGACCTCCGCGCCATACGCGCAAAGGGGGTAGATGTCTATATCCAGATTGCTCCCGGCGACCGGAAGCTGGACTTCGACAAATAGCCGCCGAACGGAAAAGAAAATAAAGGAGTGTTGAATGATGCAAATCACTTTGATACAGGGCATCTTGATCGCAGTGGTCGTTTTTCTCTGCGCGTTTGATAAGCATATCGAATCCCTCATGTGGTTCCGGCCGCTGGTCGTGGCATTTTTCACCGGTATTATTTTGGGCGATGTTTCCCTGGGCTTGCAGGCCGGGGCGGTTGCGGAGCTTTCGTACCTCGGCCTGCTGACGGTGGGCGGCACGGTACCGCCGGACCCGCTGTTCGCGGGTCTGATGACAACGGTGCTTGCGTATACCACCGGATGCGACGTAAACACCGCGCTGGGGCTTGCGGTTCCATTCGCGCTGATCGGCCAGTGGATCAATACGGGTACGAATACCTTTTACGCCGGATTTTTGCCGGGGATTGACAAAGCGGCGGAGGCCGGTGACGAGAGCGTTCTTACACGCCGGATGTTCCAGGGCTGGGTTTTGTATGCCGGTATGTTTGCCCTTGCCGCGTTTTTATCCGTATACGCGTTCCAGAGCGGCATTTCCGCGTTTGTCTCCGCTTTCCCGGAATGGCTTGTCCATGGGTTTGAGGTCGCGGGCGGCCTGATGCCTGCCGTTGGCCTTGCGCTGCTGCTGGTTGTCATGCTGAAAAAGGAAAACGCGGCTTACCTGCTTGCGGGCTTCGTGGTGATGATTATTACCAACTGCGTCAATATCCTTCCGGTAGCGGTCCTTGCCGCGTGCGTTGCCTATGCCGGGTTCCGGCGCGATGTTGAGCTTGCGAAAATAGAAGCTGCGGGTCCCTCCGCACAGGAAGGAGAGTTTGAAGATGGCATCTAATAGGATTACGAAAAAAGACCTGAACGAAATGGCTATCCGCTCCATGGCGGAGCAGGCATGCTTCAGCTTTGAGCGGATGCAGGCTGTCGGCTTCTGCTTTGGCATGACAAAGTGCCTTCGCAAGATCCATGGAAACAATAATCAGGAAATGGCGGCGGCGCTGCAAAACAATCTGGACTTCATCAATACGGAACCCCATATGGCTGCCATCCTCCAGGGGCTGATTGTGTCGATGGAGGAGGCCGGGCAGGACCGGACGCTGATCCACAGCCTGAAAACCGGCCTTTTCGGCCCGCTGGCAGGGCTTGGGGACGCGATTTGGTGGTATACGGCAATGCCGATTATCGCTTCCATCTGCTGCTCGCTTGCGAGCCAGAATTCGGTCCTTGGGCCGATCCTTTACATGCTGTTCTGGGGGATTACCGCTGTCGTCAGCCGTATCTGGTTTGTCCGGATGGGATATCAGGCCGGCGTCAGTTCGATCCAGTTCATCGGCGACAACGCCGCGGCGCTGACAAAGGCCGCCGGTATCCTTGGTGTTATGGTTGTGGGCGGATTGATTCCGAGCTATGTAAAGTTCGCCTTCCCGGAAACGCTGGTTGCGGTCGGCGGCGTATCGATCCAGGGTATTTTTGATTCCATTATGCCGAACATCCTGCCGCTTGGGTTTGTATTCCTCCTGTACTGGCTGTTCAAAAAGAAAAACGTCAATACGATCAAGCTGATCCTGTTAGTGATCCTGTTCTCGGTCGCATTGTCTTTCCTTGGCATTATGTAATTTAGCTCATCTCTTTATTTACCCCTCATCGTATTACCGGGAAAAGAGGGTTGGAAACAGCCCCGCCGTCCCGCCAGCGCCCCAGTCATTCCCAATAGGGGCGCTGGTCATTCGGTATATTGATATCATGACATCGCTATGAAACAAGGAGAATGCAGCATTATGAAACTCGTAACCTTTGATGAAAATCAGATTATTGCAAACGGAGAAGTAATCTACCGGCAGCGGGAACGGATCGAAGCGATTGCAGATTCCATCGTAGACAACGGCTTTGATCTGTTGCTGTTTACTTCCAGCGGCGGTTCGCAGGCAATGCTTGACCCCTTTGCGTTTTATCTGCGGCACGAATCCAGGCTGCCGGTCGAAAACGTGCTTTCCGCCGACTTGCTGACCGGCGGCTGCAACCGGCTGGGTGAGAAAACGGTCGCGTTCCTGACGTCAAAGTCGGGCGACACAGGCGAAACAGTGGAAGCCGCAAAATGGCTGAAGGAACAGGGGGTACGCCTGGTTTCCGTTGTCGGCAAGCCGGATTCCGTTTTGGAGTCCCTTTCGGACGATACGGTTGTTTATGGCGATGGACGCCCGCAGGAGCTTGTGTTTTATATCCTGATTGGCCGGATCCTGTATCGGAACGGCTGCTTTGCGGATTACCCCGCGTTTGCGGACGAATTGAAGGGGCTTGCCTATGCGCTCGCGCAGGTGCGCAAGCAGGCCGATGCGAAATGCCGCCAGTATGCGGAGGAGATTGCGCATGAGGGCTATAATATCTGGGTTGGTTCCGGCGATCTCTGGCCCACCGCTTATTCCTACAGCATGTGCGTCCT
Organism: Clostridiaceae bacterium; assembly: GCA_009911355.1. Classification (GTDB taxonomy): domain Bacteria; phylum Bacillota; class Clostridia; order Oscillospirales; family Butyricicoccaceae; genus QXXE01. Next base: position 6,109 of record QXXE01000092.1, on the reverse strand, counting down.
GGAGGAAAGCCAGTGGCTGCGGACCAAAAGCGTTTCCAGCCCGGAGTTCTTCCACGGGACGCTGGAACTGCTTGAGGATGACGTGTGCGTGACGCTGCTGCTGGGCGAAGGGCCGACGCGCGCGCAGGACGAGCGGGTGAAGGAGTTTGCCGCCCGTCACACGAAAAAGCTGACATGCTTTGATACGGCGGATTATGATTTGCCCGGCATCCGCCCGGAGTTCCGCCGCTGGCTGAGTCCAGTTGTTATGGCGGCCGTTTTACAGCGTGTCAGCAAGAATCTGGAGGATATCACCGGGCATTCCCTGGATATCCGCCACTACTATCGGAAAGAGAGCTATTGATATGAAATTGATCGCGTTGGGGGACAATGTGATTGACCATTATCGCGGCACAGACGAATGCTTTCCGGGCGGAAACGCGGTCAACGTGGCGGTGCACGCCGCGCGGCGGGGGGCGGAAGCGGAATACCTTGGCGCACTCGCGGACGACGCGTTTGCCGGGAGCCTCTGCGCCGCGCTGGAGGAAAACCATGTTTCCTATCAGCACTGCCCCGTCCTGCGCGGGACGACGACAAAGGTATGCCGCTATGATGTGACGGACGGGGAGCGCAGCTTTGTTGAAATCATTACAGGCCCCTCCTGGGCAGGGCCGATCCAGCTGGAGCCGTCTCATTTGGAGATCCTCGCAGCGTCTGATGTGATTGTCAGCAGCTGTAATGCCAAAATCCCAGAGCAGCTTGCCGAGGTTGAAGCGCTTCCGCCAATTTTTGTCTTTGATTTCGGGGAAAAAGAGAAGTACCGCACAGACGAATACCTGGATCAAGTGTGCCACGAAATCGATCTCGCGCTTTTCTCCTGCCGTCCTATGGATGAGAAATCTTTTGCGGAATTTTGCGTCCCGCTGCATCGCCGTGGGATTGTACATGTGCTTGCCACGATGGGGGCAGAGGGGCAGATCCTCTCGGACGGTGTAAAAATTTATAAAAGGGCTGTTCAAAAGGTGGCTGCAAGTGATACAATGGGGGCGGGAGATTCTTTTCTGGCCGCGTTCCTGTGCCGCCTGTATCAGGACGGCTGGCAGAAGGGCCAGCCTATGCCGCAGCAGTCCCTATTGGAGGCGTTGGCGGCAGGACAGGCCGCCAGCGCGCAAAATTGTATGAGCCAGGGCGGCTGTGGACGGAAGGTTGATACGCTCTCATAAATACTGAGAATTACAGGGAGAAACACCTCATGATAGAACAAGTCGAAGCGCAAATTGACAAAACCAGCCCGATCCCTTTGTATGAGCAGCTGCGGCAGGCATTACTGGACGCCATTACCAGCGGGAAAATCCCGGTTGGCGCAAAGCTGCCTACGGAGGAGGAGCTCTGCACCCGTTTTTCGGTTTCGCGTCCGGTTGCCCGTCAGGCATACAGCGCCTTAATTTCAGAGGGCTATGTGGAGCGGAGACGGGGCCGGGGGACGTTTGTACGGATGCCGGATATCCTTGGCCGTTTTTTGCAGACGCAGCTGAGCTTTACGGAGGAAATGGAAATTACGGGGCATTCCCATCGTACAGAACTGGTCCGCGCCGACTGGCTCGATCAGGCTCCGGAAATTTTTACGCGCCTGCGCATGGAAGAAAATGACCGTTGCTATCGTCTGCTGCGTATGCGCTACGTGGAAGGCCGGCCTTATGTGCTGGTAGAGAATTTCATACCGGAATCCATTTTTCCCGGTATCGACCGCTTTGACCTCGCTCAAAATTCATTGTATAAAATCTTTGCGTCTGAATACCATTTGACAATCCCGCGCTCGCGCCGGACAATCGGCGCGCAGATTGCGGACGAGGAGTTCGCCAGGCTTTTTGAGGTTCAGCCGGGCTCGCCGGTGTTGTACGTTGAAAACCTGGTCTACGATCAATATGACCGCCCGATTGACTTCAGCCGGGAATATATGGACGGCCTGGCGCGGAAATTTGAATTTGAAGTTGTAAACAAATAGGGGGGGCCTGCCTTTGGCGGACCTCCGGTTCAAAAGGAGAATTCCCATGATTGGTGTGATTGTTACAGGTCATGGCAGCTTTGCCACAGGGCTTGAATCGAATGTAAAAATGCTTGCGGGGGCGGAAGCGTCCCTGATTTCGGTACCGTTCCCGGATGGGATGCCGCCGGAGGAATTAAGTGAAAAGCTGTCCGACGCGCTTGCCCGGTATCAGGATTGCCCGTATACGCTGGTATTGGCGGATCTTGCAGGAGGCACGCCGTTTAACCGTGCCTCCGAGCTGAGCGTCGGCCGGGAAAACGTGCGGGTGATTTCGGGCGTCAACAGCAGTATGCTGATGGATCTTTGTATGCGGAATATTACAGAGGATGAAATCACGGATATCGACGCGCTTGCGGAGGAGATTATGCAGACGGCGCGTGATAATATCGGAATGTTCCGCCTGGAGCCTGCGGCGCAGGATATTCCGGAAGACGACGGGATATAAACATGCCGTTTCAGCCAATCAAAGCGGTGGCGTTTGATATGGACGGCGTGCTGGTTGACAGTGAGATCGTCTATTTGCGCCATCAGTTAGAGGTACTGCATCCGGATTTTCCACAGGTACGGGAAACCGATTTATATCCTACGGTTGGTATGAGCGATGCGGAATACCGGCCCTTTCTGGCAAAGCTGCTGGGGTTTTCACAGCACGATCCGGAATTCCAGCGGGTGTTAGCCGCAGTGAGCGCGTCCTGCACGATTCATTTCCGCGAAATCCTCCGTCCGGGAACGGAGAGTGTTTTGAAAACGCTGAAGGGCATGGGGATGCAGCTTGCGCTTGCGTCCAGCAGCCCGAAAAAGCAAATCTGTCAAATGCTGCGGGAATGCGGCCTTGGCCAATATTTCGACTGTGTGGTTAGCGGGGAGGAGTTTGCGCGGAGCAAGCCGGATCCTGAAATTTACCGTTGTACCTTCCGCCGGTTAGGCCGTATGCCGGAGGAGTGCCTGATCGTGGAGGACTCCACCTATGGGGTTGCCGCCGGGGCGGCGAGCGGCGCAGTGGTCGCGGCGCTGCGGGATGACCGGTTCCCGTTTGACCAAAGCCCTGCACGGCTGCGGATTGACGCGCTTGCCGAGGTTCCAAGGCTTGCAGCCTGCGGGGGCCGCCGTATTCAGGCTGCCTTTTTTGACATTGACGGTACGCTTGGGCAAATGGGTACGCACAAAATTCCCCAAAGCGTCGGAGCAGCGCTCGAAGCACTGCGTAAAAACGGAATTGCGCGGATCGTTTGTACGGGACGCCACCCGATTGAAATCGAACAGGAGAATTTGCTGCCGGATTTGGCGTTTGATGGGGCGGTGTATCTGAATGGGCAAATTTGTGTGCTGCACGGCAAAACGGTGTCGCGCAATAAAATTCCAGGGGATGATTTGCTGGCGCTGAAAAGATTCCTTGAGGAGACAGGCCATAGCTGTATTTTTATGGAGGAATCACGGATATACTGTAATCGGGTTGACGAGCGGATCAGACTTGAACAGTCCAACATCGGCACGTCGGTTCCTCCGGTCCAGCAGGTTGACGGTTTGGAGCATCGGGACATCTATCAGGTGATTCCCTTTATCAGCAGGGAGGAAGAACAGGAACTGCTTGCTCGGATGCCCCATTGTAAATCCATGCGCTGGGGCGAAAACGTGATTGATATCAATTCCCAAACCAGCGGAAAAGCGTCCGGTATCCAAACCATCTGCAATGAACTTGGCATTTTGCCGGAAAATGTGATTGCGTTTGGCGACGGTGAAAATGATATGGATATGCTGTCGGCTGCCGGAATCGGCATTGCGATGGGGAACGCGCTGCCTTGTGTAAAAGAGATTGCGGACTATGTAACGGAAACGGTAGAACAAGACGGTATCCTGCGTGCATTGCAGAATTTTCGGTTGTTATGAGATTCGGCCATATGATTTCACCCCCTGTGATTTGGGATCAGGCAGAGAAATTCTTTTCAGTTTCAAGTAAGCAGGATGTTTCGATTCGTCAAAATTATAGCCGTGAGCGGGTAATCGCCCGCTCACGGCGTATTTCATCAAAAGGAGACTCGCGATGTATCATTCCAATCGTAAAGTTTTTATAACGGATCAGCTTTATAACCTGTGCGCCGGTTTTTTGTATGCGGCGGGGATTTGCTGTTTTGCCAAAAACGCAGAATTCGCACCCGGCGGGGTTTCCGGAATTGCTCTGATTTGTAATCATATCTGGGGGATGCCGATCGGATTGACGTCTCTGGCAATCAATCTTCCTCTTGCCGCTGTCTGTTGTCGATTTCTGGGGCGGAAATTTTTGATGCGCACTTTGATAAGCGTACTTTATTGTACTTTTTTCCAGGATGTGCTTTTTGCGCAGATCCCCGGATATCGTGGGGAACCCATTCTTGCCGCGCTGTTTACCGGCGTATTGTGGGGCGCTGGGCTTGCGCTGCTGTATATGCGTGGCTCGTCGTCTGGCGGAACGGATTTTTTGACGTTATCTATTAAATCACAGCGCCCCCATCTGTCTGTGGGTGCGGTTACCGGCTGTATTGATGTTGTGATTATCCTGCTTGGCTGGGCTGTGTTTGGTTCCGTCGATGCGGTCCTTTATGGATTGATTACCACAGTTGTCACTTCAACGGTGATTGATAAGCTTTTATATGGCAGCAATGCGGGCAAATTGTTGATTATTATCACAAACCATGGGCAGGAGCTGGCGGAACATATTTCGAACGAGTGTGAACGGGGTTCAACCATTTTGAGCGCAGTTGGTTCTTATACGGGTGAGAAACGACAAATCCTCTTATGCGCATGTTCACGCCAGGAAGCCTATCGTATTCGTATGGTTGCCGGGAAAGTTGAACCACAGTGTCTTGTAATGATTTCTGATACCAGCGAGGTTTATGGAGAGGGATTTCTCAGTATACAGGGCGGCGATAAAATTTGAATCGTTCTATTCACGAACAATGATATTTTCAATGAGCTGGAGAATTTTCGTTGAAATACAAGGAACATTTTGCGCTTATGGATGTGATTTATTCACGGATTTTGATAGCAACGTCAAAAGTATTTTGCGAAGCGGATGTACACTGTGCAGTTTCACTTCTTTCTGTAGACGCAATATACGGCAGACCATTGTTCCAAGCTCTCTTCTGGGGCCTAAATCAGAAATATAATTGACACGGATTTTTTTCGACAGATTACGGAAGGGGATATAATGCAAACGAATGAAAAAACATATTTTGGTGTTAAATATGGGCGGAGAGCTTTTCCAAAAGCTCCGATGCGTATTATGTGGTCATAGAATCAATATTCATCCGGTAATGTCAATATCCGAAATGGCAATGGAGCTTTTTACACTTCCGTGTGATCTGATTATCCTTGTGCTCACACATTTTGCAATTACACCATTGGAGGATATCCAGCCAATACTATGCGACCGCCCTGCGCCGGTGTTGATTTTACACGCAGAGCTATCCGTGGATGAGAAGGTTTGTCTATACCAGATGGGCGCATCGGCCTTGCTGCAAAAAACGATACCGGTTGAAATCTGTGCTGCTCAGGTATTGGCGTTAATTCGGTTGCGTGCAGAAACGGATAATTGGCCAAAACAATGCCCTCTGGTATTCGGTACAGAACTGACAATCGATCCCAGTTGCCGGATTGTTAAGGTAAATGACGAGGTTTTGAAGATAACAAAGAAAGAATTTGATTTGCTCCTTTGTTTAGTCCGTAATAGGAAGCAAGTGCTGAGCGTTGAACAATTATATGAGGAAATTTGGGGAGATGAACCGGATGAAAAGAAGTTAAAAACGGTGAAATCTCACATCTATACATTACGAAAAAAACTATCCAGCACAGGAAAAGATTACATACAGAACAGCTGGGGGACGGGATATAGGTTTATACCTCCTCAGAGCTGAAAACAGGCGGCTGAATCATGCAAATGTGGTACAGCCGCCTGTTCTAGTCTGATTCTGTATCCGCTCGCAAACGCCGAAGGGATTCCTTCATCGCGGTGACGGTGTCGGTAATCAGCTTCCTGAATTCCCGGTAAAGATTTACCCTACAAGAAATATGGGAGAAGAGGACGAAAAAAGTGGGGAAGAGGCAGGA
>QXXE01000091.1 GCA_009911355.1 Clostridiaceae bacterium | reverse complement strand
TTTTCTCAGTATAGCAGTTTTTTCGCCTTTTGGGTTACCCCACGTTTACAATTTGTTTACTCATTCAAATACCCTGCAGGAGGGGATAAAAATCCTGTTGCATTCTCGATTTATATGTTATAATGAAACAGGAGGTGAGGAAATGCACGAAAAACGATGGAGTCTCCTTCTGCTGATACCGTTTTTAATGGCGGCGTTCGTTTGGACGCTGCATATAAATGATGCACGGGATACTCGTTTACGCATTGGCGCGACCTATATGACGATGAACAATCCTTTTTACAGCGTTATTGATGAGGAACTGCGTCTGATGATTGAAAGCAGGGGGGATATTCTTCTTACACGTGATCCGGCACTTAGTCAGGAACGGCAGAACGAACAGATACGGGACCTGCTTCATGAAAATGTGGATCTGCTGGTCGTGAACCCTGTGAATTTTATAGAGGTTACGCCAGTGCTGGAAGAAGCGCAGGCGGCTGGCGTTCCAGTGGTTGTGGTAGACTCGCAGGTCAGCGACCCATCCTTGGCGCGCTGCACCATAGTTTCTGATAATTATGATGCGGGAGTACTTTGTGCAAGGCATTTGCAGCGTACTCGGGATAGTGGACGCATTATCCTGCTGGAGCATCCGGACGCACAATCCGCAGCCGACCGGATTGCGGGTTTTTGCGACACGCTTGCGGGGGACAGGAATTATGAGATCATCGGGAGCGCGGATTGTGCCGGACAGCTGGAGCTGGCAATGCCCGTCCTGACGGAGTTGCTGGAAGCAGGGCTTCACCCAGATATTGTGATGGCGCTTAACGATCCGAGCGCCATGGGGGCCATGGCCGCTTTGGAAGATTATGATATGCTGGAAAGCGTTTCCGTTTATGGTGTAGACGGTGCGCCGGAAGCCAAAAGCATGATTGCGGAAGGTGTTATGACCGCTACGGTTGCGCAGTCGCCGATCCGTATCGGACAAATTGCCGCGCAGTCGGTTTATCAGATTTTATCGGGGGAACCATGCCAGAAAGAAATCATCGTACCGGTCGAGCTGCTGACATTTGAAAATATAGGGGACGCAGCCCTGGATGGCTGGCAATAGGAGGCCGCTTTGATGAATACCAATGCAATGATGCGCTTTTTCCGCCGCCTGATGCTTGTGCTGAATTTCATGACCTGCATCTATCTCACTTTTATTTATGCCGGAACGCCCTGTTTCGCCGTGCAGGAGTTTGCGGGGCTGCGGTTCGCGCAGGAATTAAGCGCATTGCCGGACGAGCCCTGGAAACTTTTCAGCATCCCGTTCGGATTGTGCATCCTGCTGCTGATCAGAGCCTGTTTCCGGCGAAAGGAAACGTTCCGCGCCGCTTTTTGGCTGGAACCTCTGTTCTGCCTGATGATAACCTTTGCGCTGCATTTGGACTATAACGGGCTGCTGCTGCTGGCGGTTGTCGATCTGGTGGACGGGCTGCGCGGGCGCAGGCGGGCGCTGTTCCTGGGTGGTATGGCGGCGCTGTATCTGCTGACAAGCATGGATATCCTGCCGCCGCAGATGAATATGGTCACGTTCGCGGAATACCTGACTTTTTACGACACCCATTCCCGCCAGCTCCTGCAAAATATGCTGAGCCTGTTCAGCGCGCTGAACCTGATCCTGTTCCTGGTTTATATGGTACTGCTGGTCGGGCAGCGGACGGAGGAAAACGACGCGGCCGCTCGTTTGAACCGGGAACTGGAACAGGCAAACGGAAAGCTGGTGATGCTGAACGAACGGCTGAAAGCCTATGCTGCGGAAAGCGAGCGCATGGCGGAAACAAGGGAACGCAACCGTCTTGCACGGGAAATCCACGACACCCTCGGCCACACGCTGACGGGGATTACCGCGGGTGCGGACGCTTGCATAGAGATGCTGGAAATTTCACCGGAAATGGCGAAAAAGCAGATGGAACGCATTGCGGCGGTGGCCCGTCAGGGAATGAACGAGGTGCGCCGTTCAGTCAGCGCCCTCCGCCCGGACGCGCTGGAGCGGCTTCAGCTGCCGGAAGCGCTCCGTCAGCTGTGTGAGGAAATGCAGCAGACATCCCGTGCGTTGGTCAGGCTGCGGCTGGAAACGCAGGAGCTGCGCCTGTCCGCCGACGAGGAGGATGCGGTTTACCGTATCGTGCAGGAAAGCGTCACCAACGCCATCCGGCACGGGCAGGCCAGCGAGGTCTGGGTCAGCATTGCCCCGGTTGACCGCAGCCTGACGATTATCGTGCAGGACAACGGAATCGGCTGCAAAACGCCGAAACCGGGCTTTGGGCTGCGGCACATGGCGGAGCGTTTGCGGCTGCTGGGCGGCACGCTGCGAACGGACGGGACCAACGGGTTCCGGATAGAAGCAAGTTTACCACTTCGATGGGGGGATTCGGTATGATACGCGTGATTTTAGCGGACGATCAGGAACTGATTCGCGAAAGTCTGAGCTTTGTGCTGAACGCGCAGGCGGATATTGACATGGCCGGCATTGCGACGAACGGCAGGGAAGCGATCGAGCTGGTGCGGCGGGAGAAACCGGACGTGGTGCTGATGGACATTCGCATGCCTGAGGTGGATGGGGTAGAATGCACCCGGCTGATTAAGGAAGCCTATCCGCAGATCAAGGTAATTATTCTGACCACCTTTGACGACGACGAATATGTATTCGGCGCACTGCGCTACGGCGCGTCCGGCTATCTGCTCAAAGGCGTTTCGGTTGCCGAGCTGGCAAACGCGGTGCGGGAAGCCGCCAAAGGAGGTTCTATCATCATGCCCGGCGTGGCGACGAAGGCGCTGCAAATGTTTGCGCGTATGGCAAAGGGCAGCATGCAGATTACCGTAACGGAAAAGCAGTCCGCCGAGCTTCAGGAAAACGAATGGCGTATTATCCGCGAGGTTGGCTGCGGGCTTTCCAATAAAGAGATCGCTGCCGAGCTGAAATTTTCCGAGGGGACAGTGCGAAACTATCTGAGCAATATTCTAAGTAAACTTGACCTGCGTGACCGGACACAGCTTGCCATCTGGGCGGTGCAGTCCGGCGTTGTCAACCGCCCGTGGTGACGCGGATGAAAAGCTATGGAAAGCGTCTGCTGGCAGGACTTCTTCTGATGATCGCCTGTACCGGCATTGTGTATGGCTGTGAGGGCCGTATTCGGGTGCTGCGCGTCGGCGTGTTCTCCGGCAGCTACTGGGATGCGCCGGTCGGAAACAGCTGCGCGGTGATCGACGCGGCAATCGAACGGTTTGAAGCGGCGCATCCTGGCGTACAGGTCGAATACACCAGCGGCATTTTGAAGCGCGATTATTCGGAGTGGCTGATCGGGCGGTTCCTGATCGGCAGGGAGCCGGATGTTTTTATGATCCTGCCCGAGGATTTCGGTATGCTGTACGGCCTGGGCGCGCTGGAGCCGCTGGATCAATGGATCGAGCGGGACGGTGAAGTTTCTCCAAAGGATTTTTACGCTGCGGCGCTGGAAGGCGGGCGGACGAAGGAGATACAGTATGCGCTCCCCTACGAGTGCGTCCCGACGCTGATGTTTGTCAACAAATCCCTGCTCAAGGAAGAAGGGATTGCCGTTCCGGAGAATGATTGGAGTTGGGAGCAGTTCTATGACATTTGCGCCGCAGTGACCCGCGACCTGGACGGCGACGGGAAGCCGGACCGGTTCGGCAGCTACGGCTATACCTGGCGGGACGCGCTCGCGTCGAACGGTATCGCCGTATTCTCGGAGGACGGCGCGCATTCCCTGCTGGCGTATCCGCAGGCAGTGGAGGCCGTTGCCTTCGCGCAGCGCCTTTCGACCTTATATCAGGGCTGTGAGATTTCTGCGCGTGATTTTGACCAGGGCCGCGTCGCTTTTCGGCCGTTCCTGTTTTCAGATTATCGCACCTACCAGCCTTACCCGTGGCGCATCAAACGCTATTCGAGCTTTGAGTGGGACTGCATCTCGATGCCGTCCGGGCCGTCCGGCTCCAACAGCTCGGAGCTGAGCACGGTGATGGCAGGCATCAGCAGCCGTACCGGAAAAACCGGGCTTGCATGGGAGTTCCTCAAGGAGCTGACCTGCTCGGAGGAAACGCAGTCCATGCTGTTCACGGACTCTCACGGCGCTTCGGCGCTTCGGCGGGTGACGCAGTCCAAGCAGACCCGCTGGGTGCTGTGGCAGGACACGCCGGGGGAAAGCCGCCTTGCGCTCGAAGAATTGCCCGGCACGATGGAACAGACGATTGCCGCGCCGCGATTCCGGAACGACAGGCAGGCGAATCTGCTGGCGGATTCCCTGGTAGAAGCGGCGATTGCCGATGAGCAGAACCTGGATTTACAGATGGCCCGCGCCCACCGCGAGCTGGAAGAATTCTTGAACAGGTAATCATTCCGGCGTTCCCGCCGTATGATGACAAAACGACAAAAAGGGCTTGACCGAAAGTCCCCTGCCTGTGGGATTTTGAACGGAAAACACCCGCCGTCTTGTAAGCTGCACAAGACGGCGGGTGTTTTTTTATTGGTTTTACACAAGCCAATTTACAAATGTCAAAAAGAAACCGAGATGCGTCATCTGACATTGGTGACAAAATACAGCTTCCGGCTGCGGTGAATTTTGTTAAAATGATACCAACAAATCACGAAAGGGGTAAACAAAACATGAGGTACTGCATTTTGGTCAGCCACGGGACCTTCGCCCCCGGCTTACATAACGCACTGGGGATGATGGCGGGGGCTGGCCGGGAGGACATCCTTTCCACCAGCCTGCTGGACGGTATGGACGTGGACACCTTCCGCGAGAACTTCACGGAACTGGTAAAGGGTATCGCCGCGGAGGATGAAATCCTGCTGTTTGCGGATATCATCGGCGGCTCGCCGCTGACAAACGCGGTTTCAGTCCTGGAGGAGAAAGGGCTGCTACCGCACACGGTTGCAATGGGCGGCATGAGCCTGCCGCTGGTACTCGGCGCGGCGTTTGCCGACGCGGACACGCCGCTTGCGCAGACGGCGGAGGAGATCATGGCGGACGCCCGCGACCAGATCAAAGTATTTGACCTCGGCGGCGATACCGAGGATGACATTTAGAGCCTATCCTATCATGAGACGTGCGCAGATTGCGCCGTCAGATTTTTCGTCAGGCAAAGCCGATTTCCCGCAGGAATCCTTTGTGGATTTCAAGGGGAAGCGGCGCAGCATGACGGAAAAGATACCAGCAAGCTGTGTGCGGATCATTTCGGGATCGGCTCTTAACCACCATCACAAATAAACAGGAGGAAAATAACCATGGCAATCTCATTTATCCGCGTAGACGACCGTATGATCCACGGCCAGACCTGCACCCGCTGGGCGCTGGAATATCCCTGCGACGGGCTGATCGCCGTCAACGACAAGGCCGCCACCACATCCGTTTTGAAGGCGGCGTACAAGAACGCCAGCGACAAAAAGACCTTCGTCTGGACGCTGGACGAGTGGCGCGCGAAGTGCGGCAAGGTGCTGGCCAGCAAGGACCGGTACTTCCTGATTACCAAGGACCCGATCACCATGAAGCAGATTCTGGTAGACGACGGCTTTGACCCCGGCGGGGTCAAGACGGTCATCATCGGGCCGTGCAACGACCGTCCGAACGCAACGAAGCTCGGCAACAACCAGTCGATCACGCAGGAGGAGGCCGACGCGCTCGAAGCGATCATGCAGAAGGGCTACGAGGTCGAGTTCGCGCTCATCAAGGAAGCGGCGATCGGCAACTGGAAGAAGTTCCGCAGCCAGTTCGGCTATTAAATTTGTGAGTCCGGCGGGGAACCGCCCGATTCGATAGAGACTTCATCTCAGGCGGTGTCTCCGCCAGCTTACCCTCATTTTACCCCAACGCCGTGCTACCGCAAAAGAGGGGGGATTTCCTCCCTCTGCGGCACGCGGTGTCCGGATCAAAAGTGATAAGGAACTGTGAATCAATACATTGTGGCAAGCGATTGCCGCAAGTTATTTTTGCACAGTTCCTAAGCCGCGAAAGCGGCTGGCTGCCAGCTTTGAATGAGGGGAACGGTCGGAACCCATCGCAGAAAAAGAAAGGTTTGGTGAAAACATTTATGGAAATTCAGGTATGGCAGGCTGCATTATTTGGACTGCTCGCTTGTTTGGCGTCAATGCCCGGCCTTGGCGGCACGGTCCTTGGCAACTACACCCTTGGCCGTCCGCTGGTCGCCGGTTTGATCGTCGGTGCGATTATGGGCGATATTCAGACAGGCATCTACCTCGGCGCGGCGATTCAGGTCGTCTATATCGCGCTGGTTACCCCCGGCGGCACGGTTTCGGCGGATGTGCGCGCGATCTCTTATATCGGCATTCCGCTCTCCATTGTGGCGGTTAATTCGATGGGCCTTTCCCCGGCTTCGGCGGAAGGCCAGGCTATGGCGGTCGCTCTCGGCTCCGCCGTCGGTACGCTCGGCACGGTTCTGTTCTACGGCACCGCGACCGTCAACCTCGTCTGGCAGCACATGGGCTGGAAGTGGCTCGAAAAGGGCGATTTCAAAAAGCTCTATCTGGTCGACATGGTATTCCCGTGGATTTCCCACCTTCTCTGCTCCTTCATCCCCACCTTTATCATCTGCAAGGTCGGCGTCAATATGGTTGACCTGATGAAAGCTTACCTGCCGATGGACGGCATTGCAATGAAAACCCTTTTTACCGTCGGTTCGCTGCTTCCGGCAGTCGGTATTGCCATCCTGCTCAAGCAGGTCGCAACCAAGCCCGTGGACCTGCTGACCTTTGTATTCGGCTTCACGCTGGCCGCGTGCATGGGCCTGAACCTGATCGCGGCGTCGGTCGTTGGCGGTTTCTTCGCGGTATTCAGCTACCGCATCAAGCTGCTGTCCATGCAGAAACCGGTCGCGGTCGCGGCGGGCGCTGGCGCTTACGATGATGACGAGGAGGAGATTTAACCATGGCAGAGAAGAAACTTTCCAAGAAGGCCCTTGCCAAGTCCTTTCGGAACTGGTATTACGGCCACCTGACCTGCTTTTCGCAGGAGCATATGCAAACCTTCGGCTACCTGTGCGCGATGCTGCCGCTGGTAGAGGAGCTGTACGACACCAAGGAGGAGCAGAAGGAAGCGCTGCAAACCTATTCCGCGTTCTTTAATACCGAGCCGCAGCTTGGCACAGTGGTCGTCGGCATGACCGCCGGTCTGGAAGAAGCCAAGGCAAACGGCGAGGAAATCGACGGCGAAATGATTAACGGCATCCGCGCGGGCCTCATGGGGCCGGTCGCCGGTATTGGCGACAGCCTGGTCGTCGGCACGCTGATCCCGATCCTGCTGGGCATTGCGCTCGGCCTGTCCTCCGGCGGTTCGCCGCTCGGCGCGATTTTCTACATGATCGTTTACAACGTTGTCCTGACCCTTGGCATGCGATTCCTGTATTACACCGGCTACCGTCTCGGCGGCAAGGCCGTGGAAATGATCGTCGGCGAAAAGGCGAACGCCATCCGCGAATCGGTCATCATGCTCGGCACCATCGTCATTGGCGCGGTCGCTGCAAGCTGGATTTCCATTACTACGCCTATGGTCATCCCCGGCGGCATCGCATTACAGGCAGGCGTTTTGGATGCCATTTTCCCCAAGCTGCTGCCGATGGTGGTCGTTCTGTTCTGCTACTGGCTGATGAGCAAAAAGAAGCTCGCGCCAACCACTGTGATGCTGGTTCTGGTTGGCATCGCCCTGATCGGCGTACTGCTCGGCTTCTTTGACCCGCAGCTGGCATACTAAAAAGGCGCGAACCCATGGAAAAGGGAAAAAGAAGAAACTTCACTCCAAAGCAGCTGCTGGATGAAGCGCAGCAGCAAAAGGCGGCGCTTGCGCAGCTGGGAGGCTGGCAGCGGAATGCCATGCTGGCCTCCTCCTGCGGGGCGGCGCTGGCTTGGTGGGGGCTGACCGGCGGCGGCGCACGGTTTGCGTTCGGAATTGCAGGCGCATTGCTGACGCTGGCCGGTATCCTCTGTGCGGCGGTAATCGGGTTAGGCATCCGCAACGGACACCGCAACATAGAACGGCTTCTGCAAGCCGCGGAATCAAACTGAAAACCTGCATCCGCAGGCTGGAACAGCGGAAAACTTGCCTTACCACCTCTGTTCTATGCCTGCGGATGCGGGGAAGGAGGCAGGAAGAATGCAGGATATCCGATTGATGTGCATTGATATCGACGGCACGCTTCTGGACTCTCATCATCAGCTGCCGCCCGAGAACCGGGCGGCAGTTTGCTGGGCAGTCAATCGCGGCGCGGTCGTCTGTTTAATGACAGCCCGTCCCCCCGGCGCGACCCTGCCCATACAGAAGGGACTGGGTTCCGACGGGCCGCTTGCCTGCTTCGGCGGCGGGCTGGTGGAGTGGAACGGAGAACGCTTGTGCGATTGCCGTATTCCGGCGCGGACGGCGGCGCTTCTGGTGCAGGAGTGCGCCGTGCGCCGCATTCATATCAGCGTTTACCGCGACACCCACTGGTATGTTGAGCGGGAGGATATGTGGAGTATGCAGGAAACCGGTATTACAGGGCTTGTTCCCACCTGCGCCGCGCTGGAAAACCTGGTCGGCTCGTGGGAGCGCTGGGGCGCCCACAAGCTGCTGTGCATGGGGGAGCCGGAACAGCTGGACAGCCTGTTTTCCGCACTGGAAAAGCGGGATTTGTCCATTCAGCTGCTGCGCTCCAAGGATACCTATCTGGAAATCATCCCGGAGGGTGCAGGCAAGGCTGAAGCGATGGAAATCCTATGCCGGAAAATGGGGATTTCCACAGAACAGGTATTGGCGATCGGAGATCATGACGTAGACGCTTCCCTGCTGTACGCTGCGGGTTTTGGCGTGGCGATGGGGAACGCTTCTCCGGCGGCAGAACGCGCTGCACAGTATCATACCGATACCAATGATAACCTGGGTGTCGCAAAGGCGATTTATGATTGCTTGTCCGGCAATCTCTGATTGGAAGGGGGCGGTTTTATGTCATGGCTCGATCTGCATCTGCATTCCTCGGCCAGCCTGGACGGCGAGGTCTCCCCACGGGGACTGGCGGAATTGTGCCGGCAGGAAAATCTGACGCTCGCGGCGCTGACCGACCACAACACCACCTCCGGCGTCAATGAGTTTATGTGGCGCGGCGCACAGTTGGGGCTGCGCAGCATTCCCGGCATTGAGCTGGATTGTATGCTGAATGAAGCGATCCATCTGCATGTGCTGGGCTACGGGATTGATATCACAAACGCGGCGCTGTGTGAAATTGAAGAATCAGTACGGCAGAAAATGCGGCAGGCTTCCCAGCGGCAGATGGATGCTGTGGAGCAGCTGGGCATCCGCTTTGACCGGGACGCTGTTCTGGCACAGTCCCGGGACGGCACCGTCGCAGCGGAAACGATCGCGGAATCTGCCCTGTCCGACCCGTCCAACCGGGCGCATCCGCTGATCCGCCCCCTGCTGGACGGGGATTTATCCAAACGTCCGCTGGTTAACTTCTATTGGCTGCTTTGCGCGCCGGGAAAACCGGCCTATGTACCGGTAACGTTTATTTCAGCATCGCAGGCAATCGCTGCAATCCATACGGCGGGCGGGCTTGCGGTACTGGCGCATCCGGGCGCGAATCTGGGCATGAATGAAGGGTTGGCGGAAACCGTGCTTTCCCTGCCGTTTGACGGCATCGAGGTGTTCAGCAGCTATCACGACGCGGAAATGACCGCGTTTTATTGGACGCTGGCGGAAAAGCACGGCCTGCTGCTGACCGGCGGCAGCGACTTCCACGGAAGAATCAAGCCGGATATTCGTCCGGGCGGAGTCAACTACTATCATCGGGAGTACGAAATACGGGATACCCTGCTTGCCGCAGTTGCGGCGGGGCCGCCCTATCGAAGCCCCGGGAAAACGGAGGAACGAAAGATGTACGCATTTGAATATACCATTACCGATCCGATCGGCCTGCACGCACGTCCGGCGGGCGAGCTTGCGAAAGAGGTCAAGAAGTACGCAAGCAAGGTGTTCATCAGCAAGGGAGACAAGCGGGTTGACGTGTCCCGCCTGATGGCCGTGATGGCAATGGGCGTGAAAACCGGCGATACCGTCCGCGTGGAGGTCGAAGGCGACGACGCGGAGCAGGTCGGCCCGCAGGTGGAAGCGTTCTTTCAGGAGAAGTTTTAAGGATTTGCCGGAGGTTCCCGCGGTCCTGGCAGAGGCCAGGGCAAAAAAGCGGGAATTCCGGCTGCCCACGAATTTGTAAAAAACAAATGTCCTCTTTGATGTGGGGAGACTTTTGCGCCCAAACCGCCCCCTAGGGGGCGGTCGCCGCTATAGCGGCGACCTCAACAAAGTCTTGTGGACAGACAGTTACAACAGGGAGTGTTCTTGGGCGAAAAGAAGCGGCGTCAGCAGGCGGCAATGCGTTTTCTTGCCGCAACACTGGCGGTATCGAATTTATTTGGAGCATCAGCGGCAGCGGCCGTTCTGCCCGAAGGGTATGCTGCGTACTCTGAGGAAGGGCTTGCCGCAGTGTTACAAGAGCAGATGGAAGAAGCGCAAACGGCGCAGAATGGGACAGGCGACGGAAGCGACGTACTGCCCATCACCGAGCAGAACCCGGATAACGAATTGGATATGCAGGCCGATGAAGAGCAGGAACCGTCCGATTCCCGCGCGGCGGATACGGTAACGGTATCGAAAGCTGAGGACGACAACGCGGTATGGTGCAGCCGATGTTACTTTTAACAGCAGCGAAGGCGCGGCGGCTCTGCTGTTCCGCAATCGCGATACGGACGGAAACGAAGAATGCTGCGCGGTGAATTTGAATGCGGATTCCCGCAAATGCAAGTTCTGGCGCTGGAGCAATGAAACCGATTACCAGCTGATGGACGAATCCCCTGCGATTCCGCAATCGAGCGACAATCCCTACACCCTGAAAGTGGTTGCGGTCGATACCTTGATTTCGTATTACGTCAATGACGTGCTGGTTGCAAGTAGCGGCGATTATACGATGCCGCATCAGAAGGAAAACAAGGGACAGAACACCGCGCGCACCGAGGGTTATTTCGGGCTGCTGAATTTTAACGGCGATATGACCTTCCAGGACACGCGCTTCACCCCGATCACGGACAGCTTTACCCCTCTGCTGACCGATATCCGCATTACATCCGACACCGGCAGCGTAGAGGATAAATCGCAGGTTGTTCCCACCGAGCCGATCCGGGTTCAGTTTGTCGGCAATGACGCAAGTACCGTCAAAGTAAATGCGGAGGCTCAGGATAGCAGTGCGAAATTTACCGTATTGGATGAAGACGGCGCGAAATATGGGCTGAACGAATCCATTCCGGTTCAGCTGGGCAAGCAGTACCTGACCATTACAAGCGAGGTTACAGCGGCGGACGGCACGACCGCAGCCGTTACCGTAACCGCGGGCTGGACACCCAGCTCCAGCGGCGGCAGCACTCATCCCAGCCGTCCCAGCGGCAGTGATTCGAGCAGCGACCGGAAACCTTCTGACAATTCTGGTAAGAAGGATACGGAAAAACAGGATGCTAAGCCTGCACCCACGCCTGCTGAAGAAACGAATCGTCAGCTGGCTGATACATCCGGATACCGGGATGTGCCGCAAACGGAATGGTTTGCGCCCGCAGTCAATTATGTAACTGCAAACGGCATTATGACCGGGAGCGGAAACCGCTTTTCTCCGAATGAGAAGCTGACGCGCGGCATGATGGCGCAAATCTTATACAACATTGCAGGCGGCAGAGGCAGCGGTTCTGCAAATTTCCCGGACATCGTTTCCGGCGATTGGTTCGCGAACGCGGCAGGCTAGGCGGCAGAGCAGGGTTACATTGGCGGCTACAGCAACGGAAAGCTCGGCCCCAATGACCCGATCACCAGAGAGCAGCTGGCAGCAATCCTGTAACGCTATGCGCAGGCAAACGGTCTGGCCAATGGCACACCCGCAGAGCTTACTTCCTTTGTGGATACCTCTGCGACATCGGATTGGGCGGAGCAGGCCGTCCGCTGTGCAGTCGGCGCAGGGCTTCTTTCCGGGAAGTCCGGCGAACGTCTTGATCCGGCGGGACAGGCGGCACGCGCCGAGGTGGCTCAGATTCTGACGAATTTCAGTCAGAATATCGCAAGATAAGTATAGATTCCTGTTCCGGTTTCGGTTCGACCGGTTGTATCCAGCGGCCCTCACGTTTTTCCGTTATCGGAGCTGTGAAAGGGGCTTTCATCTCAAGCAGGTGGAAGCCCCTTCTTTATACCAAATGAAATTTTGAAAGCACAGGAGGAATTCAGAATGGTACAGTATATGACAATTCCGGAAGCGGCGGTTTTGTGGAAAACGAGTTCCACAGCAATTCGCGTGAGCTGTGTGGAACATCAGATCGGAGGAGCGGTTCGGTTTGGGCGCAGCTGGCTGATTCCGGAAACCGCACAAAAGCCGGAGTTCCCGATATACCGGGATGCAAAGCCGACAGTGAAAAGAACCTGGGATAAAAAATTTCAGTATGTGGGGTGATTGTAATGAGTATTTTGAAGCTGAAACCTTGTGGAAAAGATTATCTGTGGGGCGGACGCCGCCTTGTGGAAGAATACGGAAAAGAAGCCTGTGGAGAGGTGCTCGCGGAAACCTGGGAATTATCCTGTCACCCGGACGGACCTTCCGTGATTGAAAACGGGGTTCATGCGGGGAAAACCTTGCAGCAATATATTGAGGAGCAGGGAAAAGCGGTTTTAGGCACGCATTGCAGGCGGTTCCGGGATTTCCCCATTCTGGTCAAGTTCATTGACGCAAAGGACAACCTGTCCATTCAGGTGCACCCGGATAACCGGTATGCGCTGTCGCATGAGGGACAATATGGGAAAACCGAGATGTGGTATGTCATGGATGCCGGGAAGGATGCGTTTCTGTATTACGGATTTCGCAAGGAAATCAGTACCGCCGAGTTTGAACGCCGCATCCGGGAAAACACGCTGCTTGAGGTGCTGAATGCAGTCCCTGTGCAGAAGGGGGATGTGCTGTTCATCGAATCCGGCACGCTCCACGCCATTGGAAAGGATATCCTGATTGCGGAAATTCAGCAAAATTCGAACGTCACCTACCGTGTATATGATTACGGACGGGTAGGGAAGGACGGACGGAAGCGCGATCTGCATATTGAAAAGGCGCTGGCAGTTACCAACCTTGTGCCGATTATACGGGATAAAAGCAGTTATCCGCATGTAGCGGACTGTGATTATTTTACAGTCGATAAGCTGAACCTGGACGGCAGAATCCTGAAAAAGCTGGAGGGAAGCGTGTCAGAGGATTCTTTTGCAAGCATCCTGGTTCTGGATGGGCAGGGAACGATTTCCGATGCGGCGGAAACGGTTCCGTTCCGGAAAGGCGACAGCTTTTTTGTATCCGCCGGAAGCGGTGCATTCCAAATTGAGGGAACCTGCGACGCACTGCTCACGACCATACGGGAGAAGGCCGGCCCGGTGCGCATTGGCATTGATATCGGAGGGACAACCACCCGGATCGGCCTTGTGGACGTCCATCAGAAGCTGCTGGCATCTGCGGAACTGCCGACACGCGCGGAGCGTTCTGCTGATGAAATCATTGAAGAGATTGGCGAGCGGGTTCTGTCGATGCTTGCTGGAGAAGGAATCGAAATGGATCAATGTGTCGGCGCCGGTGTCGGCGTGCCGGGGACGATTGACCGCAGGAGGGGCGTTGTTGTATATTCCAACAATATCCAGTGGAAGCAGGTTCCGCTGGCGGAATTGTTGGGAACCTATTTACCACTGCCGATTCAAATCGCAAATGATGCAGACTGCGTCGCACTTGGGGAAACGGTCGCCGGAGCCGGAAAGGGCTATCAAAATGTGGTGATGATAACGCTTGGAACCGGTGTGGGAGGCGGCGTTATTCTATCGGGTGAGATTGTCAGCGGCAGCGAGCCGGGGCATATGGTAATTATCGAAGATGGGGAACCATGCACCTGTGGGCGATGCGGCTGCCTGGAAGCGTATGCTTCTGCTGCTGCGTTGGAACGCACTGTGAAACAGGCAGCCGGAAGGGAGTTTTCTCCGGAAGAAATATTCGCCGGAGCAGAACAGGGAAACGAAATGCTTCAAAAGATAGTCAACGATTATCTGCATAGGCTTGGAACCGGCGTGGTAAATATCGTAAATATTTTCCGGCCTCAGCTGGTGCTCTTCGGTGGAAGGATTCCGGTCTGGAATGAAACCTTTTTGTCATCTATCCGGGAAAAAGTAAAGAAAAATTGTTTTGGCGGAGAAATGACGGAACTGCCCGAGATTGAAGCCGCAGCTTTGGGCCGCGAAGCCGGAATGATTGGAGCGGCCAGCCTTATTTAGCGCTTTCATTTTTTTACAAGAATAATGATGTTTCGTTGCGTTATCACGCTTTAAAAATATTCGCTTGTCTGCGTTCTTGTTCTCGTAATAACTTTGAACCAGATCCAGTGCCTTTTACCGGATGATTCACTGCAATTACCAGATCAAATCCGAACATATCTGCACGCAAACAGTTTGCTGTCTGAATGGAATGATTACGATAAAGCGAATACTGATTATAAGCGAAGATAAGGCAATTATTGATGAATTACGATCGGTCTGAAGTGGCGACAATATAATTGTCAGTTTTGCCGATTCGTCAATGGCAGTCCAAGAGCTGCTGAAAGAATCCCAATATTGTCTAATGATTTGGGATACACAGTGGGAATTACTGTTTCGTGCCTATCGGATAGTTCGCCTGATAAAACCGATCGGGATTGATGCCTGCGCAGAACAGATACGGGCTCTTTTTCGCCAGGAGCAAATTACGGAGTTCGGGAATGTGACCTTGGCTTTTGGCACAGAACTGGAGATTGATCGAAGATGCCATTTGATAACGGTAGATGAAAAGCAAATATTACTTATGCCAACGGAATTTGAATTGCTGCACCACATGGCAGAACGTCCGGGGCAGGTTTTCAGCAACGAGCAGCTGTATACGCATATTGGGGGAGATGTACCGGATTTAGTGATAGAAAAAACGGTAACTGTGCATTTATCAAATTTGCGGAGATAACTTGCGGATGCTGGGAAAACGTATATCCAGAATGTAAGGGGCGTTGGCTACAGATTTGTCCCACCTCGAGAGGAACAGCATAAAAACATGTAATTGAAAAGCCGTTTAGAACTGAAAAGGACGAAACGCACGAGATTTGAGTGAGTTTCGTCCTTTTTTCGTACTATTCATTTTCTGTGTACAGACGACACAGCGATGCCTTCATAGCCACAACAGTATCGGTAATCAGTTTGATTTCTTGGCTGCTGCAGTTAGAAAGCAATTCCCCGATCCAGCTGGTGAAAGCAGGACATGCGGCGTCCACCTCAATGCAAAGAAGCTCGTCCGCAGAGCATCCGAGTGTGCTAATGATATCGATCATGACCTTCAGACTGGGGATACTGTTCCCTGTTTCAATATGACTGATATGGGTCACGCCGACATTCACGGCTTCGGCGAGTTGCTCCTGCGTGATTTTTGGGATTTCCGGACTTCACGTATACGCATGCCGATATCTTTGTAATCAACCATTTTATACCATCCTAAAATTTTGATACTTGTATTGTATGTGCAATTTGCATGTGGCATAATGACTTAAAAGAGCAATAGGCTTTATAAGCATATCCTCCTGGGAATTTTACCAAAGTAGTTGCGAAAAGAGGCGTTCTATGTACACATGCACAATAACCGGACATCATCCGACACGGTTTAAATTCAAGTACAAGGAAAACAATAATGGGTGCAAAAGATTGAAACGGCGTTTAAAGGAGCAAATAATGCGAATCAAGGGTTGAAAATCGCAAAACAATCCGCTTTGTTCGGTATGCTCGCCGATTTGGTCGGATATATA
>QXXE01000090.1 GCA_009911355.1 Clostridiaceae bacterium | reverse complement strand
CCTATCAGCTCTTTTCTCGTCTCGCCGCTGCCGTCTCTATATCTTGTACCCTGCTGAGTTAAACCGATAAGCATATTCTTTATTTTCATTGGAAGTGGAAAAATCGACTGTTTCTATTACAGCAACACAATCCTCATAAATCCCAGCTTCGCAAGTTATCGTAAACAAGTATGGAAGATTTTGTATTGTTGCACCGTCCTTGATTTCTAAAGATTTTCCCATAGGTATAAGATAGGCAATATCTGTCAATGTGCGGTTAGATACCTCTGCAAGACAATCCGCTTTTGTATCATAGTAATAATAGCCTGTTGAAGTTTGGTTGTTGCCACCGCCATAATTCGCTATTATATCTATATCGCTCACACCCTCATACTGAACATTTTCCTCATTTGGATAGAGGTTGTAATAATACTGTGAACCGCTTTCAATCGTCATATCTTTATACAACAAAGTCATAGCTTTATCTGGCAAATAGTCGGTAACATGAATGCTGTCAATTTCACCTTCTTGTATTTCCACATAGCCGTTAATTGCAAAAGCGTATTCGGGCAAGTCGGTGTCTGATTGAGTTTCACTTTTGCTACTTGAAACGGCGTTGTCCTCTGTCACTGTTTCCCCACCATTACAAGCTGTTAGGAACAGACTTAGGGAAAGTATCAGCAGACCTGTTTTTAACCTCTTTCTCAACAAATTAATGCCCTCCTTGAATTATTTCATTTATGTCTAGTGATTCTGTATCAATCTGTCCACCCATTCACATAAATTCCGTTCTTGTTTCGGGGTAGAAGCACTTACAACAAATTCCTGTCCTCTGCAAGCAGAATTTAATTCTGCATATCCGTCCTTTAGTGTAGGGCGGTTATCGCCTTGCCATGAAATAGATATGTCACCCTTACCAAAGAACGCAGGCAAAGCCCATAGCCGCCGATTGTCCTGACCCCTCTTTGTAAGTACCAGTGAATCATCATACTGGAATGTGCCGTATGTATCGGGCAGATATAAACGGTTATTCGGGCGGTCTGGGTTTATGCCGTGTGGGTGCCAGGAATAACGCTCAATTTCCTGTTTCTCCCTCAATATTTCTCCAACTTTTATATAGCCGTAGATGATATGGACAATAGGAGCGTTACGGACAAAACGCAGTGTTTTATCAGGCTGATACATTGTTTTTTGAAACATTCCGTAGAATAAAAATATATCGTCCACGCCTACGCCCAATTTATCCAGATGTACGGCAGATACGCCATGTTGCCCGAATGCGGGTTTCCATTCATCTGTTGCCGTTCTGCCCTCTATATCCTTATATATGTCGGGGTCAAGGTGACAGGTCGGATTTTTGCCAAAATCAAATTTAGGGCGTAGCTGACTGATGATTTCCTCTAAACGCTGTCCTTTATAAAACAAATCCTTGTACGCCGTTCCTACCGTGTTATCTGGGATTGGGAGAGATAACAGCGTACCATCTGGTAAAATAGGGTTTGCAATACCGCCTGATGTACTGTCCATGCCTTTTCTGCTCAATATTACTTTCATAATGCCATGCCTCCTACATAGCACCATCTTAGCACATAGCACAGCAAAAAGCAACTTACGGCATATATAAATAACGCAATGTGCGGATTATCTAACACATAAGCAATTAGTATCATTTACATATACTATTTGCATTGGAGGAAAACCGCATGGAGCAACAGGCATTAGGAAAGCGTATTCGTGAGGAACGGCTAAAGCTGAATTTGACACAGGAAAGACTGGCAGAAGATGTAAACCTTTCAACCGCCTATATCGGGCAGATAGAGCGTGGGGAACGCAGCTTAACATTAGAGAATCTGGCAGCAGTTGCCAACCGCTTAGGCGTTACCATAGATTATCTGCTGTCTGATTCCGTCGTTTCTGACAGTGACGGGCAGTATCGGCTATGGTGTCAACTGATGAACGGCAGGACAGAGGAACAAAAAGCCCTGGCAATCAATATGGTAAAACTCATGTTTGGCTATCTGGACGAAAATTTCTGAATGATACAGTGATGGGGAAGATACCCTTTCACAGAGAATCTTCCCCATTTTAAATGACCAGAAATCACCGCTAACGCATTTTAACCGCTTGACTGAGAATAACTCCACCTACCGCCGAATGAGCCTTAGAACGCAATTTTAAGGCTGTTCCCTATCGCCGAAAAGTAACTTAGCCGCTTACAAGCCTTGTAAAAATCCTATTTCCGTCCTACAAGGCTGATAGAAAATCCATATAGCTAAAATGTCATTCCTCAATCGCTTACAAGGTAGATTTCTTACAGCGATTCACATATCGCTTTATTCCGCATTCCGCTTACAAACCGCCTAAAATCTTTAACCTTGTGACTGATACCGTTATAAGCATTTCAGCATAAACCGTATTCCCTCGCTGAATCCCTTATAAAATCCCTCTTTTTCCAGCTCATTATAGAAACGGTTTAATTCTTCTTCAATCTGTAGGTATTCCTCACCAGAGATAAGAGCAGACAGCCTTGTATAAAGCTGTTTTTCCCTTAATTCAATTTCTGCCGTCTTTTCCGTAACAGTATGAGCGTAAATCGTATCTGTGATATATCGTTCCACTATACAACCCCCTTGTCTGCAAAATTATTTTAAACTCAACTCCTATCAATCCATCTGAACGAAAACAGTGTTTCCAGTCTACTTTAAAATAAGTTTAAAACCATTTTCGCCCATAAATCTCATTTAAAATAAAACCTCAAGTTTAAAATAAATTTTATTTTCGGTGCTTTGTTTTCAGCACGATATACCTTTCATCGCCAGATAGGCGGCTTAACGGCTCATAGGAGCAGACGGGCTTTTCCTTACAGACAAGATAGCTTTCCAACGTCTGGTACTCCTGTTCGGTATATGCTTCTGTGTTCAGTTCCTTTACATTATAGAATACGCCATAGCCTTGTATCTGGCGGATATGTGAGAGGGCATAATATAAGGTTTTGAAGTTATCGTACCGCATAAGGCTGTTATCCTCGGAATACATCTTTGTCATATATCCAAACAGTTTCTTGTAGTCCTCTGGCTGAAATTTATCCACGATACAGCTATACCGCTGGGGAGAATTGTCAGCACCTAAGATATTATCAGAGGTAAGCCGCTTCCCATTGACTAAGAGCCACCATATTCTCTGAATCATGGACTCAAAATCAGAAAACAGGCGGTTTCCAGTACCAGAAAATTGATTGGCAATATGCTTCTCCCCAATACCGTTGTTCCCCAAAACAACGGCTACATGAAAGTGAGGGTGGTAGACATCTTCTCTGTATGTGACTTCTAAGGAACGGATACAGCCTTGGAAGCCATATTGTGACAGGTCTACTCCCTTCACTTTTTTGTTGCCGTTTAGATACGTTACCAGAGTTTTAAAGCAGTAAGCCATATGCTGAATAGTTTCTCTCAATTCCTCGCCGTTACAGTCTGGAACGGTCAGCACCATATGATACAGAGAATCCTTATATTGTTCCATATAGGGCAGGAAACGGTTTTGCAGTAACATTTTCTTCACCTGATTACAATTACTGCAAAATTTATCCTTACATAAAAAGGTTCGCAGTAACACTCTTACATGACTGGCTTCATAAGTTTCCATAGACCAGAATCGGTTACAGTTTTCCAGACGTTTCTTTCGTTCCCTTATTATATGGGCTTCATCAGGTGACAGGCGTTTTTTTACAATACCGCTTGCAAGCAGTTTCAGATAGTTCATAACCATTTCTTCATTCCGCTTTGCGTTCCCATGCACCTTTCCCATATGGCGTTTTGTTACTTCCTTTACAACAGGCGTATGTTCCATGTTCCCCATGTCTGCAATCCCTCCATTTCCTTTTTCCATATCCTTTTTGTTTTAGTACGCTTAACTCTAATTAGAGAATAGATAATTATATAGGGGTTCGCCGCCTGCTATTTACAAGGTTTTCTAAACAGGCTTTGAACCCCTACCGTCACCCCTAACCCCTTGACGCAATCTGGATTTTATGGTATATATTGAACTGGTAAAGTAGAAGAAATTCAACATAATGTGAAAGGACGGAACTGTATAGACATGATGAAATTACGGTTTATAGTGTTCCGGTTCAACGTGTAAGCACAGGCGGCGCAGTGCCGGGAAAGGTTTTGGCACTGCTGCATAGGATGCGAAAAATGGCAAACGGCGCATTCCGTCCCTTGGAATGCGCCGTGTTTATGCAATTACTGCGTACCCCAGCGGAAAAACAGCCCCTCTGAAAGCGCCAGCTGCTTCGAGCGCCCGCACCGGTATCGGTGTCAAGCAGCCAGCGGCCTTTTTGCCGGAACGCGTCTGCTTTTTCAGAAATATGCCCTATCCATTTTGCCAGCCCCGTTCTGCTCTCGGAACAGCATAATTTCCTGCATTTTGCAACGCTTTGCCTTGCAGGAAGGCGGTTTTTCTGCTATCCTGAAAGGAAAGGGGAGGGATCTCCCGGAAACTGGATGGAGGAATGGGCATGACGGCTAACATTGCATTTTGGCGCGATAAACAGCATAGCGCTCCAGCGTATATCTACCGCAGGCTGCGCTGCGGCTGGCGGCTCCCCACGCTGGAGCAGCTGCCGGTTTCCGGTATCTGCAAGCGTATACCGGAGGCGTTTTTGCAGTGGCAGGAGGAGCTTGAAAGGGAAGGGCTGGCGGAGCACGGCTGGTACCATGCGGGGAAACGGCGCTGGATGCATCGCGTCAGCGGCGCGGCATTTACCCTGCACGCCGCGCCGCAGGGCGGCTGGATCGCGTGCGTGGGGATGTCGGAGGGCGAGCGGGAGGCGCTGCGGGCAATCCTGATCGGGTATGGCTGCGCGGTGTATGAGCCGGAAACCGGGCAGTTTGACCGGCAGAGGGGCAGCTGCCCGTTCGGACAGCCGCTGCCAGCAGGCGGGAGCCCCGGACCCGAGGGCGGCTCGGTACTCGAAGAAAACGCGCTCGCCTGCCTGGAACAGTACAGGCATTTTTGCAGGGAGGAATTCCGCTTCCAATTTGACGAAAAAATAGCAACAGGCAATTATCATGCGGCCCTCGATCTTTGCAACCAGGAGCTTACGCAGGAGGGCGGTCAGCTTGGCATTTTTGTACTGCGGGCATATTGCAACCGCCTGCTTCGCCGCACGCCGCAGATGTACCACGATTTGGAAGCGGCATATGACTGCTGTAAGACGGATGTTTTGGTGCTGCGGGCATTGTGCGGGACGATCGCAACCAAGTCGCGGTACGCGAAGCAGATTGAATACCTGTCACAGCTGGCGCAGCTCGACCCAGGGAATGCGGATGCGTACATCCTGCACCGTGCGTACTGCTTCCACTGGACAGACCGGGATGATGCAGCGCGTGACGATCTCCGGTGGCTGCTGCGGCGGCGGGACCCGCGCGGATATGGGATGCAGGACTTCTGGTATTTATTCCGGATGCTGGGTTCCGGCAAAGGGAAGCTGGTGCGCCGCCGCGCGATGGCCCGCGCCGCCCGCGTATATTGGGGCAAGGGGCACCGCCGTGCACGGGTTGGCTGGTCGTGTTCCCGCAGGCGCGGTGCTCTATACCGCAGGAGAACCGGGGGGACGCTGCTTCCGGAGGGGTGGCGCGGGAGACGACGCCCATAACCCATAAAGCCTGTTTTAAGAAGGCTGTTTTTACAGTAAAGTGAATATTTTAAGCAATATATTTTTTCATACTTTGTCATACATTCACAATAATACCGATTTCGGCAAATCGTGTATTGGAATTTTTTCGCAAGCGGGATAGCAGGATGTACCATCAGCCGAATTTCAATTGCGTCATCCAGCGGAAGAATCCATTCCAGTATCTCCCAAAAAGCACATCAGCCAGGAATGGCTGATGTGCTTTTTCTCCCGCCCGCAGGCGTAATAAAGTTTTTACTCGATTTTTTTCCAAAAAAATCGCGGGTGCAGGGCAGAGCCCTGCCGCAGCCCGCGCAGGGCCGGAAGCCCTTTAGAGCACCCCCGCCCGCGCAGAGCGCCCTCAGCAGCAAGCAAAAGAACAGCGCGGACACCCCTTGCGGGGCAGCCCGCGCCCGTTACATGTGATGTTGGCGCTTTTTTCAGGCCTGCGCCAGCAGATCCTCGACCACCTCGCGAAAATGAACGATTGATACCTCACAGCGCGTCAGCGTCTCCGCCATATGACACACCAGCGAGCGGTCTATCGAGATGTCCGTGAGTTCGTCGAGTATGCGGTCGTTTTCGACCGCCGCCAGGCCGCAGAGACGGAACTCCCCAGCCGGCTTTTCGGTCAATACATATTGAGTCATGATTTCGACCCTCCCGACGTATCGTTTTCCATATTCTATCGTATTCCACACGGTTTCTTTGTCGAAAATCGGCGAAAGGCCATTGGCTAATTTTTACAAAAAAACCGCCCGAAATTTGCCGGACGGCTTTGGATTTGCCTTAAAAATGCTATCTAAAAAGAGAATTCAGCCTTATTTTAAAAGCATTTTTTCAACCAGCGCGCAGCCGTCACGGATGCAGTCCGGGCAAGGGCGCAGGACCGTCCCGGTCTGAACCCCTTTCAGCTCACGGCAATATACCGTCCCGTTCTGCGCCGCAAATCCCTGCCACATCGCGCGGGTTACCTGATAGGTCTTGCCTTTGGTAGTGCCCGGCGCGTCCGTCCCCGCGCTGCACTTTGCGCCTGCCAGCATAAAACCGCCGGTCAGCGCGCCACAGACCTCCATTACCCCCATTCCCAGGCCAAAGCCTTCCGCCATTTTATAAGCGGTTTGCTCATCGAGCCCGAACAGGTCACAATAGGCACATACGACCGCCTGCGCACAGTTGTACCCTTTGTTGTGCAGCGCGACCGCCCGTTCCTGGCGTTCCTCCATAAAAAGCCTCCTTCCATTTTCCCGTGCCGCAATTAGTACGGCGTTGTTTCGTAAAGGCCCATCAATGCGTCGAAGATCGCTTTTGCTTCTGCCTTCAGGTCGTCGTCGCTGTCGATCAGCTTTACGTCGTCTGCGTTGTCAATAAAGCAGAACTCGCTGAGCACCGCCGGTATCCCATACTGCCCGGAGGTGTAGACCATATAATAGCTGTTTGTTTCCTTGACGCCCCGGCTGGTCAGGCCGAGCCCCATGCTGAGATAACTGTTTAACAGGCGCTTGCCGAGCGCCTGGCTGGTAACGCTGGAATCAACCTTGCCGTCCTGGCCTGCGTGTGGGGACAGCCCTGCAGGCTGTACGAAAAGCTCCGAGCCGCGGGCGGTGTGCTTGGTGGAGCCGTTGTGATGGATGCTGAGCACCAGGTCGAGCTCGCCCTCCTCGCAGATCTCCCGTACCCGGGCCTTGCGGTCGGTGCCGCGCAGGTTCGTTGAGGTGCTGGAACGCGTCATAATGACCCGCACGCCTTCCTCTTCCAGCATTTCCTTCAGGTATTTTGCAACCGTCAGGTTGGTCCGGTTTTCGGCCTGCCCCGTGACCGGGTTGGAGGAACCCGCATCGCTGCCGCCGTGCCCTGGGTCGAGCAGGATGGTCAGTTCGCCGTCGATGCACGGGCCAATCCATGGATAAACCGGCTCTTCGGGCTCCCCGGGCGCTTCCGGGTCCTCTTTGTCCGAGGGACCGAACAGGATATCTGTCGGGAGCTGGTCTTCTGGCGTGACAACCGGTATCCGGATATCCGAGTCGGGGAGATCCGGTTCCTGCGGTGTTTCCGGCGTTGTGGGCGGCATCTGTGCAGCCGGGGGCGTTACATCGGGGACGCTGGGCTGCGGTGTTTCTTCGGTTTTGCTGTCTATGACTACGGTATAGGTATCCTTATCCCAATCGATGCCGAAGCCGACCAGCGGCGCGACGTCGCGGATGCGGTAATAGTTGTTGTTGTTGATGTTGTAGCCGGTCATCTGGACGGGTTCGCCATTGAGCCGGACTGCGCTGTACGAGGGTACAAACTTATAGATGCTGGCGCTGCCGGAGGGCAGCATTTCGCCGCCTGCAACGGTGTAATCCTTGCCGGAAAGCATGCTGATGCACGACAGCTGGTCATCCCAGATGACGTCGAACGCGCTTTTTTTGCCGGAAAGCAGGTAGGCAAGGTCGCGCAGCTTGTAATAGTTTTCCTGGTTGATGCAGTAGCCCTCAGGCGCGACCTGGAGGCCGTCGACTGCGACACGAGAGGTCGATTGGGAGACCTTCAGGCCGTCCACATCCAGCAGCGTAACGACGGCCGGCGGAGCTGCTGCGGGTCCGGTCACGGCTTCTGCCGGAAGGGGGCTCCCTTCCGGGGCGGCCGTTTCCGGGTCGCCGGTCAGCGCCGCGCCTGCGGAAAAGCTAAGCAGCGCAAGGACTGCCAGCGCTGCGGGAAGGACGCGTTTTCTCATTTGGATTGCCTCGATTCCTGTCGGGGGGATTCATAGCTTTAGTATAACATCGGAAGGCAGAAAAAGCAAGAGAAAGCGCGAAATCTACACAGGATTGTAACAAATTGGTTACAATGCATGGAAATCCTGAAGAAAAAATGGTGAAAATTGATGTTTTTTTCAGCGAACAAAAGGCTCGTAATTGTAGAATGATAACAAAATCTGGGAGCTGTGCCAGAAGGAGGGAGTTTTCGGAAACCGATCGGAAATGGCGACGCCGCGGAGTTCTGGCCCTGCGCGGGCGGCGGCAGGGCTCTGCCCTGCACCCGCGATTTTTTTGTAAAAAAATCGAGTAAAAACTTTATCTCGCCTGCGGGCGGGACGAGGGAGACAGAACGGCGGTTTGCAGCCGGTCAATAATTTTTGCAGACCGGAAAACGGTGGGGTTTGCAATTAAAAGGGATTTTTTCGTGTTTTGGCGAGATGGGTTTTTGAAGGTGCGCGGTTTTCACCTGGAATGGGAACATTGTGCAAATGCCAGGGATGGCGTATAAACCATGCGAAAATGCGTAAGCTATGCGAAATATCAGGAAACGGGGGCTTTTTGTATGGTGAATATCCAGAAATGCGCGGTGATTGGCGTGGGGCTTGTTGGTGCGACTTCGGCGTTTACGCTTGCAGGCAGCGGGCTTTTTTCCGAGATCATCCTGCTCGACCAGAACCGCAGGCGCGCGGAGGGCGAGGCCGCTGATATCAACCACGGGATTTCCTTTGCGCGCCCCTGCGTTGTGCGGGCGGGGGATTATGAAGACCTGCACGACTGCGGGCTGGTCGTGCTCGCCGCAGGGGCGAACCAAAAGCCCGGGGAAACACGGATTGAGCTGCTGGGCCGGAATCATGCCATCCTGAAATCGATTGTCGGGCAGATTTGCGCAGTCAATCAGGAGTGTATCCTGCTGATCCTCTCGAACCCGGTCGATATCCTGACCTATATGGCGCGGAAAATGGCCACGCTCCCCGCGGGGCATGTGATCGGTTCGGGAACAGTGCTGGATACGGCGCGGCTGAAATACCTGCTTGGGCAGCATCTTGGGGTCGACAGCCGCAACGTCCATGCCTTTATCATTGGGGAACATGGCGACAGCGAGCTCGCGGTCTGGTCGTCGGCCAATGTTTCCGGCGTGGATCTTGACGGATACTGCCAGGCCACCGGCAAGGACTATTCCTTTGATGCGATGAACAAAATTTATGAGAATGTGCGGGACGCGGCTTATTCCATCATTGAGGGCAAGGGCGCGACCTATTATGCCATTGGCATGGCAGTGCGCCGGATCGCCGAGGCGATTGTGCGCGACGAGCATTCGGTGCTGCCGGTGTCGTCGCTTGTGACCGGGCATTATGGGGTCAGCGAGGTTTGCCTGGGGCTGCCCGCCGTGGTCGGGCGGAATGGCGTGGAAGCGGTGCTCGACCTGCCGCTCAGCGACGAGGAACGCTGGCGGCTGCTCTCCTCGGCGAAGAAACTGCGCGGGCTGCTGGATGAGGTTGGCGCGTAAAATGTAGGTTTTGGGAACTCTTGCGAAAAAAGGGGCGGCTGGAAGCAGCCGCCCTGCCGTTTTACGGGAGGCTTTACAGGCTTTTCAAATAGGCGACTTCCTCTTCGGTCAGATGCCGCCACGCGCCGGGCTTCAGGCTGGGGTCGATTTCAAGCTCGCCGATCTTCATCCGCTTGAGACGTTTGACTTCCAGCCCTGCGTGCTCGCAAAGGCGGCGGACCTGCCGGTTGCGCCCTTCGTGCAGGACGATGCCAAGCAGGCTGTAGCCCTCGGTGGGTGCGTCCAGTACCGTGACCGTGGCCGGCGTGGTCAGCCGCCCGTCGATCTCGACGGGGTCGCGCAAACGGTCGACTGATTTCAGGTCGCCCTTGACCCGCACGTAATACAGCTTGTCTACGGCATGGCGCGGATGGGTGAGCGAATAGGTCAGCGCGCCGTCGTTTGTCATCAGCAGGAGCCCCTCGGAATCTGCGTCGAGCCGCCCGACCGGATAGACCCGGGCGCCGCAGCCGCTTACCAGCTGGCGGACGGTGCGCCGCCCGCGTTCGTCAGACAGGGTGGAGACAAAGCCGCGCGGCTTGTGCAGCATTAAATAAACCTTTTGTTCTTCCTCACGGATACGCTTCCCGTCAACACAGATCACATCGCGCACACCGTCGGCCTGGTCGCCGAGGTGTATTTTGCGGCCGTTGACGGTAACACGTCCGGCCTCGATCATTGCTTCCGCGGCGCGGCGGGAACAGACGCCCGCCTGTGCCAGTAATTTTTGCACACGTTCTTTCATAGTTAGGGTCCTCCTGAATCTCTCTAAAAAAGGGTTTCCACATGGGGACAGCCGCGCAGCGGATGGGCAGGGAATTAGGCGTACAGGGCCGCCGCTATCCGAAAAGCCATTCCCGGATGCGCTCCCAAAGGCTTTTTTTCTCCGCAGCCCGCGCGGAATCCGCGCCGTAAGCAACTTGCCCTTCCGCAAGGGTTTCGCCGCCGAGGCGGTATTCAATGCGCCCGAAATAGGCGCTGCCGAACACGGGCGCGTAGGTGAAATGCGGGCCGTGCAGGACAACCTGCGGCTGTTCGCCGTCCGCGAGCCACGCGGTCAGCGTTTCGCCCGCGAGAAGGGGAACGGTTTCCGGTACGCCGCTGTAAACGGTACATGCGCCAACCTCGCTGCCGGCTGTTTGCAGCGGGCGCTCTTCAAATTTTGAGAAGCCGAGGTCAAGCAGTTCGGCGTGATCCTTCCAATCGTCCGGGTCGTTCAGCGTGACCACAACAATCCGCCGCCCGCTGCGTTCCGCAGCAGAAACCAGGCAGCGCCCCGCGCGGCGGGTATAGCCGGTTTTCACCCCGCAGGCGCCGTCATAGGTGCGCAGCAGCTTGTTATGGTTGGTCATGGAGCGCCCAGCGGCGCTGTGGGAGGTCGAGGAAACAATTTCGCGGAAGGTTTCATCCCGGAGCGCATAGGCGGCAAGCAGCGCGAGCTCGCGCGCGGTGGTATAGTGGCCTTCACTATCCAGCCCATGCGGGTTGTCAAAATGGGTGTTTTCCAGCCCGAGCTCGTGCGCCTTTGCATTCATCTTGGCAACGAAATTTTCCATGCCGCCGCCTTCGCCCGCAAGCGCAAGCGCAGCGTCGTTGCCAGACAGCATGAGCAGGCCCCAGAGCGTATCGCGGATGGTCAGGCGTTCACCTTCCCGCAGCGACATCGAGGTGCCTTCCACAAGGGTGTATTCTCGTTTGACCTCGTATTCACGGTCGAGATCGCCCAGCTCAATCGTGACAATTGCGGTCATGATTTTCGTCGTCGACGCCATTGGGAGCTGCTCGTCAGCGTTCAGCTCAAAATAAACCGCGCCCGTGAGACCGTCAAGCACAATGGCGCTTTTAGCATTCACCGCGCCCGCCGCCGACAGCGGCAGCAAGGACAAAAACACCAGCACAGCGCAAACGATCTTCTTCATACATCCCCCGCCTTTCAGAAATAGGACCTACTCTAATACTGTACGAGCAGGCCCTGGCGGTTATGCGTGCGGAAAAGCGCGGGATGGATAAAATCCCATATCTACCTGAGAACCGCAGCTGGCAGAATCGACTCAGCCGTCCCGCCCGCAGGCGATAGAAGGGATTCCAAAGGGGCGAGCCCCTTTGGCGCCCGCCGCGCAGGCGCGGGTGCAGGGCAGAGCCCTGCCGTGGCCCGAGGAGGGCCAGGGGTCCAGGGGACAGCGTCCCCTGGCGCGGCCCGCGAAGGGCCAGGAGCGTTAGGCCCCGGTATCCTCCGGAGCAGAGGGGACAGGCTCGTCGACCGCTTTTGCCCCCTTGCGGCTCTCAACAAAAGAAGAAACCTTGTTGACCGCAGTGGGCAGCATCTCGATCAGCCGGTCAACCGACGTTACAGCCTGCGCGTTGATGGGCAGGATGTTTGCGCCCTGCGCGTTCAGCACAAGGAAGCAGACCGGCGAAACCGTTACCCCCGCGCCGCCGCCGCCGCCAAAGCAGACCGGCGCAGCATCTTTCGCGTTCCGGGAAACAAAGTCGCTGCCGCCCGAACCAAAGCCGAACGTGACCTTTGAAACCGGGATCACAGTCGTGCCGTCCTGCGTGGTGATAGGGGTGCCGATGATCGTGTTAACGTCGACCATTTTCTTGATCTTTTCCATCGTTTCGGTCATCAGGTTCTGGATCGGATGCTCGTTCATGTTACATTCTCCTTTTTTAGATCGTCCTGTGGGTGGGTTGGTTCATTGGGTTCGCTTATTTCCCCGCCTGTGCGCAGCGACCGGTACAGCGCCAGCAGCTGCCGCCGGTATTTCAGCAGGATCAGCGGCAAATGGATAGGACGCATGGATACCGCAGCGGCAAACGCGGCGCGGGTGCTTGACGTTTCGCTTTGAAAATCCCCGTCAACTGAGATATGGAAATCCGGGATACTGTAATTCTGTTCTAAAAAGGGCAAAACCATACCGCAGATTGCGGCAATCCGGCCAAGCAGGATACCGGTTTTTGCAGCGTCGCCAGTCGCAAGCAGGACGTCGGCGCGCAGCCGGTGGATCACCAGCCGGTTGCGCAGTTCGATCAGCAGGTCAATCACCAAGCAGACCGCGTCTCCGATATCAAGCCCCTTGATCGAAAAGCCGCTGGCTTTTTTCTCCTTTTCAGGCTTTTTTGCCGCAGGCTTTGGCTTGGCCGGCGCTTTTTTTGCAGGTTTTGGTTTCTCTCTCCGCGGGAGGAGCCTCAACCTGAGCCAGCCGTATCCGACCGTAAGCCCCAGTGGGCCGTCCTGCGTTTTCTCCACGTCCACGCGGACGCGCGGCAGCAGCGCAAGGAGCAGCAGCACTATAAGGGCAAGGAGAACAGCGCCAATTACAAGCGCAGCAGCGCCGGCAAATCTTAACATGTGGCTCTCCTTTCGTGATCGGGTAT
Organism: Clostridiaceae bacterium; assembly: GCA_009911355.1. Lineage (GTDB taxonomy): Bacteria > Bacillota > Clostridia > Oscillospirales > Butyricicoccaceae > QXXE01. The sequence goes on along the minus strand of QXXE01000090.1, from coordinate 2,838 downwards.
AGGCGGCGGGGGAGGCTTACCCCTGCGCCGCTTCGCCCTCCGGCGCCCCCTCCTCCGCCGCGGCTTCCGCCCGTTCGGCAAGGTCGTCCAGGGTCAGCTGCTCGTTGTCGGTTTTCAGCGCCGGGAGCGCGGGCAGCTCGTCCAGGCTTGAAATCGCAAAGGCCCGCAAAAAAGCGTCGGTTGTTTTATACAGGATCGGCCTGCCTGGGACGTCCAGCCGCCCGGCCTCTTCAATCAGCCCCTTTTCCGCAAGCGAGGATACCGTGCCGCCCGAATCCACCCCGCGCAGCTGCTCTACAAAAGCGCGCGTGACCGGCTGGCGGTAGGCGATGATCGTCAAGACCTCAAGCGCCGCAGGCCCCAGCGACGGCGGCCGGCGGTTTTCGGTCGCCCGCCGGATGTCCTCTGCGTAGTCCGGGCGGCTCGCAAGCTGCAAGCGGTTCTCCATGCGCAACAGAAGCAGCCCGCGGCGTTCAAAATCATATTGGCTGGCCAGGGAAGCCGCCGTTTCGTAAATCAGCTCGGTCGTAACGCCCAGCGCATTTGCCAGACGCTCGGCATCGATTGCGTCGCCCGACGCAAACAGCACGGCTTCCAGCCGCGATTCCAGCTCATTCATTGGCATCCTCCTTGTCGGTCAGATACAGCTCTACGTCCTCGCCGCCCCCTTCGATCATCAGGCGGCGGGTCTTCGACAATTCCAGGACGGCAAGGAAGGTTGCAACGATCTCAGAACGGCTCTGCGCGCCTTCAAACAGCTGCAAAAAGCGCAGTTTCGTCTGTTTCAGGAAGCGGCGCAGGATCAGGGTGATCTTCTCGCCGACCGGAACGGGCTCCCGCCCGACAATGCCCTTGAACGCGCTCGCCGACGGAGGGATCCGCTGCTGTGCCTTTTCCAGCAGCGCGCGCGCCGCCCGGATCAGGTCGTCGACCGTGTGCCGGTATTCGATTGGTGCGTTCCGGTCGCGCGGCTCGGGCGGCTTCACATAAATATCCCGCCCAAGCTCGGTCTGCTGGCGGAAATAGGGAGCCATCTCTTTGATCCGCTGGTATTCCAACAGCATTTCGACCAGCTGCAAACGCGGGTCGTCTTCGTCCTCTTCGTCATAGACAGGGAGGAGCATCTTCGATTTGATATACACCAGCTGTGCCGCCATCGCGATAAAATCCCCCGCAACGTCCATGTCCATGCGACGCGCCTCGTCCAGTACCTCCATGTACTGCTCGCAGATCTGCGCGATGGGGATATCATAAATGGAAACCTTGTTTTTGGAGATCAGGTGCAGCAACAGATCCAGCGGGCCCTCGAACGCGTCGAGGTGGAAGGTCATCTCCGCCATTATACAAACAGTGTGAACAGCCGGTAGGACGCGCCCGCGATCCAGCTGTTTACTGTGCCGATCAGGATGTCTGTACCGCCGAACCACATCAGGAAAATCAGGCCAAACAGCAGGTAAGTCTGGTATTGCTGAAGCTTCAGCTGGAGCCGGAACGGAAGAAACGCGTCCAGCATCCGCGAGCCGTCCAGCGGGTAGACCGGGAGCAGGTTAAAGGTACCAAGCCCGACCGACAGCATGGCAAGGTAACGGAAAAACAGCGCTACGACCCATGCGAAAATCCCCAGTTTGCCGGGCGCGTCCGCAGTCGCGTAGGAAATGGCAAAGTACAGCAGGTAGCCAAGCAGGCCGACAATAAAATTGGAAAGCGGCCCGGCAGCAGCGACGATCGCAGCCCCCGCGCGGCGGTTCTTGAAATTCGAGATGTTGACCGGGACTGGCTTTGCCCAGCCGAACCCGAGCAGCAGCATACAGATAAAACCGGCCGGGTCGATGTGCGCCATCGGATCAAGGGTCAGGCGGCCCTGGTTTGCCGCGGTATGGTCGCCCAGTGCGTATGCCGCGAGCCCGTGGCAGGTTTCGTGGATCGACAGGCAGAGTATGACCGCGGGCAGGGTCAGCAGCAGGGTCACAAGCACGCCGCGTATCCCGCCGCTGAGCAAGGAGTTTAGAAGCAATTCGATTCCTCCAAATCATTTATATTGCTTTTAGTATACTGCATTTTCCCAAAAACTGCAAGCAAAAAGCGTCAGGGTTTGGAAAAAGTTTGGGATTTTTCCAGTTTTGCGGGATCGTGCGCCGTTTGGCGTGCGGGGGATAGGGTATTGCTGATTATCCTGTTAAGGGTAAAGTGGATGATTCAGTGGGATATTTGCGGTGACAGTGCCCGCTGCACGGGGCCGGAGCGGTTGTGCGGCGTGGTGCTGATCCGATGTCCTGATCCCATTATACGCAGGGGAGGAGGTTCTTGCGCATCGCGTGTATCCGCCGAAAGAGGGCGGAAAAGATGCCCCTTTCCGCCCCCCGACGAATGTTAACCTTACCTCCTGAAGATTTTGAATCAGCTGTTTTGTTGTAAAAATTGAACAAAATCAATAAATCCATCTGTTTTAACAGAGTTTATTGGTTTATCCCAATTATAACACATGAGTCAATCCTCCTGACGATACCAGTTGCTTTCATATCTGTTTAACCTCCTGATCTCGGTATTTGACTTGTGATGGTGGTAGTATTTGTAGCGCAGCGGGAAATATGTAAAATCCGGGGGCGGCTAAATCTGGGCAGATTGGGAAAGTGTGAATGCCTTTAAATAGTGTCGCCAATAAAAGTGTGATATAATAGTCCACAAAGGTAGAGGAGGTCAGAAAATGGCAGGAGAACAGCATCGACACGATATCAGCGACAAAGCGTGGGAGAAACTCAAACCGTACACCATAGGGGAAAAGGGGACGCGAGGCGGGAATGCCCGTGATACCCGGCAATTTATCAACGGTGTATTCTG
>QXXE01000089.1 GCA_009911355.1 Clostridiaceae bacterium | reverse complement strand
CGGGAAATCCTCTGATTTGCTCCTGTTTCCTTGACTACAGCTTGTCTGCTTTTACACAAAATTTTCTGCCGGGCCGATTCGGGCAAAAGGTGCAATACCTCTATACCTGCCGCCATATAGCCCAGATCTGAATCCCATTGAGAAGATATGGGCAAAGATGAAATCCATCCTGCGCAAATGGCGTATTCGCGTCAAGGATAAGCTGATTCCCGCAATTCTTCAGGCTCTTAACCTGGTTACTCCTTCTGATTGTCAAGGTTGGTTTACCTGCGCCGGAAACTGAATATCTTTTCGCCGATTGTTCAAAAACGGCTCCGGTCTCTTGAACGGCTCCGGTCTCTTGGCTGGCATGCAGGTGCCGGGAAACCCTGCGCATAATGAATACGCGGTTCTTGCCGGCCTTTCGGGGCTGGCAGCGTTGCTGCGCCCTCCTGGTGGGTGATTGCATAAAAAAACCGCGACACCAGGCCGCACTATTGCACAGCCCCATCACGGTTTTTTGGCAAAAAATTGAAAGTTTCCGGTTGGGCTTTCACTTTATTGCCCTCAACCGATGGTCTAATTATAGCAAACCGCATACAATCTTGGCAAGGAGCAACGTTCACAAAAAATTCATAAAAACTTCACGCAAAAAATAACATCTTAAATAAAACATATGACAAAATGCAGCTGTATTCCCAAAATTCTGTGGATTTTTCATGTTTTATGAAACTAAATCATACACCTTTTGGCGCTGTGCAACTTTTTTTTCGGGCGATTATTTTTTACACGAGCAAAAAGGGCCTTGCGGTTTCTGTGCAAAGCCCTTATCTATTCAAAAGTATTCAGTTGTAGCTTCCGTTCCGGCGCCCGCGCCCGTTTCTGCCGTTCCCATCCTAGGGATCGCATTTCCATCGGTTCAAGTCTTGCCCGCCATGCTCATCAGCATACCCATCGGCCTATTGGGCGGTTGACACGGCCTGTTTTTACCGTCGGCGTATTGGCTCAGTTTACAGCGGCGAGCCGCCTGGTACGGAAGGTTTCGTATTCACTTACCATTGGACCCACCCCTTTCTGTCGATCTTAGACCCTGGACGGCGGGGCCTCCTTTTTTGTGCTGCCGCCCTGTCTGTTTTGATGGTATTATCTTACCACAGAACCCGCGCCCCGTCAATCGTCCGAAATGCCGAAAAAGCCGGCTGATTTTCGTACTTTCCGCCACTTCCCACCCGCCGCTTTTTTTGATATACTAAAGGTGAATTGGGGCTCTGTCAGACGGGCCCTTTTTGTGTGCCGAAGAAAAAACCTGGCCTTTTGCGTGACAGGCGATTGACAAGCGCCCGTTACACGCTGTAAAATGATAAGAGAGAATGGTTTTGCAGCCTTCGGCTGAGAGGGCGTGCTTGAAAGGCCAGGGTTCAGGGAGAAGGGAAGCCCATCGGCAAAGCATTCGCGCAGGCCCGGAAAGGTTTCTGTGTGCCTGTAGCTTGCAGATGAGCGTTCAGGCAAGGTTTCAATACCGGAACAGGAGTTGTTGAGAAATGAAGCATATTTTAATGATCGCAACCGGCGGCACGATCGCCAGCCGGCAGAGCGGGCGCGGGCTTGCGCCGTCGCTGACGGGGGAAGAGCTGCTGGACTTCCTTCCGGAGCTGTCCCGTATCTGCAAGGTGGTCGTGGAAAACCCCATGAGCCTTGACGCGACCGATATGACCGCAAACGACCGTATGCAGATCGCCGAAATCATCTGGAAAAACTACCCGTTGTACGATGGCTTTGTCATCGCGCACGGGACTGACACGCTCAGCTATACGGCGGCGCTGCTTTATCACGTACTGAAAAACTTCAACAAGCCGGTTGTCATCACAGGCGCGCAAATCCCGCTGGGGATGCCTGACTCGGACGCAGAGCAAAACCTGATCGACGCATTCAAGGTTGCGTCGTCGGCATACTGCGGCGTCTGCGCCGTGCTCCACCGCCGCATTATCCGCGGCAACCATGTCGTAAAGGTCCACACGACCGATCTGGACTGCTTCCGCTCGGTGAACGCGCCGCAGGCGGGGCGTGTCGACCCGATCACGGGTAAGGTCATCCTGAACATTGTGCCGTGGCTGGGCGGCGAGCCCTCGTTTGTGGAAGAGATTGACCCGAATGTTGTGCTGATGAAGCTGATCCCCGACCTGGACCCGTCCATCATCACCTTCCTGTCAAAATATAAAAAGGTCATTATTGAAGGGTTCGGCTCCGGCGGCGTGCCGGTACGGCTGGAAAAGGTTGTCCAGAAGCTGATCCTCTCGGGCACAAAAGTATATCTGACCAGCCAGTGCATCGAAGGCGAAACTAACCTCCATAAATACGAGGTCGGCCGCCGTGCGGAAGCAATGGGCGCAATTTCCCTTGGGCACCGCTCGACAGAGGACGCGCTCGCAGCAATCATGTGCGGCGAAATCTAAACTGCAAAGCGGCCGCAGCAGCAAAAAACTGAAAAGAAGCAAAGAAAAGCCGCTGGCGTCGTCGTGCCAGCGGCTTTTTGATCCCGTTCCCCTCCGTGCCGATGAAAGCCCGGTTTCTTGATTTTTCGTCAAAATAGCTATGCAGGCAGTTACCTGCCATGTATAACCACAACACGAACCGGAATTTAGAGCCTATCCCGAAATGCTCCGCACACAGCTTGCTGGTATCTTATCCGTCATGCTGCGCCGCTTGCCCTTGCAATCCACAAAGGATTCCTGCGGGAAATCGGCTTCGCCTGATGAAAAATCTGACGGCGCAATCTGCGCACGTCTCATTATGGGATAGGCTCTTAATTATTTTGACTGTTTATAAAATCATCCACATTTTCGGTTCGTATTTCAATATATGCTTTATCATCTAAAAACTCATGGTCGTACGGTTTCAAAACCAACCGGATATACATGGGAGCGGCTTGTTGATCTCCGCCGCCAATTACAAGGCAATAGTCTTCGTCTATTTCGTAGAAGTAGATATATAGCCCCGAACCGATGTCTGTATGGCGATATGGTTCAAAATCGCTCCATGACAGGGCATCCCCCTTTTTCGCCAGCTCTTTAACCTTTTCAATGGTCAGTTTCTCCCATTGAGGTTCGGTCACAGGCGGATCAGATGGATTGGAAACCGAATACCAATTTCCATCCATCAAAAGATAACATCTGTCTGGCCCGTTGATGACGTAAGAAAAGCCAGCATGGTCTATATCTGCCATGTTAAAGCTATATACTTCACCGCCACTCTCGTCCCCAGGGGAGTTCCCAGCCTCAAACTGAACCATACTGCAATTCAAGCCTAAAAACCAGTTTTTCAAAGTTTCCAACTCATCGCTATCGACTGTCCATTGCGACTCAGTGCCGCCGAGTATGTGCGTGATTTTAACCTCAGTCACAGAATCAGCAATAGAAGCAGAAATCAGGTTGTCAGAAAAAGAGTTTGCGCTGGACTTTCCGCAGGCGGCAAGCGCCAAAAGAAAACTCAGAGTTACAATTATGAGCAGTTGTTTTTTCACTACATACGACCTCCCCCAAGATAGATACTCAGAGCCTATCCCCCAATTATCCGCACACAGTTTGCTTGCATCTTTTCCGCCATGCTGCGCCGCTTTCCCTTGAAACCCGTCAGGATTGCTGCGGGAAACCGGCTTTGTCTGACGGAAAATCTGACGGCGCAATCTGCGCACGTCTCATTTGGGGATAGGCTCTATTTATAATAGACGCAAAAGCAACACGGAAGTTCCGCCAAAATCTGATTTGCCGATTCAATTATACCTTACATACCAGCATGACACAATCAACAAATTGGTAAAATCGCCGGATGTATTTATCATCAGCACAAAGGTAAATGGGGCGCTTTTTGTGCGTTTAAGCGCTCAGTGGGAAATCATCTATCCTTAGATCAAACCGGCCCCAGACCGCCGCCGTTCTGGCGGGCTGGGGCATTAAGCAGCATAAAGGGTGGGCAGGCAGCCAAAGCCCCCGTCCCGCCCGCAGGCGGAGAGAGATGCGAAGCATCGCGGGGTCTGGGGCGGAAGCCCCAGCGGGTGCAGGGCAGAGCCCTGCCGCCCCCCGCGCAGGGACCCCTCAGGGGCAGGCAGACTGCGCCGTCCGGCACAAGATGCGCCCTGCCGCGCAAAAGCAGCACAACAAGCAGCTCGGGCGGCAACTGGAGATCCCGCAGATACTGATCCTGCCATGGATGCCCGTTCCGGATCTTCAGCTTTGCAAATTGCAGGTCGACTTCGTCCGTGGAGTCAGTAAACGTTGTCGGTACGTCGGCATTTTCGTCAATCATATTCAACTGCCGCGATACTGCCGGGATCAGCGTGCGCTTGCCCGGCAAGTGGCGGTTGCCCAGCACAATCCCCGCCGGGTATGCGCTTAAATAACCATTGCCGCCAACCGGCGTGGGCAGCGCATATGCCGTCAGCGCAACCCCAAGCGTCGACAGCAGCACCGCCTTGCCCGCAACCGGCCTCGCACTCGCCCATTTGGTGCCGAAACCACCATAAAACATAATAAATATCAGTGCAAAGGAACAAATCTGCTCAGCGAAAAAGAAGTCCTCAAACGGGATCTTGAAAATGCCGTCCGAGCCGAACAGCATCCCAAGCAGGATAAATGCCGCCAGCATGGGGATGCCCAGCCGCCAGGCGGCGTCCCGGCGTTTTTCAAGAAACCGCTTGACAGCGGGCCCGTGTGTGCTTTATACTAAGCATAGCCCCGGCATTTTTTCTTTTTACGCCGGGTTGCAAACGTTTGCGCTTTCTCAGAAAGGGGATTTACCGGTATGTACAAGATCGAAACACACCTGCACACAACCCATACCAGCAAATGCGGCTGGCTGACCGCGCCCGAAATCATTGCGCGGTATCAGGAGCTGGGCTTTGACGCAATCGCCGTCACCGATCACTATAACTATGACACCTGGAACTATAAAGGTATTGACATCGAAAACCCCGCCGGGGCGCTTGACGCGTTCCTGGAAGGCTACCGCCGGATGTGCGAGGAAGGCGCAAAGGCCGGTATCAAAATCTACATGGGCGCGGAGCTGCGCTTCTTTGAAAACCACAACGACTACTTATATTATGGCTTTGACGAAAAACTGCTGGAAAACCCGAAGGAAATTATCGGGATGGGGGTTGTGAAATTCTCCGAGTACAACCGAACGCTCGGCGGCGTGCTGGTACACGCGCACCCCTTCCGCAATGGCTGCGTGCCGGTCGACCCGTCGCTGCTGGACGGCGTGGAGGTGCTCAACCTCAACCCGCGCCACGACAGCCGGAACGAGCTCGCCCATGCCTACGCGGAACGCTATGGGCTGGTGCGCACGGCGGGCTCGGACTGCCACCGTCCCGGCGACGAGGGCACGGCAGGCATCCTCAGCGAGACGCTGCCGGAGGATTCGATGGCGTTTGCGCAGCTGATCCGCTCCGGGGCGTTTACCTTGCTTGGCGAAACGGAAAACAACGGGTAAGCTGCGGGCGGCATGCCCTGCGCGGCGCAGGCGGCGGGGAGTGCCGCCCGTAAGCGCCAGCCACGGCAGGCGCAGCGCACAGCCGAAACCGCCCGGAGGACTGACTGGGCGGTTTTGCGTTCCCACAGCAGGTCGGAGGCCCTTCCGGCGGTATTTTGCACGCACGCGAAAAAATTTCCCAAAAGAACAAAAAATGTGTGGAAAAGCGGTTGACTTTACAGCGTTTTGCTGATAGAATAAGAGCAAGACGTAAACGTTTGCGCTCGCGGCCGAAGGGCGTCGCCGGAAAGGGCCGGCGCGGTGCAGGATGCAGCGTCCCCGCATGAGTTACGAATGGAAGGAAGCGAAGGAAAATGCTGGATACCGTATTGTTTGACATGGGCGGCACGTTAGAGGATATTAACTACGACGAAGCGACTGCCCGTAAGGTGACAGAAAAATTGATGGAGATGCTGCGCGCGCGGGGGCTGGAATTCCACGATTCCCCGGAAGCCTTCTGGGAGAAGGTTGACCGCGGCGTAAAGCGCTATAAGGAATGGAGCCAGTCAGTGGCGCTTGAGCTCAAGCCGGAAGAGATCTGGCCGGATTTCTATCTGCGTGAGTTTGAATTTGACCGCGAAACCATTGTGGAAATGTCCGAAGACCTTGCCAGCATGTGGGAGGTTACATATTTTAACCGTAAGCTGCGCCCCGGCGTGGTCGAGATGCTTGACGCGCTCAAGGAACGCGGCTATAAGCTGGGCATCATTTCCAATACGGCAGCGCTGTATTCGGTGTTCCACGTGCTTGAGGATTATGGCATCCGCCAGTATTTCGACGATGTGACCCTTTCCAGCGTCACTGGCTATCGCAAGCCCCATGAAGGCATCTTCCGCATCAGCCTTTACGAGATGCGTTCGCAGCCGGAGAACGCCGTCTATGTCGGCGATACCATGTCGCGCGATATCATTGGCTCGAAACGGGCAGGGTTCGCGGTTGCGGTACAGATCAAGTCGTTCATGACCGGCCCCAGCGATACAAAGGTGCAGCAGAGCGAGTACCAGCCTGATTTCGTTATCAGCGATTTTTCCGAGCTCGTAAAAATCCTCGACGACGCGCGGGAAAGCGCATCCTGAAAACTGCGGTTGCGATCAAGCGTTTGAAGCAATTGGGGTTTTGAGCCGCCCATCAAAAAGCCCAATAAAATTAAGCAGCTGAAAGGGCCTGCCACCTGTGAAAAACGGGCGGCAGGCTCTTTCACGCTGCGCTACCTTCCTTTTTCGTCCCGCCCGCAGGCGTGAAAGGGAGTCCAGAGGGGCGAGCCCCTCTGGCGCTGCCCGCGGAGGGCCGGGGTCCAGGGGCAGAGCCCCTGGCGCTGCCTGCGGAGGGCCGGGGTCCAGGGGCAGAGCCCCTGGCGCTGCCTGCGGAGGGCATAAGCATGAAAACAGGGCCGCGTTTCGGTATCCCAAACACGGCCCTGTTATCGCGGAAAAACTGCCCGCAGCTTCGGTACTTAGCCGTTCTGCTGGTTGTTTTTCTGGTTCTGCTGCTGGTTGTTCTGCTGGTTCTGCTGGTTGTTCTGCTGATTCTGCTGGTTGTTCTTCTGGCTCATGTGTGTTCACCTCTCAAAATGAAGTATTTTCACGCGCACCGTCAGGCCGCGTGAGGTTAGTATCACCATTTTCCGTGCCTTTATGCAAAAATCTCTTGCGGTTTTCAGGAAAATTTGATAAAATAATTGAAGATTCATATTTTTCTTAATGTAAGGAGTTTTAGATAATGTCCGGACATTCCAAGTTCCACAATATCGCCAAGCGCAAAGGCGCAAACGATGCGAAAAAAGCAAAAATCTTTACCAAGATCGGCCGTGAGATCGCAATTGCCTGCAAAGAAGGCGGCAGCGCAAACCCCGACAACAACAGCCGCCTGCGCGACGTTATCGCAAAGGCCAAAGCAAACAACATGCCCAACGACAACATCAAACGCCTGCTGGATAAAATGTCCGGCGCAAGCGGCGCGGTCGACTACGAAGCCATCGACTACGAAGGCTACGGCGTGGGCGGCGTAGCCGTGATCGTCGAAACCCTCACCGACAACCGCAACCGCACCGCCGCAGACGTGCGCCATATGCTCGACAAGTACGGCGCAGGGATGGGCGCGACCGGCTGCGTCGGCTGGCAGTTTGACCAGAAGGGCGTGCTCGTGGTCGAGCGCGGCGAGCTGGACGAGGACGAAACCATGATGACCGCACTCGACGCAGGCGCCGAGGACTTTCAGGCCGATGAGGATTCGTTCCAGATCTATACCGCCCCCGACGATTTTTCCGCCGTCCGCGAAGCGCTCGAACAGGCGGGCATGGAGTTCGCGCAGGCCGAGGTTGAGATGGTCCCGCAGAATTATATCACCCTTGACAACCCAGACGACCGCGCAAAAATGCGCAAGCTGCTCGATGGGCTCGAGGACAACGACGACGTGCAGAACGTTTGGCATAACTGGGAGAACGACGACGAAGAGTAAGAGCCTATCCCGAAAATATCCCACACAGCTTGCTGGTATCGTTTCCGTCATGCTGCGCCGCTTCCCCTTGAAATCCACAAAGGATTGCTGCGGGAAATCGGCTTCGCCTGACGAAAAATCTGACGGCGCAATCTGCGCACGTCTCATTATGGGATAGGGTCTAAGTGTCCCCACTGCTGCCAGTGTAAGCGCCGGGAGGTTTCCCGGCGCTTTTTTGCAGCGCTTAGGCGTTGGGCACGCAGCCGCGCCCGCAGGGTTTCAGCCCACGCAGGCGTTGCGCCCGCCCTCAAGGGACAGTCCGCGCGGAGCGTGCGGGAGGGCCGGCGCAACGCCCCTTGCCAGTTGCCTGAACCCTGGGCATTTTCGATTAGGAAAGCGCGCCGAGGGCACGGCGGGGCAGGAAGCACGGGCAGAAGGACGGGACCTGCTGCCTGCCCGCATTCGACGGCATAAACCGTTGTCCGGAATATTGACAGCAGGATTAAAAATTGTTAAAATAGTGGTAAAGTGATTTCCAATATGCCTGAAAAGGATTTTTTTGGAAAGCATCCGTGGAAGGAACGCTGTGCCGCCCCGGACGCACAGCGCACAGGAGGAACAACAGATGTACCACTGCCAATTGCAAATTTACCTGGCCGGGCACGGGCCCGAAGCCCTCGGCATCCTGAAACGGCTGCCCCCATCCCCAGGCTTTTCCCATTCCTTCACCGAAAGCCGAGAACCCGACCCCAGCCTCGCGGCAGACGCAGGACTGATCCTCGCCGATGTGCAGGGGCAGGACGCCCTTGCAGCGGTGCAGGCCCTGCTGCGCGCAAAAGCGCCGGAGGCCGAATGCATCGTGATCGCAAGCCGGGAGCAGGCCGGGCTGCTGGAGGAGGTGCTTGACGGGCTCGCCGACCTCTGGACCGGCCCGCTTTCCGGGGCTGAGCTCCGTTTCCGCTTCCAGCGCTGGCAGCGGGAGCGCAAGCTGCGGGCGGACGCTTGGGAGACCCATCAGTTTTTGGAAGCCACGATCAACAGCGTCCCCAACCTTATCTGGTACAAGGACAAAAACGGCATCCATGAAAAGGTCAACGACAGCTTTTGCCGGACGGTCAACAAGACCAAGCAGCAGGTGCAGGGGCGCGGCCATGCCTATATCTGGGACGTGGAGCACGACGACCCTGCCTGTATTGAGTCTGAGCGCGAGGTCATGCAGAACCGCAGGACCTTTGTCTCGGAGGAAACCGTGCAGACCGGCGAGGGCACACGCCTGCTGACTACCTATAAATCCCCGCTGTACGATCTGGACGGCAGCGTGATGGGGACGGTCGGCGTTGCAATCGACGTGACGCAGGAGCGTGCCTACGAGCAGGAGATCGTACATAAAAACAACACGCTTGAAATGCTGTTTACCACGATGGACTGCGGCGTTATGACCCATTCGACCGACGGTTCGCGCATCCTCAGCATCAACCGCGCGGCGCTGCGCATCCTCGGCTATGAAAGCATGGAAGAGATGCTGATAGACGGGTTTGACATGGTAGCGGATTCGGTTGTGGACGAGGATAAGCAGCAGCTGCGGGAATGCATCACCTCGCTGAAAAAGGTGGGCGACAACGTCAGCACGGAATACCGCGTGCGCCATCCGGACGGCAGCGAGCTGCATGTGATGGGCAACGTCAAGCTGCTCGAAGAAAACGGCGAGCTGTTTTACCAGCGCTTCCTGCTGGACTGCACCGAGCAGAAGCTTCAGGAAAAGCGCGAACGCGCCGAAAGCGAGCGCCGCCAGTCCGAGCTTGTCCACGCGCTCAGCATTGATTACAGCCTGGCCTGCTTCTTTGACATTGATACCGGGCTTGGCTTCCCGCTCCGGCTGGACGAGAGCGGCAACCGGATGTTTGAGGCGGCGTTTGCCGATGGGCGCACCTTCCATGAGGGGCTAGAGTTCTACATCCGCCGGTTTGTCCATCCGGACGACCGCGACCTGCTGCGCAAGGCGGCTTCCAAGGAGCAGCTGATCAAGGAGCTCAGCAAAAGCAAAATCTCTTATGCCAATTTCCGCGCCGTGCTGGATAATGCCACCGAGTATTACCAGATGAAAGCGGTGCGCGCGGGCAGCTGGGAAGAGCAGCGCGGGATTGTGCTCGGATTCCGCAGCGTGGACGCGGAGACCCGCCGGGAGCTGGAAAAGAAAACCCTGCTCGAAGACGCGCTGCTGCAGGCGAAACGCGCCAGCCGCGCAAAGAGCACCTTCCTTTCCAATATGTCGCATGACATCCGTACCCCGATGAACGCCATTGTCGGCTTTACCTCCCTTGCGATCACGCACATCGACAAGCGCGACCAGGTTGAGGAATACCTGAAAAAGATCATGACCTCCGGCAACCACCTGCTCAGCCTGATCAATGATATTTTGGATATGAGCCGCATTGAAAGCGGTAAAATCCATCTGAACGAGGAGCTTTGCAGCATGCCGGAGATCCTGCACGGCCTGCACAGCATCATACAGGCAGACGTACATGCCAAGCAGCATGATCTGTGCATTGATACGGTCGACGTGCTTGATGAGGATATCTATTGTGATAAGCTGCGGCTGAACCAGGTCCTGCTCAACCTGCTCAGCAATTCGATCAAGTATACCCCTGCGGGCGGGTCCATCAATATGCGGATTACCGAGCGCCCGGGCGCGCCTGCGGGATATGCGAACTATGAGTTCCATATCAAGGATAACGGCATCGGGATGAGCGAGGATTTTGTCAGCCATATTTTCGAGCCTTTCGAGCGCGAGCGCAGCTCGACCATCAGCGGCATCCAGGGCACCGGTCTCGGCATGGCGATTACCAAGAACATCATTGATATGATGAACGGCACCATTGAGGTCAAAAGCGAGCCTGGGGTCGGCACGGAATTCCTGGTATCCTTCCCGTTGCGGCTGCACGCCGAGGCAAAGGAGCCGCAGATTATCGAAAAGCTGCAAAACGGGCGTGCGCTGGTGGTCGACGATGACTTCAACACCTGCGACAGCGTTTCGTATATGCTCCAGCAGATCGGGATGCGCGCAGAATGGACGCTTTCCGGCAAGGAAGCCGTGCTGCGCACCCGTCAGGCGGTCACCCGGAACGACAACTACTGCGTTTATATTGTTGACTGGCTGATGCCGGATATGAATGGTGTTGAGGTTGCCCGGCGCATCCGCAAGGAAACCAGCGAAAACGCGCCGATTATCGTGCTGACTGCTTATGACTGGTCGGATATTGAGGATGAGGCGCGCGAGGCTGGGGTCACGGCGTTTTGCAGCAAGCCGCTGTTTCTTTCTGAGCTGCGAGGCTGTCTGAAATCGGTGGTCGGCGAGGAAGGGGATACTGTCCGGCGGGAGGTGCAGATCCCGAAGAAAAACCATACTGGGCGCATCCTGCTTGCGGAGGACAACGCGCTGAACCAGGAGATTGCCACTGCAATCCTTGAGGAGGCCGGGTTCACGACCGAGGTTGCTGAAAACGGTGAAATTGCGGTTGAGATGCTGCAAAACTCCGCGCCGGGATATTACCGGCTGGTGCTGATGGATGTGCAGATGCCGGTGATGAACGGTTATGAAGCGACCATGAAGATCCGTGCGCTGGAAAACAGTGATCTTGCGAAGATCCCGATCATTGCCATGACGGCGAATGCTTTTGACGAGGATCGGCGGGAGGCATTACAGTCCGGGATGAACGGGCACATCTCCAAGCCGATCAATATTGAACGGCTCTTCCGCACCCTTGACCAGATCTTGGTCTGATACAGCGTCTGCGCGGCGTGCGGTCCTGTGCGGACGGCAGTCCTACGCGGACGGCGGTCCTACGCGGACGGCGCCAAAGGGGCTAGCCCCTTTGGAAACCCTTTCTCCGCTGCGGCGGGGAATGGGTGCGTGGTGATTGTGAATGCGTTCTGTTTTACCTCTAAGGGGCGCTGGATGAAAGTTTTTTGGATATAATATGAGAAAAGCGCACATGTGTGGCCTGACGGTCGTACATGTGCGCTTTTGTGCGTTTTGAGCAAAACGGATTCGTTCAAAATCGTGCAGGGGCTAGTGCTCCATCCAGTCAGAAAGCGGACTTGGGCTTGGAGCGGGATTTTCGCAGGGCAAGGCAGAGGACGCAGGCGGGCTGACGCCCGTCAAGGACGATAACGTAGCCATGCGGAAATCCAGCCCAAGAACGAGTTCGATTTCTGGCCGGATGGAGCACTAGGAGCCTACCCCGAAATGATCCGCACACAGCTTGCTTGTATCTTTTCCGTCATGCTGTGCCGCTTCCTCTTGAAATCCACAAAGGATTCCTGCGGGAAATCGGCTTCGCCTGACGAAAAATCTGACGGCGCAATCTGCGCACGTCCCATTATGGGATAGGCTCTAAGACTTATGGTAAAATTCGTAAACCTTTTCTGCAATGCCGCGCGGGACGATGCGGGCGAGCTCCTGCACGCTGGCAGCTTTGATGTTTTCGATGCTCCCGAAATGCCGCAGCAGCTCGCCCCGGCGCTTGCCGCCAACGCCGTCGATCTGGTCGAGGCTGGACGTGCGCAGCTTTTTGCCGGAGAGGGTGCGGTTATAGGTGATCGCAAACCGGTGGGTCTCCTCCTGGATGCGCCCGATCAGCGCAAATACCGCAGGTACGGTCGAAATGCCGAACTCCCTGCCGTCCGGCGCGACAAGCCCGCGTGTACGGTGATGGTCGTCCTTGACCATGCCGTAACAGGGGGTGGCAACGCCGAAGCTGTCCAGCACCTTCTGAGCGGTACGCACGTGCCCCAGGCCGCCGTCGATCAGGAAAGCGCTGGGCAATGGGCAGAACTTTTCGTCGCCGTCCTTCCAGTGGGTGAGCCTTCGGGTGAGCATTTCCGCCATCGCGGCATAGTCGTCCTGCCCCTCGGCGGCGCACGCAATCTTAAATTTACGATAGCGGCTTTTCAGCGGCTTCGCGTTCTCGAAAACAACCATTGACCCGACGGTATTGGTGCCCGCAAGGTTGGAAATATCGTAGCTTTCCAGCAGAACCGGCAGTTCGTCCATCCCGGTCATGCTTTGCAGCAGCTCGAGCGATTTCACACGGCGCTCGGCAGAGGTTTCCACGCGCAGGATTTCCTCTGCGGCATTTTTGCGCGCAAGCTTCACAAGGTCGTGCCGCTTCCCGCGCTGGGGCACCGCCAATTCGACCTTGCGTCCGGCAATATCGGAAAGGTAAGCCGCGACCGCGTCTTCCCCCTCGATCGGCTCGGAAATCAGCACCGTGCGCGGCACGGCCTGCCGCATGGCATAATACTGCTTTAAAAATGCGGAGAGGATTTCCGCGCCGTCCTCTGCGGCTTCATCGAGGATGGTGTATTCCTTGTCCTGCAAATCGCCGTTGAGATAGTGCAGGACAACCACACAGCCCCGCGTCTGCCCCTGATGGCAGGCGAGCACGTCAAGGTCGGCGAACGACCCGGCGACAACCTTCTGCCGCTGCCCGATCGCGTCCACGGCGCGCAGGCGGTCGCGCAGCACAGCGGCCCGCTCAAATTGAAGCTCCTCGGCTGCCTGCTGCATTTTCTGCTCCAAATCGCGGCGCAGGCCCTTGTAGTTCCCTTCCAGCAGCGAGACCGCCTGGCCGACCAGCGCGGCGTATTCTTCTGCGGACACCGCGCCCGCGCAGGGCGCGACGCACCGGCCTAAATGCTGGTTCAGGCAGGGGCGGTCCTTGCCGATATCGCGCGGGAACACCCTGCGGCATGTCTTCAGGCGCAGGGCCTCGCAGATGGTGTCAATGGCCTTGCGTGCGGCCCGCCGGCCGGGGTAAGGGCCAAAATAGCGGTCTGCGTCCGCGGCAGGCTTGGCGACAATCTGGAAACCGGGATAGGGCTTGGAGGTCGTGACCTTGATATAGGGATAGCCTTTATCATCTTTCAGTAGGATGTTGTATTTCGGCTTGTATTTTTTAATCATCGCGTTTTCGAGCACGAGGGCTTCAAACTCGCTTTCGGTAACGATGATTTCAAAATCGTCGATCAGGGAGACCATGCGGCGGGTCTTGGCGTTGTGGCGGCTGTCGCTCTGGAAATAGGATGTGACACGGTTTTTCAGGGCTTTTGCCTTGCCAACATAAATCACATCGCCTTCCTTGTTCTTCATCATATACACACCGGGCTCGCGCGGGAGACTGAGCACGCGTGCCTTTAGTTCGTCTTTCCGGGACATAGGCCCTCCTTTCCTGCTGCGGGTTCCCTGCGCCCTTCGCAGAGAAAGGGCGGTCAGGAAAAAAGCACCGCCCAAGGCGGTGCTTTATGGGGTGCGAAAACAGGGAATGCTCAATCCACAAAATTGGAGGTGATGAGCTCAACGAGAGCGGTGACAGCCTCCTCCTCGTCAGGGCCGTCGGCGATCAGGTTGATCGTAGTGCCCTTGGTGATGCCAAGCGAAAGAATGCCAAGCAGGGACTTCGCGTTTACACGGCGTTCCTCTTTCTCAACGAGGATGGTGCTCTTGAATTCATTCGCTTTCTGGATGAAAAACGTGGCCGGGCGGGCGTAAAGGCCCACCTGATTGGTAACCTGTACCTCTTTAGAAAACATACTTGCATCGCTCCTACTTCAAATAAATAATCCAACTTATCTATAGGATACTCGTTTTCAAGCCATTCGTCAATATTCGTTTTTCCAAAAAAGACTGGCCAATAGCGGTAAATTCTGTGAATTTGAACGATTTCCGGAGAAGAATCGGTGCGGCAACCCATTAGGGGAGAGCATTTTGTCACCAAATTGTAATTTCCCCGTTTTTTCGAGCGGAACAGGAAGACGGATTCTCCTAATTTTTCCAATTTACAGGAGCGTCCGCAGACGCTTGCAAATACAGGTTTTTCCAGAAAATCCATGATAATCCGACTGGAAAACAAGGGATTCGACACAGTCCAAACGGCCAAACCGGCAGGGCATCGTGGCGGGAGCGGAAACGGGAAACGAGCCCCCGTCCCGCCCGCAGGCGAGGTGGAGATGCGATAGCATCTCGGGGTCTGGGGCAAAGCCCCAGCGGGTGCAGGGCAGCGCCCTGCCGCCCGTCCGGCGTGAGGACGCCCGTCCGGCGAGGACGCCTGCCCGGCGAGGGCGCCCGTCCGGCGAGGACGCCTGCCCGGCGAGGGCGCCCGTCCGGCGAGGACGCCTGCCCGGCGAGGGCGCCCGTCCGGCGAGGGCGCCCCTCCGGCGAGGAGCGCGGCTCGCGGAGGGCAACCCGCGCAGCCTCCTCAGCCCGTCTTGAGCTGGAGGCGCAGACGGTCCGCAATCATCGAAATAAACTCGCTGTTCGTAGGCTTGCCCTTGATGCCCGACACCGTGTACCCAAAATATGCCTGCAAGGTTTCCAAGTCGCCACGGTCCCAAGCCACCTCGATCGCATGACGGATCGCACGCTCTACCCGGCTCGAAGTCGTATGATACTGCTTTGCTATCGACGGGTACAGTATTTTCGTAATCGACCCCACCGCCTCCATGTCATGTACCGCCATCATGATCGCGTCCCGCAGGTACTGGTACCCCTTGATATGCGCCGGTACCCCGATCTGATGAATCACTTCCGTTACCTTGATCTCCAACGCAAGCTCCATATCCTCCGACGCAGGGAACGCCGCCGCCAGCCTGCTCTGATAAAGCCGCTCAATCAGCACGTCCATGTCAATCGGCTTGCGCATCACATACCGCACATTCAGCTGCGAACACACCGCGTTCGACCCGTCCGACCCAAACGCACTCAGCACAACAATCGCAATCCCGGTGTCCTGGAGCCGCTGCACCACCGTCAGCCCGTCAATCTCCGGCAGCACAAGGTCGATCAGCAGGATGTCCGGCGAAAGCTGGCCCGCAAGCTCGAGCGCCTTCCGCCCGTCCGCCGCTACGCCTACCAGCTCGATCAGGCCGCTTTTCCCGCAGGCCAGCTCAAATCCTTCGGTAAATTCTTTATCGCCGTCAGCGATCAGCACACGAATTTTCTGTTCCATATGTCACACCTCTTTACGAAATCTGCCGCTTCCTGCGACTCCTACAATTTACCATATCTTTCCAGTTAAAGCAACAAATTTCCGACATATTTCCCGTGATTCTTTCGACAAAAGTTACCAAAAACTGGGTGCGCTTCATTTTACCCGCCTACAAAATACTTATTTCAACCGTTTTCTGCGAAATTCGACCCGATGCAGCGCGCACCAGGAAACCGCTTCGGCTGGCTGCCGGGAAGGGGGGCGCAGCCCATTTCCCACAGGGTCCCCGTGCGTCATGTTACCATATCTATATGATAGCCCGCGCAAGGGCTGGAAGCCCCTTAGCGCCCGCACATTTCCAATCTGTAGCTGCGCCGGAAATCCTCCGCGCACAGACCGTGCTTCTGGTAGTCGATGAGCAGCTCGGCACACGCGCGGCTGTCGCTGCCCGCCTCATGATGGCGCAGCGCAATGCCGAGATGGCGGCACATGGTGTCCAGCTTGTGGTTGGGGAGCTCCGGGTAGCATTTGCGGCCCATGCGCACCGTGCAGGCATAATCCGCAGTGCTGCGCCAAGCAATCCCATACCCGCACAGGCATTTCGCCAGCACGCCCATGTCAAAGGGCGCGTTATGCGCGATCAGCAGGCCGCTGCTGAACAGCGGTTCCAGGTGCGGCCAGAGCTCCGGGAAGGTGGGCGCTTTAGCTGCGGCCTGCGGGGTAATGCCGGTCAGGGCGATGTTGAAACGGTCAAAATGGGTCTCGGGGTTGACAAGCGTCGCAAATTCATCGACCACCTTGCCGCCCTCGACAACAGCAACGCCGATCGCGCTCATACGGGCGCTGTAGCGGTTGGGGGTTTCCACATCAAAAGCAATATATCTCATGGCAAAAAATCCTCCTTATCCGCTAAAAGTATAGCAAATGCAGCATTTTTTGTCAATCCTTGACACCTGCGCGCCCAGGGTATTTGAATGAGTAAACAAATCATGAACAGAAAGCAGAACAGACAATTTTATCCAAAAAAGACTCA
>QXXE01000088.1 GCA_009911355.1 Clostridiaceae bacterium | reverse complement strand
TTCAGCTTCAGGTCGACCAGCACTACCGTCTCTTCCAACCCGATCAGCTGCACCAGCGTCGGGTTGCTCTCTACCCGCCCAAAGTCGAAATCCAGCTGGATGTAGTTCGCCCAGCCTTCGCCGAGGCCGCTCACAACATCCTGCATCAAGCTTTCGTACACACACAGGTCCAGGTCGGTATACTGATAATCCTCACCGATATCGTCGTCAACATTCCCGTTGCCGCCGAGCATCCGGTCCATCATGCTGACCATAACAGGCGCATTGACGTAAAGGAGCACCGGGTCCTCTTCTTCCCCACCCTCCATATTGAGGTGGGCAACCGTGAGCACCGTGGTATCGGTCAAGGCGTTTGCAAACTCATAATACCTCTGCTCCTCGACCGACTCGACCTCTACCTCGCAGGACGCGTGCAGCAGGCCGTTCATCCTGGTATTCAAGATGCGGGAATAGCTGTCAAAAATGCCGCTGAGCATTTTCAGACGGTCTTTGGTAAACTTACGCGGGCTTTTGAAATCATATTTCCGGTATTTTTTCTCCGGTACTTCCTCTTGGGGTGACGCATTGCCTCCCCCATTCAGCATGGAACTCAGCAGTGCGTCGATCTGGCTTTGCGATAATTTTTCCGCCATCGGCGAACCTCATTTCCTTAATCCTGCGTATCTTGCCCATCCGGCGCGGGCGCACCCTCCGCCGTGGAATACTCGGGCGAGCCGGTTTCCTCCGGTCCGCCTGCGCGCGTGGTATAATATTGCTCGACCGCGTCGCCCATCATATCCTCTACGTTGAGCCCGGTAATCACGATCTCAACGCGCCGGTTATGGCTGCGCGTCTCTGCGGTCGCATTGGAATCAATCGGGCGGTGCTGCCCGTAACCGACGGTCACGATGCGTTCGCCCTTGATCTGGGTATGCTGCTGGAGGAATACCGCCGCTTCGGTCGCACGGTTTGAAGAAAGGAACCGGTCAACCATCGGGGTATTCGGCCTGTCGGGGTTTGCCTGCGCGGTGTGGCCCATCACGCGGATCTCATCAATGAAATCGCGTTTGCCGTCCAGGATCGAGCAAATATTGGTCAGCAACTGCACCCCCTCGTCCCGGAGGACATAGCTGTCGCCGTTAAAGAACACCGCATCATCAAAGGAAATGAACACATAGCCATCGCCCTTTACGATATCAATGCTGCTTTCCGCGCTGCTCGACTGGGTATACTGTATGAGCGCCTGGTAGAGCTGTTCAATCGCCTCGTCAATCTCTTCCTGCTCCATTTCGGCGTTCTGCTCCTCCATCCCCATGCCTTCATAATCCTCCGCCGAAGCACCGCCCTCGCCGGACGTTTCGGTCAGGTCATAAATCGCATTCGGGTTGAAGCTTTGCACCAGCGCCAGCCATTTCTTCTCGTCAACGCTGGAAATGGAATACAGGAGGACAAAGAAACACAGCAGCAGCGTAACCATATCGCCATAAGTGTCCATCCAGTTGGCGCCGCCTTCGCCGCCTTTTTTCCGTTTCAAGGCTCAGCGCCCCCTTTCTTACTCTTCGCCCTTGCCCTTACTGCCGCCGCCGCTGTCGCGCTTCTTCTGGGCGATAAAGGTATTGAGCTTTTCACGCAGGAGCTTGGGGTTTTCACCCGCCTGGATACAGGTAATGCCCTCAACGATAATCATCTTGCAGAGCACTTCCTCCTCGTCGCGCGTACGGAGATTGTTCGCAACCGGGCCGAATACCATATGCGCAAGGATACAGCCATACAGGGTGGTAATCAGCGCAACGCCCATATCCTGGCCAAGGGAAGACTGCCCGCCAGACTCCAGGTTCATACTTTTGAGCATGTTGATCAGGCCGACCAGCGTACCAATCATACCAAACGCCGGAGCGACCGAGGAACCCTTATCATACATAGCCGCCGCCGCCTCATGGCGTGCCGACATGCACTCGATGTCATTCTCAAGGATGGAACGGACGCGGTCGGGGTCGTTTGCGTCGACGATCAGCATGATCGCCTGCTTGAAGAAGGGGTCCTGCTGCTCCGCCGCAAGCCCTTCCAGCGCGAGCAGGCCGTCTTTACGTGCCGCCTGTGCCAGTTCGACCAGCTGGTCAATATAGTACGCAGGGTTGTTCTTCTTCACGTTGAACATGACCGCAAAATGCTTCGGGATTGCCGCCAGCATGGAAACCGGGAAGCTGGCGACCACAATCGCAAGCGTACAGCCGATAACGATCATAACGCTGGGGCCGTCGCCAAAGTTCATGACCTTCTCGAATTCATACGGCGGGAAACCATTCGCCATGCCCAGCACGATGACGACGATTGCCAGCAGCAGACCGATGATATATGTAATGTTCATACTTTATATTCCTGCCCTTAACTAATTTTGCCGTTCTCAGCGGCGGTCGACGATGGTTATCTCGCGGTGGATATCCATTATCTTAGCGTTGTATTCGGTGATCTTGCGGATAATCTCCTCCTCCGACTCGCGGACGAGGTAGTAATCGTGGTTCATCATGACGATTTTACATTCCGGGATCAGTTCAATGCACTCGATCTGGTTGTGATTGACCAGAAAGCGCTCCTTGTTCATTTTTGTCAGGACGATCATGTCTCCCCCTCCTTCCGCCGCAGCGGTGGGCGGGGCGCGCCCCGCCCATGCTCCGCGCCGGTGGATCAGCTCAAAAGTTAATCAGTTTGGATTACCGTTTCATATTGACCAGCTCTTCCAGCATGCTGTCCGTAACCGTGATGATACGGGTGTTGGCCTGATAGCCGCGCTGGATGAGGATCATATTGGAAATTTCCTGCGCAAGGTCGGTGCCGGAGCTTTCCAGGCCGTTGCTGATGGTGCGGGTCGTGCCTGCCGCCTTGACGGGTGTCTCTGGGGGCGCCTGGTTATCCGTACCGTTGCCGCCTTGATTGTTGTCGTTATTGACCTCGGTATTGTCAACCAGGCCGCCCATGCTGCCCGCGTAGACATTGCCTGCGCCTTCCATCGCACGGAAGTAACGGCCGTCCGTATGGGTCAGGCCCTCCGGGTTATCGACCATACCCATTGCGATCTGGCCGATTACAATCGTCTGGTCACTGTCTTTAATCGTACCAGTAATGACGCCCTCCGTGCTGATCTGGATGCTGTCCAGCAGCGCGCGCTTCGCGTCCGGGTCTGGCGTGCCATCGGCGCCGCCGCCATTGCCAGTGCCGTCATCGGCCTTGGTCGGGAGCGAATCGACAACCCGGCCCGCATCGTCTGCGGTCAGCCCATCGGTATTGGGGACCCAGCCGGTCGCCGTGGTATCAGGCGCTGTCGTGTTATTGTCCCCAGTCCCGCCATATACCGTCGGGAACAGTGCAAAGCCCTTTTCGTTTACATATGGGATACGGATAGGGGTAAGGTTTGCAGCGTATTTGCTCTTGGTGTTCAGCGTGCCGTTGGGTTCGCCCGCATCTGCGTCATAGACGGCAGCAAAACCATAAACCACGCGGCCCTGGTCGTCGGTCAGATAGCCCTGCGCGTCAAACTTCAAGCGCCCGAGACGCTCGAGGTCAAGCGACTTGAGCGAATCCGTGCTGGTGAACGGGCCCTGTGTCTTATCACCGACCATCAGGAAGCCGTCGCCGTCAATACAGATATCGAGCTCGCGTCCGGTTGGCGAATAGTTCTTCGAGCCCATATCCATATCGATTGAGCCGATCGAGCAGCCGTAGCCGATCTGGGCGGGGTTCACGCCGCCGTTGGTCGGGGTACCGTCCGAACCGCCGCGCGAGGTGGTATAAAGCGACTCCTTAAAGGTATAGCTGGATGCCTTATAAGCATTTGTGTTAACATTCGCGATATTGTGGCCGATTACATTCATCGCACTCATGTGCGTTTTCAGTCCGGCAACAGATGCGTACATAGCGCCAGTCATATTCTAAAGTATCTCCTCTCTTGATTGAAGCCGGGCGGCGGGGATCCTTCTGACCCCCGCCAAAGCATCCCTTCGGGACCTGCTTTCCAAACCCGTGGAAGCTGTTTACAGCAGCACGGCGGCGTCAATATTGGTAAAAATCTTTTCTTTCATCTCATCCTGTGAGATGGTTGTAATCACCCGGCTGTGCGGGACATTGATAATAAACGCTTGCTCCCCGCCGAGTGCAAGGATATTCACCGCGCCTTTTTCCGACGCCTTCCCGACCGACCCGGCAAGCTTCTCCATCAGTTCGGGGGTCAGCTCGATCCCGCGTTCCTCCACGCGTGTCAGCGCGTGCTTGGAAAAGTTCAGGGGGGCGGGCTCAGCCTGCCTTGCCGCCTGCTGGAGCATTGCGCCGAAGCTTTGCTGCGGCTTTCCGGCTGCACGCTGGGCGGTACCCGGGGTGCGGGCGGCGCCTGCCAGTGAAATGCGGTCGATCACTGCTGCGTCACCTCCCGTTATGCGTCCGGGTTTACGTCTGCGCCGTTGTCCCCAGCTGCATCATTGTCCGCATCCGGGCCGGACTCCGTATTGGTATCTCCCGCGCCTTCAGTCGGCTTGTCAGTACCATCCGGCTTATCCGTGCCATCCGGCTTGTCGGTACCATCCGGCTTATCCGTGCCGTCCGGCTTGTCAGTACCATCCGGTTTATCCGTGCCGTCCGGCTTGTCAGTACCATCCGGTTTATCCGTGCCGTCGGTCGGCTTATCATTGTCGGTGTCCTTCGGAGGCATCTTACCGACGCACATGACATCGGACAGCATATACATCTTGTCATTGACAAAAACGACCTGCTGGCCATCAAGCTGGCCTGTACCGGTAACAATGCCGGTGAACTCCTCAAGCTTGCCAAACGAATTATACTTGCCGATCGTGACCTCCTTGCCGACAAGGGACGCACCGTAGGTCATGTTCGTGCTGTCGCTGATCAGCTGGCTGATATCCGTGATCGCCTGGATGACCGACATCTGCACCATCTGGTTCAGCATATCGCTCGTGTCCGCCGTATTGTCGATATCCTGGTTCTGGAACATCGCAACCATCAACGTAAGGAAGTCATCCATATCAAGGCTGGTGCCAGCCTTTACATTCGTGCTATTTTCCGCTTTTAACGTTGGCAAAATCTGGCCGATCTGCGAGTTTATATTATCGTAGGGGTTGACTGATGCCATTATGTAACCGCTTCCTTTCTAAATAGATTTTGTGAGCCTGACTGGAAAGCCATTTCTGCGCTGCCGCAGCCAGGCCCTTAGTCCATCCCGACCAGCCCAAGCCGGAGCTGCTGCAAAAAGTCCTCATCATGGCTGTCGCCGTCGTCCTTCTTCTGCCGCTGCTGCTGGTTCTGCTGGTGCTCGTTCTGCCCATCGGGGTTCAGGAACTGCTGTGCAGCCGTCTCATGCGTGCGGGTTTCGATCTCGACATGGACATTCTGCGCGCCGTCCGTCAGCAGCTGCTGAAGGCTCGCCGCATGCCGGTCGATCAGGTTCGCCGCTTTCTCGTTGACGGTTGTCAGCACGATGCTGAGCGTGCCGTCGCCCGAGCGCGTGATCTCAACGGTCAGCTGCCCCAGGCTTTCCGGGGTCAGGCTGATCTCAACCTTGCTTTCACCCTGTACAATCGCTTGCCCAATACGCTTGGCGATCTGCTCCGCCGCGTCCTCCGCCTCAGCCTCTACCGGCTCGCCGGTTTCCGCGACCTTGACCGGGACGGTCTCCGTGCCCTCAAACACCGGCGCTTCCGTTGCCGCCGAAGCGTCCGTTACCTCCGGCTCCGAATCCTTCACCGTGGTTTCCTGATGCTCCGCCTTCACGTTATCCTCCGGCGCAGCTTGCTCAGCTACGGCTTCCACCGCCTGCTCAGGCTCTGCCAGCTGGACCGCTTCCTCCGGGGCCGCTTCCACGTCCACCTGCTGCTCGGTTACGGTAAGCACCTGTTCCGGCGCCTGCTGCACGGCTGCTGCGGCTTCCGGGAGGGCTGCTGCCTGCGCGCCTGCGGGCGCGATCTCCTCAACGGTCACCGGGGTGATCGTATCGACCGGGATGATCGGCTGCTGGGTGATGAGCGCCGCCGCAAGCACCATCTGCTCCGTGCCGGGCTCCTCTACGCCTGCTGCGGTGTTCGTATCCGCACTGCCGCTTTCTGACGTCGTACCGCCAGCAGCACTGCCGTCGCTTGCCGCAACATCCTGCTGCTGGCCCGCGTTTTCAAGCATCTTCTCAAAATCCGACTGGTCAGACTTGGAGCCGCCCTGCTTATTGCCAACCTTCTGCGAAGAGCTGGACGCGCCGGTATTGATGAGCTGTGTGGTCATATCTACACCTTTCATTTCTCTCATTTCACCTCCTTTCCATCAGGATATCTATGAGAAACGCGCGTTTTACGCGTTGCTCAGCACTCTCCGTGTCGCGGTCAAATCGTCAATGAACCGCTCCTCGTCCTTCTGGACGCCCTTGTTATACTCCGCCAGCTTAAACTCCTTGAGCTTTTCCAGCGTTTTCGTTTCCACGCGGCTTTCTACCACACGTGCGCGCTTTTCCTCTTCCACACGGCGCAGCTGGACCAGCTTTTCCGCTTCCCGGTCAACCTCGCCCACCAGCGCTTCCATGCAGTTCTGATACTTCAGCGCTTCAAACATCGACATCCCGGCTGATTTTTTCTGCCGGAACTCTTCCTCATAATTGGACAGCCGCCCTTCGGCGTCCTGCAAAACGGCCTCCTGCCGTGTCACCTGCGCAACTGCCGCGCCATGCTCCACCAGCCGGTTATCCAGCACCTGCTGCTTATACCCTAAAACCGTGTCCAGCTGGAAGCGGAACTTTTTCATCCTATGTCGTCTCCCCTGTTCTCAGACTTGTTTTTTTACGTACCCCATAGCAGGAAAAAAATCATTATTTCAGGATCCTGTGCAGCTCTTCCAGGCATTTCTCGAAACTGAACGCCTCATTCACACCCTGCATTAGGAACCCGTTGATCTGATCGATCTTCGTCAGTGCAAAATCCAGCCGCGGGTTGGTCCCCGCCTTATACGCGCCGATCGAAACCAGGTCTGCATTCTTTTCATAAATACTCAGGATATCCCGCAGCTGTGACGCAAGCCGCTGATGTTCCTCATGCACAAGCTCGATCATCAGTCGGGAAATGCTTGCGCTGATATCGATTGCCGGGTAATGGTTGGCCGCCGCAAGGGCGCGCGACAGGACGATATGCCCGTCCAGGATGCCGCGCACGGTATCGGCGATTGGCTCGTTGGTATCGTCGCCTTCCACAAGGACGGTATAAATCGCAGTGATCGACCCGGTCTTGAAGTTGCCGCTGCGTTCGAGCAGCTTGGGCAGCTCAGCGTAAATCGAAGGCGTATAACCGCGCGCAACCGGCGGTTCGCCGATCGCAAGGCCGATCTCGCGCTGCGCCATCGCAAAGCGCGTCAGCGAGTCCATCATCAGCAGCACGTCGAAGCCCTGGTCACGGAAATACTCCGCAATGCCGGTCGCCACTGACGGGCAGCGCATACGCAGCATGGCGGGCTGGTCGGAGGTCGCGACGACAAGGATGGAACGCCGCATCCCCTCTTCCCCGAGGTCCTTCTGTACAAACTCAAGCACTTCGCGCCCACGTTCGCCGACCAGCGCGATCACATTGATATCTGCTTTGACATTTTTCGCAATCATACCCATCAGGGTACTCTTGCCGACGCCGGAGCCTGCAAAAATGCCCATACGTTGGCCCTTACCGATGGTCAGCAGGCCATCGATTGCCTTCACGCCGAACTCCATGCGTTCCCGGATCGGCGGGCGGGTCAGGGGGTTGATATAGCCGCTGCCCCCGATCGGGTAATAGACGCCGCCCTCAAACGCGCCCTGGTCGTCGATGGGCTGCCCAAGCGCGTTGATAATGCGCCCTTTCAGGAACGACCCCACGCGCAGCCGCAACTGCTGGCCGGTCGTGCGGACAAAGTTGCCCGCCGAAATGCCGCTCATCTCAGAATACGGCATCAGCAGCACGCGGTCGTCCTTGAAGCCGACCACCTCAGCGGTGATCTGCCCGCTGGACTCGCCGCTGTAAATACGGCAGATATCGCCCACAGCCGCCTTGATGCCGGAAGCTTCAATGGACATGCCCACAATATTCTCAATCTTGCCGGTGTGCCCAATGGTCTCCGCCTGCTGGAGCTGCCGGATGATATCCTTAAACATGCTCAAACTCCCCATCCCTGGAACCAGGGAGGAACCCTATCATAAACTAACTTAATCCCGCACCGCCGTGCTCATCAGCTCACGGATGTTGTCCATCTGCGTCGAAACGCTCGCGTCAATGATCTCATCGGGCATTTCAATGATGCAGGTGCCCGATTCATCATCCGCCATCGGGATAATCCGCACGCGGTCGGACAGGTGCCCAAGCGCCGCAGTCAGCTCCGGCATGGACATCGCAAGGTTTTTCGCATCGCAGTCCGCAATATAGATCTGCACCCATTCGCACCTGCGGTGCTTTTCGGTGGCGGTCTCGATCATGCGCATCAGCACATCGCCGCTCGACTTCAAGCTGATCCGGATCACCTTCTCCGCAATCGCGAGCGCCAAATCGCGCAGCTCCTCGCGTGTTTCATCGAGCAGCTGGTCGCGCTGCTTGACCGCCGATTCCAGGAACTCCTTGACGATCTTCCCCTGCTCCATCGCCTGCCGTTCGCGCTCCTCGCGGCCTTCGCTCATGCCGCTTGCCATGCCCTCGGCATAGCCGGCATTGTATCCGTCCGAGCGCGCCTCGCGCCGCAGCTGCTGGATTTCCTCCTGCGCCTGCACAAGCGCGGCTTCCTTCATCGCGTCGGCTTCCTCCCGCGCTTGCGAAAGGATTGCTTCAGCCTGGATGCGCGCATAGTCGACCGGCGTAGAACGCCGTTTGCGCGGCGGCTCAGCTTCCTCCGCCGACGCGGCGGGTTCCGCAGGGCTTTCTTCCTTCGCAGCCTCCGCAGGCGGGGGCTCGGGCTCTTCCAGGAGGGCTTCCCCTCCCAGGCCATTATATTCATGGAAACCCGTAAAATCCCCATCCTGCCCGGCAGTCAGCTCAGCCTCATCAGGCTGGAACTCCTCGAAGGGCTCCTCGTCGCCATCGCCGGGCTTGACAATCTCAGTCACATCGTCCCAGTTGCTCGCGTCGGGGAATACATAGGCGGAGGCTTCAGGCTTCATGAACCGCTTGAAAATATTAGGCAATGATATCGTCCTTTCCGCCCTTCATGATAATGACCTCGCCCTTCTCTTCCAGGCCGCGGATGATATTTACAATACGCTGCTGCGCGTCCTCGACGTCCTTCATGCGGACGTTGGTGGTCACCTCGAGGTCGTCGCGGATACTCTCTGCCATACGGCCGGACATATTCTTGAACAGCTTGCCCTGCACCTCCTCGTTCGCCGCCTTGAGCGCCAGCACGAGGTCGCGCGGGTCGCAGTCGCGGACAAAGCGCTGCACCGAGCGGTCGTCCATCGTCATAATATCCTCGAATACGAACATACGCTTGCGGATCTCCTCGGCCAGCTCGTCGTTGTACGCGTTGAGCCCGTCGAAAATGGTCTTTTCGCTCGAACGGTCGAGGTTGTTCATCACATCGGCAACGAAATCGATGCCGCCGACCTGGACGTTGCTGCTGCTGAAGATGTTCGCGAACCGCCGGGTCATCTCGGCTTCGATGATCTTGATCGCAGCCGGGGACGCGCTGTCCATCTGCGCGATGCTCTCGACGACCTGGATCTGCCGCCGGCCTTCCAGCTGTTCGATCACAGCCGCCGCCTTGTCGGGGTCGACATAGGAAAGCACAAGCGCGATGGTCTGCGGGCGTTCATGCTGGAGCGCAGAGAACAGGTCCTTGTCGCTCGCCTTGTTCATGAAG
Source organism: Clostridiaceae bacterium (assembly GCA_009911355.1). Taxonomy (GTDB): domain Bacteria; phylum Bacillota; class Clostridia; order Oscillospirales; family Butyricicoccaceae; genus QXXE01. The sequence goes on along the minus strand of QXXE01000088.1, from coordinate 7,401 downwards.
GAGAACTCGCGGTTCTTGAGGGACTTTGTGACCTTTTCCAGCAGCGTGCTTGCCGCCTGGTCGCCAAATGCCTTTTGCAGCACGGTACGCGCGTACTCGATGCCGCCCTCGGTGACCGCCTTGTTGGTCATGCACATCTGGTAGAACTCGGTGAGGACTTCCTCTGTGACGTCCGCGTCGAGGAAGCCAAGCTTGGCGACCTCGAGCGTGACCATCTCGATCTCCTCCGGGTCCATGTGCTGGTAAAGCAGGGAAGCCTTCTCAACGCCCAGCGCGATAATCACGGCGGCGGCCTTCTGCGCGCCGGTCAGCTCGCTTGCGCGGGTCTTGCTCGCATTGGCGTCAGGCGCAGGGGCGGCGGCAACCGCGGCCTTTTCCTCCGCCGGAGCGGCTTCAGGCTCTGCGCCCTTCTTTTTCTTTTTCTTATCGGCCATCGTCTTCCTCGTCCTCCTTCAGCCAGCTCTTGACCATGTACGCGGCAACCTCGGGGTTGCTCTCCGCGAAGGCCCGCACATCCCGGCGCAGCTCCATGCTGCGCTCGGTGTGGATTTCCATAATGTTTGCACCCGTCTTGGGCGGCTCCTGCTGCTGCTCTTCCGTGAAGGCGAGGGCCGCTGCGGCCTGTGCGGCTGCAAGGGCTGCGGCTTCCTGCTCTGCGAGCAGCGCCTCTTCCTGCGCCTTGCGCTTCTTGCGGCTGCGGCTGACGAGGATCAGCACGATCAGCAGGATGAGCAGGAACAGCGCGAGGCCCGCAATCGCGGCGTAGAGTACCCAATCGGGCACGCCTGCGAGGATACCGCCGCGGGTAGTGGTGTCTTCGGCCGGCTCGAGGATGAACGGGATCGCGAGTACAGAAACCTTATCGTCCTGCATCTCCACGTCGATGCCGGCAACGCGTGCAACGTGTCCGACAAGGTCGTCGGTGTTGACCGAGCCGGGCTGGGCGTTGATGGTAACCGAGACCATGCAGTCAATGATCGTGCCGCCGTTCCATTCCTTCTGGGTCGTGGTCTGGCTGTTGTCGTAGTTATATTCGCCGTCGCCCTCCAGGACATTCTCGTTGCCGTCCGGCTGGTAGCCCTGTTCGACGTACTCGGAGAGGTCGGCGTTGGTGGTCGTACCGGGCACGCCGCCCTGGTTCGTGTTGCCGTCGCGGCCGATCTCGTAATGGAAGACGCGGCTGCCGATAATGCCCTTGCCGCCGGTGGAGCCGTCCTGTGCATACTCGGGGAGGTAATACTGGATAGCCTCTTCCCAGGTATGGGCGACGTCGACGGTGGTATTGACGCCGACGCTCAGGTTTTCCTCGCCGTAGACCGGGGCAAGGAGGTTCAGGATATTGCGGCGGATGATGGCATTCTGCTCGCTTTCGAGGGTTAGCTTGAGCATAGATTCATCCGTTTTGGAAGATAGCCCGTCAATGTCTATGTAAGTCGTACCGTTCTGGTCCTCGATGGTCACATTTTCAATCTTGAGCCCTTCAACGGCGAACCTGACCGCGCGGCGGATCGCTGCCGCGACCTCGTCGGAGAGCCTGCCGCCGTTGCGGGTGGTAACAAAAACGGTAGCGGTTGCGTCGATGGTATCGTCGCGGTTGAGGACGTAAGAGTTATCCTGCCCAGGGCTGATGAGTACGCTGGCCTGGCGGACGTTGTCGAAATTCTCGATCAGGGCGACGAGGTTTTTCTCGAGGCCCATCCTGGTATAGTTGTTCCGGTCGGATTCGGTTGACAGCGAGCTGACCTTTTCGTCATAAAGCGCATAGCCGTCGGCCGCCGCGGGGTAGCCCGCCATCATAACCTTTGCTTTCAGGGAGGGCTCCATCGCCTCCGGGACGAGGATGGTGTCGTTATCCCGGACCTTATAATCGGTCACGTTTTGTTCCGAAAGGTAGTTTAAAATAGAACTGATGTCCTCGCTGCTGAGCTCGGTAAAAAGAGGGACATAGGTTTTATTCATCGTAAGCACAACAAGGAGCACGACCGCGATAACAGCCACGCCGGCAACCGCCCCGATGATCGCCCAGGTCTTTTTGCCCACCTTGGAGACAAACCCCTTGGCTTTCGCCCCAAACTGCTTCATTTTCTCATCCACGCACGCATACCTCCGCTCGGAAGGCCCGGCCTTCCTGCTAAAATCACCCAAAAGGGCATACCACTGCCCGGGTTTCTAAGTCCATACCTATTATACACTGCCGTTCCTGGATTTTCAAGAGCAAAACAAAAAAAACATTTTGGAAAAAACGGCTTATTTACGGCAAAGCCAGCCCAAGGATTCCGGAAATGAATATTTTTCCAGCTGCCGCTCATCTTTCAACCTGTACTTTTGAAGAATATCTGAAAAAGCGGCGGGCCGGGAAACAATTCCCAGCCCGCCACGCGGGTTTATGCATAAACGTCGAAGTTATAGGGGCTCGGGGGGAGCATTTCCGTCAGCTCCTTGAGCGCGAGCTCCTCAACATCCATCGCCTTTTTGGTGACGGCCATGCTGTAATTTTGCGCAAGCTGAGCCGCGCTCATCGACATGGCGGACGACGCAATGCTGTTCATGAGGTCCATAATTTTCCTCCCGTCTTTATGACGTTAGGCCGCCGGAATTACTGGAGCAGCTGGAGAACGCCCTGCGGGACCTGGTTGGCCTGCGCGAGCATTGCCTGAGCCGACTGGACGAGGATGTTGTTCTTCGTGTAGGACATCATCTCGTTCGCGATATCGGTGTCGCGGATGGTGGACTCTGCGTCCTGGATGTTCTCGGCCATTACGGACAGGTTGTTCGCGGTGTGGTCGAGACGGTTAGAGATCGCACCGAGGTTACCACGGACGCTGGAAACATAGTTGATCGCGCCCTTGATAACGTCAACCGCAGCCTGCGCGCCCTTCTGGTTGCTGATATCGATATCAGCAATGCTGGTCTTCGCGCCGGTCTTCGGGTCTTCAACGATCATCGCGTCAACGTGCATATCTCCGACAGAAACAGCCAGCTGGTTGTACGAATCGGAGCTGTCGCCAATCTGAAGGGTCAGCGGATCGCCGTCAGCAGCGGTTGCAATGCTGAATACACTTGCAAGCTTCTCAACCGTGTCATAAGTCTGCGTAGAAGTATCCTTCTTATGGACGGTAAGGCCCTTATGGCCGTCGCCGTTCTTCGTGTCGTTTACGCCGACGGTAAAGTTGGTTGTGCCATCCTTGAAAGCTTCGGAAATCTTACCCAGCGCCTTGTCAAGGTCGATCTTCTGCGGGTCCATGCCAGTCAGGTCGACAACATTCGCGCCGTCCTTGTACTGGCTGTTCGGGCCAACCGCAAGCGTTACGGTCTTGCCGTCGAGGGTAATGGTGGAGCCGTCCTTGATATCGTCCTCAGTGATCTCGAAGACGGTGTTCGCCACAGCGTTCGCTGCGCCAACCTGGCCCGCCTGCGTTACAACGGTACCAGCGGTATGGTTGCCCGCCAGCGAACCGGTATCGCCGGTCACGTCCCAGTCAAAGTTGCCCTTGATGTTTTCAGCAGTCGGAGCATCTGTCAGCTCGAACGACAGCTTGCCATCAGCGCAGGTTACATTCCACTTTGCGCCATTGAGTGTAACTTCAACCGGATCAGTACCCGCAGTTGCGTCGCCGCCGAGTGCTTCAAACACTGCATTCGCGATATCTTCTGCCGTCGCGTCGTCAGCAACTTCGATATCCTCTGCCAGAACTTCGCCGCCGATCTTAAAGTCGATGGTAGAGGTCCCAGCATCCGGGCCCGGAGCAGCAGGCTTTTCAGCAACAGCAATGTTGCCTGCCTTCAAATCGGTCGTTACCGTACCCTGATTCGCAGCGGTCAGCGTGATTTTCGAACCAGTAACAGCAGCAGTATAATCGCCTGCGGTTGCATCTGTCACCGGGTCGGCATTCATCGCAGTTGCCAGCTTGCCAGCAATCACTTCATCCAGCGGATTTGTAGCCTTATTAGCGATTTCAGCATCAGTAACTTCGACGTCATACGACTTGCCGCCAACAGTCAGCGTCAGAGTGCACGCCGCGTCGACATCCAGATCATTCAGATCGAAGCTGTATTGTGCAGCTGCACCAGCAGCACCAGCTGTATCCTCCGTAATACCAGTAGCAGTCGGAGGCGTGATGGTAGCTGCCCTTGTCCCCGGAGCCGGAGCCTTTGCAGGCGTGTAAGTCAGGCCCGTGGCTGTAGCCGTGGTAATATCGCCCTCAAAATTGGTTGCGACATCGCCAGCTTGACCAGTAATGGTCAGCAGTTCCTTGCCGTTTGCATCCGCAATTGTAAGTTTGCCAGCGCCATCATCTGTACCAGTCCCCGTCAGAGTTTCACCACCAATGGTGATCTTCCAATCAGTACCGTCATAGTGAACATTGATAGCCGAACCATCTGCAATGGTGCCAGCGTTAGGCAACGCGTCAATGACTTCCTTCAGATCAGCGCCCGCAGCAATCTGGGCATTGTTACCGTTAACCGTAACCGTCCCAGCAGTGCCGCCAATCTCACTGGGCGTACCGCCACCAGCCGGAGGCTCTTCGTCGCCTGCCGCTTCGCCCTTTTTCAGGCCAGAGAAATCAACGTCGAATTTGGTTGCCTGGCTGGAGTTGTTGCCGCCGTCCAGGATGGTCTTTTCGCCGGTCATCTCGATCGGGTCTTCCCCTGCCGCCAGCGTCTCTTTCAGGATGCGGTCAATACCCTTGGTAACACGGCTTCCGCCGCCCTTTTCCAGGGAGCCGTCAAGCAGCTTGGTGCCGTTAAAGTTCGCAGAATCAGCAATGCGGTTGATTTCCTCGCGGAGCTGGTCAACCTCTGCCTGGAGGTTCTTGCGGTCTACCGCATCGTCATAGGTGCCGTTCGCCGACTGGGTTGCCAGGTAAACCATACGGTTCAGCATGTCCTGGATTTCCTGCATCGCGCCCTCGGCGGTGTTTACGAGGGAGATACCGTCCTTGACGTTCTTCTGAGCCGCGTCCAGGCCGGTGATCTGCGCGCGCATTTTCTCAGAAATAGCAAGGCCCGCAGCATCGTCGCCCGCGCGGTTGATCTTGTAGCCCGAAGACAGGCGCTCAAGGTTCTTGGACAGCGCAGAAGTGTTGCGGTTGTAATTCCGGTAGGCGTTCATCGCCATAATATTGTGTTGGATACGCATAAAAAGTTTCCTCCTTAAAACTCTTCGGGGACATCCGTTTCCCCTGCATCATAAATATGAAATTGTAAGGCGTGCCGGTTTGCAGCCGCGCCTCCCGCGCCGGCCTGCGCACGTGTGGACAGCTGCCTCCCCGCTGCCTTCACTATATATATCGGCAAATCCGCGGAAAAAGTAAGCGGTTTCGGAAAAATTTTTTGAAAAATTTTTTTGCATCGGGAAAGCGCCCCGGGCAGCGGCAGAACGCACGCCCCGGGGCGCTTTCAAAAAGCTGTTATTTAATACTTCGAGTTCGCGTCAAGCCCGCCGAAGCTGCCCGCGTCATAGCTGGCTTCACGCTGCGGCTGCGGCTGCTGCCGCGCCGGCTGGAACGCGCCGTCCTCAATCTTGGGCGTAAAACGGCTCATCAGCTGGTCAAGCAGCTGCGCCTGTCCGGAAAGCTCCTCGCTCGCCGCCGCCGTCTCCTGGCTGGTCGCCGAGTTGGTCTGTACAACCGCGCTGATCTGCTCAATACCCTCGTTGATCTGCTGCATCGAGTCGGCCTGGTGCTCGCTGGCAGACGCAATTTCGCCCATCATCGACACCGCGCCCTCGGTCAGCTCGCGCGTCTTGTGCAGCGCCTCGGATACGTCGTCGACATAGCTGCTGCCCTTCTGCACCGCCGCAATCGCGTTCTCAATGCGCGCCTGCGTCGCCTTGGAAGCCTCATCCGACTTGGAAGCCAGGTTGCGCACCTCGTCCGCGACCACCGCGAAGCCCTTGCCCGCGCTGCCCGCGCGCGCCGCCTCGACCGCCGCGTTCAGCGCAAGGATATTGGTCTGGAATGCAATATTGCTGATTGTATCGATAATTTCCCGCACTTCCTCCGCAGAGCTCTTGATCTCGCCCATCGCGGCTACCATGCTCTCCATGCGCTCGCCGCACACAACAACCTGGCTGCCCGCCTGGTTGGAAAGGTCGCGCGAGCTCTTTGCAAGCTTGGCGTTCTCCGCCGCGCCCCGGCTGATATCCGCAACCGTCGCGCTGAGCTCCTCGACCGCGCTCGCCTGCTCGGTCGCGCCCTGCGCCAGCGCCTGCGCGCTGTTGGAAACCTGGTCGGAATTTGCCGAAACCTGCTCAGACGACTGCGAAATCTGCGCAAGCGTATCGCTCAGGCTGGAATTGATGCGCTGGATCGCCCGCAGCACCGGCTCAAGGTCGCCGACATACGCGCCGTGGTCACGGCTGCGGATATTGAAGTTGCCGTCCGCCATCTCGCCAAGCAGGTATTCGATATCGCGGATGACCGCCGTCAGGTCGTCTACAACCATCTTGGACGCGGCAACCATTTCGCCGATTTCATCCTCGCTGTCAACCGCGGGCAGCGGCGAATGCAGGTCGCCGTGCGCCAGCGCCTGCAAACGCTTGACGCATTCGCCCAGCGGCAGGGCAATGTCCTTGGAAATCTTCTTGGTGATAAAGAAGCCGGACACCATCGCAATCACCAGCAGCGCAATCACGATCCCGCGCGCAACGTTGGTCTTCAGCGCCGCGTCTTTTTGCAGGTCGCCCCCCTGCGAAATTTTCAGCTGCATCAGCTTGCCAAGGTTCGTGTACATCTCGTAATAGCAGACGTCCAGCTCGCTCGAAAGCCGCTCCTGCGCGCCGTTTACCTTCGCGTAATCGTCCGCAGTGATCGGGCCGACGACCGTGTTTGCCAATTCGTCCGCCAGCGCACGGTACTCGCCCCACGCGGATTCTGCCGCGTTGTAGTAGCCCTTCGCCTCATCGCTGACCAGCTGCTCCTTGATCTCGACCATGTAAGTATCTACGGTCGCAACCTGCTCTTGGATGTTCTCACGGGTTTCATCCCGGTAACCCGCGTCAATGAAGCCGATCGAGTCATGCACCTCCCGATCCATCTGCGCAACGCTGCTCATCACAATGCCGAGGCTGCCCTGCGCAAAGCCATAATGCTCCAAGCCCTGATGGTATTCCTGCTGTACATTCCCCATCAGGATGACGCTCACGATTCCTGAAATGCCCGCCAGCAGGGCGATAGACAGCACTGCCGCCATGATCTTCTGCTTGACGCGAAGTTTTTTGAGACTCATAACAATTTCTCCTTAGCAACGTTTTATAAAATGGTCAGGGGGATGGCTGCGCCTGCCCTGCCCGTATTACCTGGAAAATGGTTTTCCCGCTCAGCCGCCATCCTGCTGCGGCCCTGCCGGGTCCCCGCCGCGGCCCTCCGCGCAGTTCTTGCTCGCGGTGCGGAAGGTATC
>QXXE01000087.1 GCA_009911355.1 Clostridiaceae bacterium | reverse complement strand
GAAGATGTGGGCAAAGTTGAAATCCATCCTGCGTAAATGGCATATTCGCATCAAGGACAAGCTGATTTCCGCGATTCCACAGGCTCTTAACCTGGTTACTCCATCTGATTGTCAAGGTTGGTTTTCCTGCGCCGGATACTGAATATCTTTTCGCCGATTACTCTAAAAAGGAACGGCTTGACGCTGCCAGCGAAGGGCTGGGAACCCGGAGAACAGAGCCCTTTGACGTGAAAGGCAGCATGAAAAAACGGACAAGGATAACCCTTGCCCGTTTTTTTCATCAGATATAATAAAGCGATTCGGTCAGATATGCATCGTCGCAGGTGATGTTAATACCCAGCTTGCCGCAGATTTTTTCGTCGCTTGGCGTGATGAAAGTCGATGAGTGCGCCTGACAGCCGTCCAGCTGCGGCAGTGCGTCCATTGCCGCCTGCGCGAGCGGGTTCGTGACCGCGCTCAGCGCGAGCACAGTCAAAATTTCCTCAATGCCCAGCGAATACTTTTTCATTTTCAGTGTTTTTGTTTTCAGTGCCAGCATCGGCACCAGCATACTATTGGAAAGCAGGTGCATATGGTCGGGCAGGCTGGCAAGGGCTTTTGCTGCATTCAGGATTGCGGCGGCAGGCGCGGTCATCATATCGCTGTTGCGCCCGGTGGCAAAGGTGCCGTCGGGCAGCTCGAGCGCTGTTGCAGTCATGCCGTAGGTCGTGCCCAGCCGCTGCTGGACGCGTTCCAGATGTGCGCGCGCCTGTACGACGGCCGCGCGGTCCTCAACCTTGAGGTTTTGGCTTTCCATGATCATTTTCATCCGGTGCAGCGCGTCTGCGTCGGCAACCCCCTTTTTGTAGTCGCCTACCGTTTTCAGATAGCGCCGGATGATCTCCTGACGGCTCGCTTCCTGCACAACCTCGTCATCCGTGATCGCGGCGGCAATCTGGTTGACCCCCATGTCGGTCGGAGATTTATATACCGATTCGCCTGTGATGCGTTCGATCATGCGTTTGACAACCGGGAACATCTCCATGTCGCGGTTGTAGTTGACGGTCGTCGTGCCGTAAGCGTCAAGATGGAAGGAATCGATCTGGTTGAAATCCTTGAGGTCAACGGTTGCCGCTTCGTAAGCCACGTTCAGCGGGTGCTTAATCGGCACGTTCCATACCGGGAAGGTCTCAAATTTCGCGTAGCCCGCGCGCCGCCCGAGCCGTTTTTCGTGGTACAGCTGGTTCAGGCAGGTCGCAAGTTTACCCGACCCCGGCCCTGGCGCGGTCACAACCACGATGGGCTTGGTTGTTTCTACGTACGGGTTGCGCCCATAGCCTTCCTCGCTGACGATGGAGTCCACGTCGTGCGGGTAGCCCGCAATCGGCGCGTGCGTGTAGGTGCGGATGCCGCGCGTATTGAGCTTTGCCGCGAAGGTCTTGGCGGCGGGCTGGCCCTCGTAGCGGGTAATTACAACGGAATTCACATCCAGCCCGCTTGCCCGCAGGTCATCGATCAGCCGGAACACCTCCGACGCGTAGGTAATGCCGAAATCGCCGCGTACCTTGCTGCGCTCAATGTCGCCCGCATACACGCAGATAATGATTTCCGCCTTTTCTTTCAGCGCGCACAGCAGCTCGAGCTTGGCGTTTTCCCGGTAGCCGGGCAGGCAGCGCTTGGCGTGGGTGTCCTGCATCAGTTTGCCGCCAAATTCGAGATACAGCTTGTCCCAGCCCTTCACACGCTCCAAAATATAATGCGACTGGCGTTCAATATACGTCTGATGGTCAAAGCCTGTTTTTTTCATATTCCCCATCCTGTTCCTGAAAATTTTAGTCCTTTTCCATTATAGCCTGCGTGGAGGGAAGTTGCAAGACGGATTTACAAAAAACAGGAAAGCCGCGCGGCTTTTTTCGGGCCGCGCGGCAGAGGGTCAGCCGGCCGGGGTGAACGGGGTCAGCAGGGGTGCGCCCTCGGCTTCCCAGACCAGGGGGGTGACATCCATTTCATCGATCAGCACATCGGGGTCAACCCCGTTAAAGTCGCGGTAGAAGATCCGGGAGACCTCGCCGAAATCCTCCGGTGGGAATTCCTTCGCAAAGAAGCCGTTGGGGAAGGAGCCCGCATCGCGGAGCGGCCTATAGTCGAGATAATAGAACAGTACGATTTCCTGCATCCCGTCCCGTTCAACGTGTACGGTGCGGGTGGAAATCCCGTTGACGTTCTCGGGATAGTAGAAGCGGAAAACGCCGTCTCCGGCATCTGCTACCGTCATGGTCGCGGCGTCATAAGGGACAGTTACTGAGCGGGTGGAATAGTTGAAGTACAGGCCGAAAACAAGGGCGGCGCAGGCGACGGCGGCAAGCGCGGCAAGGGCAATCCTGTGGATTTGCCTGCGCTTCACTTTTTTTAGGGGGTCGGCGGTGGATTCCGGCGGGATTTTCACCTGTGCCCGGCAATTTTCCAACACCTTCCGGCAGTTCTCGCATGCTTCTAAATGTGCTTCGACCAGCGCGCGGCTGGCGTCGCTTACTGCATCGTCCGCGTACAGCGGAAGCAGGTCGCGTACAATCTCACAGCTGATTTTGTTCATGTTTTCCATAGTTACCGTCCTTCCATAAAGTCAATGATTTTACATTTTGCGCGATGGTAGGTCACCCGCGCCCAGCTTTCGCTTTTCCCGAAAAGTGCGGCGATCTGCGCGTAGGGGAGTTCGCCGAAGACCCGCAGTGAAAAGACCTCTTTGTAGGGCTCTTCCATTGCGTGCAGGAACTGGTGGATTTGGAACGCGTCGTCGCGGTCGGATAAGCGGTCATCGAGCCGGAAATCCTCGGCGGCGGCGGTTTCTGGCATGGGTGCGAAACGGTTCAGTTTTTTGCAGTGGGTAAAGTAGGTGTTCTTTGCGATCTGGCAAAGCCACACCCGGATATCGCAGTCGCCCCGGTAGCTGTCCAGTTTTTTCAGTGCTTTGAAAAAGGTTTCGGCAGTGACCTCTTCGGCGAGCGCGTCGTCGCGCGACAGGGCGCGGACATACAGGAATACGTCTTTGAAATATCGTTTGTACACCGCAGCGAAGCTTAAATCTTCCACGTTTTCACCTCCTCGGCTATAGGACTCCCGGCGGCCGGTTTTGTTACAGCTGATTTTTTATGGTGGACGGATTTTTTGCGTCCTGCGCCTCGCCGGCGGGGCGTCCTGCGCGGACAGCGGCAGGGCTCTGCCCTGCACCCGCAATTTTTTCGAGAAAAAATTGAGTAAAAGCTTTATCACGCCTGCGGGCGGGACGGGGAACCCGCAGCCGCTTTGCTTGCAAGCGCTTTTCCAGGTTGGTTCAGCATCAATATAACACAGGCAAGCCGAGGTTGCAACTGTGCGCGGGAACAAAGCGCCGCAAGAAAATCGTAAGGTTTTCTCACGAAAACCACAGGAACCTCTCAGGGAAAATTGCAAACACATTTTTTGCCGGTCTGATATGATAAGGGCAGAAAACAAAAGGGCCGTTTGCAGGCCCTGGGAGGTACGAAATATGGAACTTATGAAGGTTTTGGTGCTCTTTGGAGGCTGTTCAAGCGAGCATGAGGTATCGCTTGAATCGGCGGCGGCAGTATTGTCGCATCTGGATACGTCGCGGTTTGCGCCGGTCGCGGCCGGCATCACCCGGCAGGGGCAATGGCTGTTGTATGAGGGCGAGTGGGATGCGCTGGCGGCTGGCGGCTGGGAAAGCCGAGGCATACCGTGTACGCTGAACCTTGCGCGTGGAAGCCGCGAGCTCCTCCTGCTGGACGGCTCGTCCCGGCGCGTCGCGGTAGATGTAGCGTTCCCGGTGCTGCACGGCAAAAACGGTGAGGACGGCACCGTGCAGGGCGCGTGCGAACTGGCAGGGCTGCCGGTTGTCGGCTGCGGGACGCTTGCAAGCGCGCTGTGTATGGATAAGGTGCGTGCGCATCGTCTGGCTGCGGCGGCTGGGGTGCGCGTCCCCCAAAACCGCTGCTTCGGCAGGTGCGTAACGGAAGAGGAACTGCGGGCGGCAGCGGAGGAATTGCGGTTCCCGCTGTTTGTAAAGCCGCTCCGGGCAGGGTCGTCGCTTGGGGTAAGCCGCGTCGAGCGGATGGAGGCTTTACAGGAAGCGGTTCAAAATGCACTGCAATATGACAGCGAGGTCGTGGTGGAACAGGCGGTTGACGGCTTTGAGGTTGGCTGCGCCGTGATGGGAAACGATGTGCTGACCGTCGGGCTGGTGGATGAGATCGAGCTGAGCGGCGGGTTCTTCGACTTTGCCGAAAAATACACGCTGAAAACCTCGCGCGTCCATTGCCCGGCGCGTATTTCCCTGGAAAAGGCCGCAGAGGTGCGGCGGGCTGCAAAAACTGTTTACCGGGCATTGGGATGCCGGGGCATGGCGCGGGTCGACCTCTTCCTGACCCCGGATCATGAAATCGTTTTCAATGAGGTGAACACGATACCGGGATTTACCGCCCACAGCCGGTTCCCGAGCATGATGCAGGGCATTGGGCTCGGGTTCCGGGAATTGCTGACCCGGCTGATTGAACTGGGGGTGCAGGGATGAGGAAAGTGATTCTGCGGCGGGAGCAGGTCGGGCAAGGGCCGCTGGTGCTGGTGAACCGGGAAAATGCGCTGAATGGAACGGCAAAAGCCGACCTTGCCGCCGTGAATGATTCCTATCCGGGCGTTTTGCTCGAGCGGCGCGCCGCACGGCTCCTTGCGGCGTGCATCACGGAAATCCGCGGGGGCGGGGAGATTGTGCCGGTATCTGGCTGGCGCAGCCAGGAGGAACAGCAGCGCATCTGGGAGGATACCCTGCGCGAAAGCGGGGCAGCGTTTACCCGGCAGTACGTCGCGCTACCGGGATGCAGCGAACACCAGACCGGGCTGGCAATCGACCTGGGGAAACGCAAGGATGAGATCGATTTCATACGGCCCGACTTCCCGTACAGCGGGTTGTGCCAGACATTCCGGAAAGCTGCCCTGCGGTATGGCTTTATTGAGCGCTACGGGCGCGACAAGGAGCGTTTGACCGGCATTTCGCATGAGCCGTGGCATTTCCGCTATGTCGGGGCGCCCCATGCGCGTATTATGCACGCAAACAAGCTCTGCTTGGAGGAGTACACGGAGTTTGTAAAGGAGCGGGAAATCGACTGTGTGCTGGAAAACGGGCGCTTTGCGCGGGTGTTTTACGTCCCCTGCGAAGGGGAACGCACCGAATGCATGCTTCCGGACGGCTGCTGCCAGATTTCCGGGAATAATGTCGACGGTTTTGTCGTCACTGCGTGGGAGGTGGGCGCGTGAGCGGCGGGCGCGCCGCGCTTGACCGGTTCCGGCTGCTGGCGGCAGCCCTGGTCGTCGCAATCCACACTTCGCCGCTCGCGGGCGTTTCGGAAGCTGCGGATTTCTGGCTGACGCGGGTACTCGCGCGGATCGCCGTGCCGTTTTTCATGATGGTGAGCGGGTATTTCCTTGCGCGGCGGGATTGGGCCGGGACTGGGAAATTCCTGCGGAAAACGCTGGCGTTGTACGCGGCTGCGGTTGTGCTGTATCTGCCAGTCAACTTTTATAACGGCGGCTTTTCAGCGGCCGGATGGCTGCGCCGCCTGCTCGTGGACGGCACGCTCTATCACCTGTGGTACTTCCCGGCGGTGCTGCTCGGGGTGCTGATTGCACGGCAGCTGGCGCGCCTCGGGATGCCGGCTGCGCTGGCGGCGGCGGGGGCGCTTTACCTCGCAGGGCTGGGCGGCGACAGCTGGTACGGCGTTTTTACACGAGCCCCTGCGCTCCGGCTGCTCTATGACGGTTTCTTTTCTGTGTGTCCGTATACGCGCAATGGGCTGTTTTACGCGCCGCTGTTCCTGCTGCTTGGCGCGGCGGGGATACGGCTCGGCAGGCGGGCGGCGCTTGTGGGCACGGCGTTATCGCTCGGCGTGATGAGCGCAGAGGCGTTTTGGCTGCGTGCGCTCGGGGCGCAAAGGCATGACAGCATGTACCTTGCCCTGCCGGTGCTGATGATCTGCCTGTTTTCGCTGCTTTTGGAGGAAAACACAGGCGAAAAACGTAAATTCAGGGCAATTTCAATGCTCATTTATCTCCTGCACCCGATGCTGATTATCTTAGTGCGCGGCGGCGCGAAGGCGTTGGGGCTTGAAAGGCTGCTGATTGCGGACAGCCTGATCCACTATGCGGCGGTACTTGCGGGCAGCGTTTTGTGCGCGTGCGTGCTTTACCGGCTTCGCCTGCTGCGCCCGAGAAAGGACGCACGCGCATGGCGGGAGCTGGACTGCGGGGCGCTGCGGCACAACGCGGCGGTTTTGCAGGCCGCGCTTCCGGAAGGCTGTGCGCTGATGGGCGTGGTCAAAGCGGACGCCTACGGGCACGGCGCGGCGCAGGCTGCGCGGGCGTTGCAGGGGGCGGGGGTGCGCGCGTTTGCCGTCGCCTGCGTTGCGGAGGGGATTGCGCTGCGCAGGGTGGGCGTCCGCGGCGAAATCCTGGTTCTCGGTTATACCCCGGCGAGCGAAACCCCGCTCCTGCGCCGCTGGAAGCTTTCGCAGACGGTTGCAGATGCGGCGCATGGGCGCGCGCTTGCGGCCGCAGGCGGGCCGGTGCGGATTCATCTCGGGATTGATACCGGGATGCACCGCCTGGGCATCCCGGCAGGGGATTATGCAGCAATTTCGGAAATTTACAGTTATAAAAACCTGCGGGTTTGCGGTGTGTTCTCCCATTTGTGCGTTGTGGACAGCCTTGCGGCTGCGGACGTTGCCTATACGGGGGAACAGCTGGCGCGGTTTTATGAGACGGTCGGATGGCTGCGGGAGCACGGATACCCCACCGGGAAGGTGCACATTCAGGCGAGCTACGGCGTGCTGAACCTGCCGGGGCAGGCGTGCGGCTATGCGCGCGTCGGCATCGCGCTGTACGGCGTGCGCAGCAGCAACGGGCCGGTGCGCAGCCAGCTTGACCTGCGTCCGGCACTGGCGGTGCGGGCGCGGATTACATCGGTGCGGCTGGTTGCGGCGGGGGACTGCGCCGGGTATGACCGGGCATTCCGCGCCGAACGCCCCACGCGGGTGGCGGCGGTTTCCATCGGCTATGCCGACGGCCTGCCGCGGGAGCTGCCCAAGCGTGGCGGGAAGGTGCTTGTCCGGGGGCAGGAGTGCGCGCTGATTGGCCGGCTGTGCATGGATCAGGCGCTCATCGATGTAACAGAAGTACCGGAAGCGGCAGCAGGCGATGTGGTGACGCTGATTGGCTGCGACGGCGGCGCAGTGCTGCGCGCGGAAGACCTTGCAGCGCAATGCGGGACGATTACAAACGAGATCTTGTCGCGGCTGGGGCAGCGGCTGCCGGTTGTGGAACGCCGCTGAAGCCCTGCGCGGACAGGCGGCGCCTAAGAGCCGATCCCGAAATGCTCCGCACATGGCTTGCAGGTATCTTTTCCGTCAAGCTGCGCCGCTTCCCCCTGAAATCCACAAAGGATTCCTGCGGGAAATCGGCTTCGCCTGACGAAAAATCTGACGGCGTAATCCGCGCACGTCTCATTATGGGATAGGCTCTAAGGCGCTTGCAGCTTCCGGCCTCCTGCGCATTCCACGATAAATAAAAATAAAAAATTTTCTTCCGGGTTTTGCTTGTACCCCGTGATAAAATGAGTATAATGTTAAGTAGGGATGAGACGAGAGACAGGGGGAGAAATTTATGATGTATCCTGCAAAGCGCCGGAAACAGATTAACAAGGGAATGATTCTGCGGATCTGCTGCCTGGCACTGGCGCTTTTAACCGTCGTACTGGCGGTTACGCAAACGCTGATGGCGCGGCATGAGGCGAAGGTGATCCAAACCCTAAATATACGGATCAACGAGCTCGAAGCCGAAAATACAAAGCTTGGCGAGCTTGTGCCCGATATTACGCTGGACATGGACGGCGCTCTGGCCTATCAGAGCCTTTACCCGGAAATGATCGTCGACCCGAAGCCAGTGTTTGCCGATCAGCCGGGTCAAACAGCCTACCTGACATTTGACGACGGGCCGTCCGCGAACACCTATGCCATTTTAGACGCGCTGAAAGCGTCCGGGCAGAAGGCTACCTTTTTCATTGTGGCGAAAAATATCCCCGGGCATGAGGATGCGCTGAAACGGATGGCGGAAGAAGGCCATACCGTTGCAATCCACACCTATTCGCACGATTACAGGGGGATTTACGCTTCCGTAGAGGCGTATTTGGAGGACTTTCATCAGGCATATACCGCAATCCATGACGCGTGCGGCGTGTACCCGACGATTTTCCGGTTCCCGGGCGGCTCGGTCAACGCATATAACCATCAGATTTATCAGCAGCTAATCGCGGAAATGCTGCGGCGCGGCTTCATCTATTATGATTGGAGCGTGTCCAGCGAGGACGCGACAGGCAAAAACTATTCCCCGGAGCAGCTGACACAGTTCGTAATGGAAGGCACCGCGAAAGCAGCGAAACCGATTATCCTGATGCACGATTCGGGTGAAAAGAAAAATACCGCAGCAGCCGTGCCGGAAATGGTGCGGCAGCTGACGGCGGCGGGATATACTTGCGCACCGCTGACAGGGGAGGTGCGTCCGATTTTCTTCGGCTACCAATCCTAAAAACTTGCTGTTGGTACCCTTTCGTCCCGCCCGCAGGCGGAATGGAGTTTTTACTCGATTTTTTTACAAAAAAATCGCGGGAGTCCAGAGGGCAGAGCCCTCTGGCGTGCCCGGGATTCCAAAGGGCAGAGCCCTTTGGCGCCCGCTGCGGAGGCGAACCCCTTCAATATCCCTTTGCGCGGTCGATCAGGTTTTCCAGCGGCTGGCCAGCGGCGTAGCGTTCCAGGTTCCGGCAAAAAAGCCCGACCGCCAGGTCGCATGTGAGCCCCAGCGACATGTTCCCGGATACATGCGGGGTAAGGATTGTATTCGGACAGTCCCAAAGCGGGTGGTCAGCAGGGAGCGGCTCCGGCGTCATCACATCAAGCGCCGCGCCCGCAAGCCGCCCCGCCCGCAACGCCTCAATGAGCGCAGCCTGGTCAATTGCGCTGCCCCGGCCAACGTTGACAACGTAAGCAGAGGGCGGCAGCAGCGCGATCCGCGCACGCGAGAGTACCCCGACGGTCTCCGGCGTGTCAGGCAGCGACAGGATGACCGCGTCGGCCTCCGGCAGCACGCCGTCCAGCCCGGATAAGGGCACAACCCGGTCAAAAGCAGGCTCCCGGGATTGTCCGCTCCGGGATACCCCAGTTACCGACGCTCCAAGCGCATGGAGCCGCCGCGCGGTGTTTGAGCCGATATCCCCCGTGCCCAGCAGGACAAACCTGCCGCCGGTGATCGAGCGCACCGGGCTGAGATAGGGCCAGCGCCGCTCAGCAGCGGCAGCCTGGTATTCGGGCATCCGGCGCAGCAGCATCAGCAGCACCATTAAAATGTGCTCGGAGATGGTCGGGCCGTAAGCGCCGCTCCCATTGGTGAGAAGGCATTCCGGGTTCGGCAGCGCCCCCTCCCGCAAAAATTGCTCGATCCCCGCAGCGGCGCTCGCCAGCCAGCGGAGGTTTTTTGCACGGCGCACCAGCCCCGGCGGGGGATAGCCGAAGAGCACCTCGTATGATTCAATGCTGTCCAGGATGGCTTCGTCCCGCTGGCTGAAAAAGTCAGCCTGGAAACCAAGCCTTTGCGCAAGCTGCCGGATGCGTGCCTGATGGGCAGGGGTCGAAAAATTGATATACACTGCGAGTTTCCGCATAACAGTCTCCTTTCCGAATACGGTTTTGCAGGCGCACATGTGGACGCGCCCGCAAATGGGAAGCCCCCTTCCGCCACGTTGCCTCGTGACGGGAGGGGGCTGTGCCTGCAATGGGGGAGGGCGGGGCGCTCAAAACCTGTGAAAATGCCATCCAGCGGGTTTCCTGCCGCCATGCCGTGCCGCTTTTCCGCGAAACCCACAAAGGAACCCTGCGGAAAACTGTCTTCGCTTGACGGCAAGTCCCCTCGCCATCCGGCATTTTTCCAGATATGGAACAGATCTTTACGCCTTGCCGTCGGAACCCAGAACGTTTTTAATCTTGTGCGCAACCATGTCCTTAACAGCCTGACGGGCGGGCTTGAGGTACTGGCGGGGATCGAAATGATCCGGATGCGCGTCAAAATACTCGCGGATGGAAGCGGTGATCGCCAGACGGATGTCGGAGTCGATGTTGATCTTGCAGACCGCCATCTTCGCCGCCTCGCGGAGCATCTCCTCGGGGATGCCGATCGCGTCCGGCATCGCGCCGCCGTGCTCGTTGATCTTCTTTACGAATTCCTGCGGCACAGAGGAAGAGCCGTGCAGCACGATCGGGAAGCCGGGCAGGCGCTTTGCAACATCCTCAAGGATGTCGAAACGCAGCTGCGGCTTGGTGCCGGGCTTGAACTTGTAAGCGCCGTGGGAGGTGCCGATCGCGATTGCCAGTGAGTCGCAGCCGGTCTTTTCAACGAATTCCTGTACGTCCTCGGGGCGGGTGTAGGAAGAATCTTCGGCGGAAACGCTTACGTCGTCTTCAACGCCAGCGAGGGTGCCGAGCTCGGCCTCGACGACAACGCCGTGCGCATGCGCATACTCAACAACCTTTTTCGCCATCGCGATGTTCTCCTCGAAGGGGAGGGAAGAGCCGTCGATCATAACGGAGGAGAAGCCGCCGTCGATGCAGGCCTTGCAGGTCTCGAAATCCGGGCCGTGGTCCAGATGCAGTGCGATCGGGATATCCGGGCAGTTGATGATTGCAGCCTCTACCATCTTTACGAGGTAGGTGTGGTTTGCGTAAGCGCGCGCGCCCTTGGAAACCTGGAGTACGACGGGGCTGTTCAGCTCCTGGCAGGCCTCGGTGATGCCCTGCACGATCTCCATGTTGTTTACATTGAAAGCGCCGACCGCGTAGCCGCCTTCATACGCCTTCTTGAACATTTCGGTAGTAGTTACCAATGCCATAACTATTACTTCCTTTCCTATTTTCTTCCAGCAGCACTGCGCAAGCGCGCCGCCCCGCAGGATTCTACAACCCTATTTTAGCAGTAATGCCGGATAAAAGCAAGCATTCTTTTGCCGGAACCGACGGGCGTGCGTATTTTTTTTGCACAGCCGCAGGGGGGACCAGAAAAAAGGGAAAAAGCCGGATAAAAAATTTGCAATCCGCGGGGAAATATGGTAACATGGTAAGTGATAAGGCACGCCCCATTTTGGCGTTTCTGAAAGGAGGGCTGGGACAGCCTGTCCCCCTTCCCAAATGTTTAGGAGGTATCGTTATTATGAGTGAATTAAAAGGCGCCTGCATTATCGGGCAGTCGGGCGGCCCGACCTCGGTGATCAATTCTTCCGTCCTCGGCGCGATCGAGACTGCGCTGGACAACCCGTCCATCACCCGCGTTCTGGGCGCCGCGCATGGCATCAAGGGCGTTTTGGACGATTTCCTGTATGATATTGATAAGGAAGACCGCGAGGAGCTGGCGCTCCTGCGCTACACCCCGTCCTCGGCGCTGGGCTCCTGCCGTTACAAGCTGGCCGACCCCGATGTCGACGACACCGATTACAAGCGCATCCTTGAGATCTTCAAAAAGTATGACGTCCGTTATTTCTTCTACAACGGCGGCAACGACTCGATGGACACCTGCAACAAGATCTCCAAGTTCATGATGAAGTCGGGCTATGAGTGCCGCGTAATGGGCATTCCGAAGACCATCGACAACGACCTGTTTGGTACTGACCACTGCCCGGGCTTCGCGTCCGCTGCCAAGTATATTGCGACCTCCTGCATGGAGATTTATCAGGACGCGCGCGTATATGACACTGGCATGGTCTGCATCGTGGAGATCATGGGCCGTCATGCAGGCTGGCTGACGGCGGCGTCTGCGCTGGCTTCGGCGAAGGGCGCGGGCCCCGACCTGATTTACCTGCCGGAGCGTGACTTCGATATGGACAAGTTCATTGCTGACGTCAAGCGCGTTTATGCCGAGAAGGGCAACTGCCTGGTAGCGGTTTCCGAGGGCATCCACTATGCGGACGGCTCGTTTGTGTCCGAGGCGAAAACCTCTGCGACCGACGGCTTCGGCCATGCGCAGCTGGGCGGCCTTGCGGCGATGCTGGCGGACAAGGTCAAGAGCGAAACCGGCGCGAAGGTGCGCGGCATTGAGCTGTCGCTGCTTCAGCGCTGCGCGGCGCACGCGGCTTCCAAGACCGACGTTGACGAGTCTTACGCGGCTGGCAAGGCTGCGGTTGAGAACGCGGTTGCGGGCAAGACCGACTATATGCCGGGCTTCAAGTGCACGCGTGACGCTTCCGGCTACAAGTGCGAGATCGCGCTGCTGCCGCTTTCTGAGGTTGCGAACACCGAGAAGAAGGTCCCGCAGGAGTGGATCAACGACGAAGGCAATGGCGTCAATCAGGGCTTTGTTGATTATGCGCTCCCGCTGATTGCGGGCGAAAACGCTGGCCCGAAGGACGATGGCCTGCCGCGTTTCGCGCAGCTGAAAAAGATCAAAGCTGAGGCGTAAACTTACGCCGTCCCTCCCCCTTCTGCCCGCCCCCGGCTTTTAGGCCGGGGGCGGGCTTTTTCGGGTGCGCTGCCTGCGCTGTTTCGTTCTTCCGGGGGCGCTGCCCCCTGGACCCCCGCGCCTGTGCGGCGGGCACCAAAGGGGCTCGCCCCTTTGGAATCCCTTTCACCGCCTGCGGGCGGGGATGTCTTCAATGAACGGCGGCTCTTAGCGGGCCGGCTTCCCCGCCGGGTGCAGTTTCGGTGCGCAGAAGGGGCTTGATATCCTAGATTTTGGATGTTGGGGAAATTTTTTGGCCGTGGGTGAGAAATTTTCCTGGCCTGGGTTGGCTTTGGTCAATTGTTGGTGTATAATGGAGTTAATGAGCCGCGCCTGCGGCAAACGATATGGAGGGAAATCAGAAATGTTAAGCAAGCTTATTGAGACTTTGAAGGCAAACCCGCGCAAGATTGTTTTCACGGAGGGCCCCGACGCACGAATCCTGGAAGCGTCCGCACGCCTGAAAAAAGACGGGTTCCTGACGCCGGTTCTGGTCGGCAATGCGGATGAGGTCAAGGCGGCAGCTGCAAAGGGCGGCTTTGACATCGAAGGGCTTGAGGTCATCGACCCGGCAAACTATGACGGGATGGACGCGATGGTTGAGAAGATGGTAGAGCTCCGCAAGGGGAAAATGACCCCCGAGGACTGCCGCGCGCTGCTCGCGAAGGGCAACTATTTCGGTATGATGCTGGTTGCGATGGGGAAGGCCGATGCGCTGCTCGGCGGCGCGACCTATTCGACTGCCGATACCGTCCGCCCCGCGCTCCAGCTGATCAAGACGCGCCCCGGCGCGCATCTTGTGTCCTCCTGCTTTATCCTGGACCGTCCCGGCGACGGCCCGCTGGACCGTCTTGCGATGGGCGACTGCGCGATCAATATTTCTTACGAGGACAGTGTGGACAAGGAAGGCAACGTTACCGTTTCTGCGGCGCAGAAACTGGCGGAGGTTGCGGTTGAGACCGCGAAATCGGCGGTTTCCTTCGGCATTGACCCCAAGGTTGCCGTGCTGAGCTTCTCGACGAAGGGTTCCGGCAAGGGCGCGACCGTCCCGCTGTCCCAGGCGGCGACCCAGGAAGCAAAGAAGCTGGCCCCGTCTCTTGCGATCGACGGTGAGATGCAGTTTGACGCGGCGGTTTCCCCGACCGTCGGGCAGCTGAAGTTCCCTGGCTCCCCGGTTGCGGGCTATGCGAATACCTTTGTGTTCCCGAACATTGAGGCGGGCAACATTGGTTACAAGATTGCACAGCGCCTTGGCGGTTATGAGGCTTATGGCCCTATCCTTCAGGGGCTTAATGCGCCGATCAACGATTTGTCGCGTGGCTGCAATGCCGAAGAGGTCTATAAGATGGCGATTATTACCGCAGGGCTCAAGTAAACGGGGATCTGTGGAAGCTTTTGGGCGGCGCGTATTTGTGCGGGTTGGCACAGCGGTTGTTCAGGGCATGAAAAAGACGGGCGGGAAGCGGCTGCTTCCTGCCCGCCTTTTCTGTTTTGGGGATGCGGTTACTGCCGTTTCGCCCGTCTGCGCGGGCGGCGGCAGGGTGCTGCTCTGCACCTGCTTCTATGCGGGCGGCGGCAGGGCTCTGCCCTGCACCCGGTCCTGCGCGGACAGCGCCAAAGGGACTCGTCCCTTTGGAATCCCTTTCACCGCCTGCGGGCGGGGACGAAGGGACGCTCAGCCGTCCTTCGCGGAGGCGATCAGGTATTTATAAATGCGGGGCTTGTATTGCTCGTAAAGGCCAAGGTCGGTGTAGAGCGTTTTGTAATATTCAAACAGCTCGAGCTTGGTTTGGACGGTATTTGTGACTGTCAGGGCGCTGTTTGTGATGCTTTTTTCGTTTTTGCGATAGTAATAGATGGGCGTTTCCAGCGCGGCAAAGCGCTCCGCATAGCGGATATATTCGAGGTTGAAGAGGAAATCCTCACTCCACTGCATTTCCTCGCTGCACCGGATGCCGTGTTCCTCAATGATGGCCCTGCGGTACAGCTTGTTCCACATAACGCCGTAATAAAAGCTGGCGGGTTCCTCCATCAGCCGCCGCGCAAACCCTTTCTGGTCCATTACGCCGTATTGGGAAAGGAAGCCGGAGACGGTGACGGTATCGCCGATGACCCGGCAGAAATGCGAGATCACAAGGTCGGCGTTGGTTTCAAGCGCGCGCTCAACGAGCAGGCGGGTGGCGTTGCGGTCGAGCCAGTCATCGCTGTCGGCAAATTGCAGGAATTCCCCGCGCGCCTGCCCGATGGCAAGGTTCCGGCTCGAAGACACGCCGCCGTTGGGCTTGTCGACCACGCGGATGCGCGGGTCGATGCGGGCATACATTTCGCACAGGTGCAGGCTGGAATCGCTGCTGCCGTCGTTGACCAATAAAATTTCGATGTTTTCGTATCTTTGCCGCCGGACCGATTCCAGGCATTCCGCCAGGTATGGGACGGCGTTATACACCGGGATAATGATGCTGACAAGGGGATCGCTCATCTGGGAGGGCTCCTTTCTGATATGATGTGCCTGTAATTATTATACGGATTGCACGGAAAAACGCAAGAAAAATCTAGCCCTTTTTGCGAAATCGTGGGAAATCATGAGCGGGATTGACTTTGGCGGCGGGGTGTTTTATAATAGTGGAAGAGTATTTTTAGAAGGAAGGATATACATATGAAAAAACTCTGGTGCCTGTTCCGCCGCCGCAGCGCAAACGGCGCGGACAAAATCTGTGTAGCCGATTCTGAGACCGAAGGGCGCGTATGCGCCTGCAAATTCGCGACTGAAGAGGAAGCGAAGGCAAATTGCCCGAAGTACGCCTACAACAACCGCCCGGAAGGCGAGGACGAAGGGATCGAATGACCCGCTGCGCACAATGCGTTTTGTAGGGATGTATGGGGGAGTTTGGTAAAGCCTGCTCTGCAAGGGCAGGGAAAACGTAAAAGTGAACAACCGTACAGGGAACGGTCGGTGCCGGAAAGGGGCCGGCCGTTTCTGCATCCGGGAAAGGCCGCGGGCAGGGCAAAGCTTACGGCCTTTAAGGATCCAACGGCGCGGGTAGCTTTCGGGGATACCTCCGCACGCCTGCCCGGCAAATTTGGCAGTTGCAGACCGCAGTATAAAATGGTATAATAACCACAGACAGCCTTTGCACGCTTTGGCTGGCGGCTGTGCCGCTGGCGTTATATTGGATATGCCCGTTGCGTTAAGCTCGCGAAAACGTTTTCTGCGCAGCTTTGCCGCTATGGCATCCTGCTGTCAACACCTTTTGGAAAGGCATGGTATGTGATGAATAAGAAACTTTTCCCGCTCCTGACAGCGGTGCTGCTGCTCCTGCTGCCGGCCTGCGGCGGACAGCCCTCGGCCGAGGCGGAGGGTCCTCCCGCGCGGGAGGAGGTCTCTCTGACCGTCTGGGGTGCAGAAGAGGATGAGGCGCTGCTACAGGAAATTTTTGCGTCTTTTCAAAGCCAGTATTCCGGCGAGGCCAATCTCCATATTACATATCAGGCGCAGAGCGAATCTTCCTGTAAGGATGCGCTGCTGGGCGGGCTGGAAGACAGCGCGGATGTATTTGCGTTCGCGGACGACCAGGTTTCCGCTTTATCCGCTGCCGGGGCGCTGGATCCCATCGAACATGCCGAGGAGATCCGCAGCGCAAGCCTTTCGGCCGCGGTGGATGCTGCGAGTGTGGACGGCAGCCTCTACGCCTATCCGCTGACCGCGGATAACGGTTATTTCCTTTACTATAATAAGGCTTATTTTACGGAAGAAGATGTCCGCAGCCTGAACCGCATGGTCGAGGTCGCTGCCCAGGCAGGCCGCAAGGTTTCCATGGACTGGTCGTCGGCCTGGTATGTATATGCGTTTTTTGGCAATACGGGCATGGAAATCGGGCTGAATGATGACGGCATTACCAACTATTGCAGTTGGAACAGTGCGGATGGGGCTATCCGCGGCGTGGACGTGGCGCAGGCGATGTTGGATATCGCGGAAAGCCCTGGGTTCTCTAACCGGACGGATCCAGAGTTCCTTTCCGGGGTGCAGAGCGGCTCTGTGATTGCAGGGGTCAGCGGCGTTTGGAACGCGGTCGCCATCGAGGAAGCCTGGGGCGAAAATATGGGGGCCGCCCGTCTGCCCACTTATACCTGTGCAGGGCAGGAAGTGCAGATGGCTTCCTTTTCTGGCTGCAAGCTGATCGGCGTAAACGCCTATTCCGAGCATCCGGAATGGGCGGCGCGCCTTGCCGAGTGGATTGCGAATAAAGATAACCAGCTCCTGCGGTTTGCCATGCGTGGGCAGGGCCCCGCAAACAAAAGCGCTGCCAACTCGCCGGAGGTGCAGGCGTCCCCTGCAATCGCGGCGCTGCTGGCACAGTCGGAGTTTTCACAGCTACAGCGGGTCGGCGGGAAATTCTGGGAGCCGGTTGCCGAATTTGCGCAGAGCATGGCGCAGGGGAACCCGTCCGGCGCTGCCCTTCAGGAGCAGCTGGATGAAATGGTTTCCGGTGTTTGTGAGCGTTGACGCAGGCGTCCCGCGTTGAGATCATCATCAATATTTTGGAGGATTTTGTGTGAAGGGAAGGCTAACATTGCAGCAGCGCCTGATCCTGCCTGTTATTTTTCTGGGGCTGTTGACGCTGCTGTCCAATATTCTTGCGGTATTCAGTATCAACCTAAAATCCCGCGAAGATTTTAACCTACAGGAAGAGGGATATGGAAAGCGGAGAAGATATCTTTGAGTTCCCT
>QXXE01000086.1 GCA_009911355.1 Clostridiaceae bacterium | reverse complement strand
AGTTGCCTCCTTAATTCTCTTTGATTATACATCAAATCCTTGCGTATGAGGTGTCAACTAAAATGGTACAACATCATCTCGAAAAGACAGTTTGATTTCCAGTATGTCTCCCGTAATCTGCGCGGACACCTGCCCGCCCATCCGTTCCTGCAACTCCCGCACGATGGACAAGCCCAGGCCAGCCCCTCCCTTTGCCCGTGCGGGGCTGCTTTGATAGAAGCGGTCAAACAGATGCTCCGGGTTGGGCCTGGGGCCGGGGAGCAGTGCATTGGAAAAGAAAATCTCCCCATCCTGGCCAGAGACGGCCAGCGCCCCGCCGCCGTGGCGAAGGGCGTTGGCGATCAGGTTCCGGTACACCCGGCCCAAGGCTTCCGAATTGGCCCAAACCTTCATATCCTCCCGGTCAAACCGCAGCTCCGGTTCCACCCCCGCCGCTTCAAACTGCGGATAAAACTCTGCCAGCGCGTCCCACAGGGGCGGCAGGGCTGCCGTTTCTCCGCATTCCAGCGGAAGGGAACCGCCTTGCAGGCGCGTATAAAGGAACAGTTCCTCCAGCAACTCTTCCAGCTCCTTCAGCCGCTCCCCCACAATGCCAAGATATTCCGCACTACGCTCCGGCTCCGCTTCCAGCAGCTGCAAATAGCCCATGGCCCCAGCCAGAGGGGTGCGGATGTCGTGGGAGATACAGGCCATGGTATATTTCAGCTCTTGCTCCCGCTTTTGGATTTCCTGGCGAAGCTGCCGCCCCTCTTCCAGCCGCTTGTTGACCGCCTGGCACAGCCGTCGGGGAGCCGCGCCGGACATCCTCACAGTCAGGCATAGGTTGCTCTCCGGCGGGGTCTCTTCCAGCACCCGGGCCATATCCAGCAGCTGGGCGCGGTAGGCCCACAGGCGCAGCAGGGCGATTCCCAGAGCGGCAAGGGACAAAATCAGGGCAGGCAGCATGGAAATTCCTCCTTATATATCCCGCTTTTCCATAATCAGCAGGCTTCCGATTCCGTAGATGGCCACCCATGCAATGGTACAGGCCAGAACCACCCCTACCTGGGCGGCGCCGTTCTGCGGTACATAAACGCCCTTTACCACAGAGGAGAGAAAAAACTGCTCTAAGGGAGGCCAATGCAGCAGCTTACCCAGCGTCCCAACCAAAACAGCGGTCAGCCCGCCTCCGGCTACCAGCGACAGAATGATGCCCAGCGTGGTGTTCCTGGTCAACAGGACCAGAGGCAAGGCCATAAGGGCAAAAGCCCAGTGGGGCAGCCACATCCAGAACAGGTATTGCAAAATATCGGGGAGGGCGCTGGGCACAGGGCGCATCCCGTACAGATAGGGGGCCAGCAGGATCAGCACCACTCCCAAAAGGGTAATGATCCCGCTGTAAACCCCGGTGGCCAGTGCTTTAGACAGGACGTAGCTGGCCCGGCAAGGCTGGGCGCAGCAGATATTTTTGACAAAGCCGCTGGAAAAATCGCCATTGACAAAGAGCGTAACCCCGATCCCGACGATTATCAGCAGAAAGCCGCCGCCCAGGGTTTCATGGGCCAGGTCGAGCTGGGTCATGTTGCGGATCTCCTCCGACATCTGCCGGTCGGCCTCGTAAACTTCCGCGCCGTGGTCGCCCATGTATTCCAGCGTCTCCGGGTCGGAGACGATTGCAGTCATCAAGGATACCAACAAAATCAGCGCCGCAGTCACGAGCAGGATGATTTGAAAACTGCGGCTTTTGAACAGCCGGCGCAAATCCATACACAGCATATTAAACATGATCGGCACCTCCCATACGCTCCAAGAAATAGCTCTCCAAATCCTGCCGGTGCAGGCCCATCCCCTCCACCGCGATGCCTGCCTGGGTGAGAATCTGCCCCACGGTCTTGGCGTCTACGGTTTCGTAAATTCGGATTTCACCCTCTGGCCGCATTTCCCAGCGGCTCAGATGGAGCTCCCGTTCCAGCAAGGCCGCCGCCTTTTGTGGCTGGTCTGTCTGTAGGTGCAGATAATCCGTACATTTCTGCGCAAGCTCCCTGTCGGTAATCTGCTCTACCATGCGGCCCTGCTGGATAATGCCATAACGGGTGGCGATCTTACTCAGCTCCCCCAGGATATGGGAGCTGACCAGGATGGTCAGTCCCCGCTCCCGGTTCAGCCGCAGCAGCAGCTCCCGCATCTCCCGGATGCCCTCCGGGTCTAAGCCATTGATTGGCTCGTCGAGCAGCAGCAGGTCGGGCCTGCCCAGCAGCGCCAAGCCAACCCCCAGCCGCTGCTTCATGCCCATAGAGTAGTGCTTGACCGGCTTTTTCTCTTTGGGGGATAGGCCCACTGTCCCCAGAATTTCGTCCACCTGCCGTACCGGGCTGTCCAGCCCCAGCAGCGTGGCATACAGCCGTAAATTTTCCCGGCCGCTCAGGTCGTGGTAAAGCCCCGGCTGCTCGATGAGGGCCCCCACCCGGCGGCGGGACACCGGGTCCCGGATGGGCTTACCGAAGATCAGGGCGTCTCCCTGCGTGGGGCGGGCAAGACCGCATAAGAGCTTCAAAGTGGTGGATTTGCCCGCGCCGTTCCGGCCGATGAAGCCATAAATGTCCCCCTGCTCTACCCGCAGGTCCAGGTGGTCTACCGCCCAGTTGTCCTGATAGCGTTTGGACAGGTTCATAGCCTGTATCACTGCCATATAAAAGCCTCCTTTTTTGTTTGTAGGCTCAGTCTAACAGACGAGTGCCCAAACATCGCAAAGGAAAGGTAAAAAAAGTGCAAAGTTTATGCGTTGCTACGTTCGCTTTGGTCGCGCTCACCGACTCGGCTTCCCTCCGGCTCGGACAAAACCCTAGTCCCACTGCGTGGGTCTTGGCTTTTGCCCCCATGCCAGTCCATCCGGGCAGACGAGGTTAAGCTTACGCTTCCGCCAGCTTGAACCCGATGCCCCACACGGTCTGGATGTAGCCGTCTGTGCCGCTGGGGCGCAGCTTGGCGCGGATGTTGCTGATATGGACGGTGATGGTCTTGTCCTCCACCGCGTATGCCTGCTGCCAGACCGCTTCGTAAATCTGTTGTTTGGTAAAAACCCGCTTGGGGCGGCTTGCCAGCAGCTCCACGATCTTAAACTCATGGGCGGTCAGATTGACCGGCTGGTCGGAGGCGGTCAAAGCCATTTCCTCCGGGTTCAGCACCCAGTCCCGGTAGCATAAGCGTGCCCCGGAAGGGGCGGCGCGCATGTGGCGCAGCTGTACCAAGATCCTGGCCCACAGCTCTTCCAGCTGATAGGGCTTGGTCAGGTAGTCGTCCGCCCCCAGCCCCAGCAGCGCTACCTTATCGGACACTCTGTTTTGGCCGACAGGACGATCACCGGCGTCCGGCTGGTCCTGCGGATGTCCTTGATCAGTTCACTGCCGGACAGCCCCGGGAGCATCAGGTCGATCAACAGAAGATCAACGCCGCCCGCCTGCCAGAGCATCCGCCCCTCGGTGCCGGAAAACGCCTGGACGCACGTACAGCCCTGCCGCCGCAGATACTCTGCGGTGGAGTTGTTGATATCGGTATCATCTTCAATCATCAGGATGCGGGGCATAAGACGGCCTCCTCTCAGTTTTGAAAATTATACCATATCCGGGGACGCCGGAAAATACCCCAGGGGAGAAAACTCTCCCGAATGCCATGAAATGTTCCGGCCAAGTGCCCTGCCGCCCCCGGGTTTGCGCCTTGGGAGTTCGGCCGTCCCGCCGCCTGCCGGCCGTGATCGCGCCGGCTTTTTTATCACATATCAGCCGCATCGCTGACAAAGGCAGATGGCAGGTACGGTTTTTCCGGAAAACCCTCTTGCATAATCCGGAAAGCCAGTATATAATAAAATATAGAATTCTGATTACCGCCGCGAAGGGAGTTTTTTGCATGCCAAGCCTGCTGGGTGTCACCAACCCTGTTCCCGGACAGGACAATACCAATATCAACCGGCAGCTCCCCGTCAACCCGAGTGCCGACACCCGCGTCCAGAACGCCCCGAGCCTTGACCGGGTCAGCCGGCCAGACAACCGTACCGAACGGCAGGACTCCGGCGACGCGTCGAGCCCCGGCGGGGCGCTGCGCTATGACAGCAATTTTGCAGCCTTTGTGCAAAAGCTGCGCGACACACCGGGGCTGACGCAAACCCTGTCCCGGGCAATCGCCGAATATAAATCGATTGTCTCCTCGGGGATGGACGAAGGGATTGCTGGCGAAATGGGCCAGCTGCTGGAAATGATCCCGATGGATGAGCAGCAGCTGCTGCGGTTCCTGATGCAGCAGTTGGCGGACAGCGCACGTTTCTCGGGGCCGCTGTTTACACTGTTGCGCGAAGCATACGCGCAGAGTCAGACCCAGAACATCAAGGCGGACATTCTGCAATTTTTGAAGCGTTACGGCGACTATACCTCAACCGAGCACATAGAGGGCAACCTTCTGCGCACGCTGGGGCAGCTGGGCAAGGCGATCCCGGCAAGCTACAGCCGCCCGCTGGCGGCGCTGGCGCAGCAGCTGCAACAGCTGTTCCAGAGCGGCGACCGCGCGGGGGCGCTCAAGCTGCTCCAAGGAGGCATCCTGGGGCACCTCGCCAATTATACCGAAACCACGCATGACATGGGGCTGTCACGCAGCCTGATCTCGCAGCTGGCGCTGGACATCTCGCGGTACGAGAACGGGTCGGAGGAAAGCCTGCTGCAGTCGTTCAGCCAGCTGACCGGGCATGAATCGCTCAAGGCGCGGCTGGGGAACCTGAACGCGGCGGCGCTGCTCAATTCGATCCGCAACAGTGCGTTTGCGCGTGCGGCAGCCGACAACACTTTTGCAAACCAGCTGGCGCGGGCGGCGGATATGGCGTTGCGCGGCAGCGGGGGAGCGGAAGCGCAGGAAGCGTTCCGCCAGATTTTGCAGGCGCTGCTCATCAACGAAAGCGTATACATGCCGCTTAACCATATTATCCTGCCGATGGACTGGAACGGGAAGCTGCTGTTTTCCGAGCTTTGGGTCGACCCGGACGCGGAGGACAATCTGCACAAAGGCGGCTCACAAAAGGACAATACGATGCGGTTCCTGTTCAAAGTCGACATCCAGGGGCTGGGCTTTTTTGACATCGTAATGGGCACGCGCGGCGAGGAGGTTGAGATGCTGGTCTCGTGCCCGCCGACGGTTGCGCCCTTCTCGCAGATGATACAGGGCGAGCTTTCGCGCATCCTGACTGAAAACGGCCTGCGCCCGACGGGCATACAGGTTACCAAAATGGAGCGCCCGCTGACGCTGTCGGCGGTGTTCCCGAAGATTTTTGAAGGAGAGAACAGCGTCAATGTCACGATATGATACCCCAGCTACCGGGCGCGCGGTTGCGCTGCGCTATGATGGCGGCTCGTCCGCGCCGATCGTTGTGGCTTCGGGCATGGGCTACCTTGCTGAGCGCATTGTAGAAGTCGCGGCCGACAACAACGTCCCGGTTTACGAGGACAACTCGCTTGCAACGATGCTGTCCCAGCTCCAGCTAGGGCAGCAGATCCCGGATTCGCTGTACCAGGCGATCGTTGAAATCTACGTCTATTTCCTGAACTTTGACCCGAACGACCCGGACAAGGCGCGCCGTGAGCGCGAGCAGGCGCGTCAGGCTGCTCAGGCGACGGCGGCGGCGGAAACGCCGGAGGCGGCGGAAACGCCGGAGGCATAACGGTTCCCGCGCCTGCACGGGGCAACGGTCCTACGCGGACAGCGGTCCTACGCGGACAGCGCCAAAGGGACTAGTCCCTTTGGAAACCCTTTCACCGCTGCGGCGGGGACGGGGGTTCCGCGGGCGCGGGTGCCTGCTTTTTCACCCTCAGAACCTATATCGCATCTTTCCGAACGTTGTCTGGCGGATCTTTTGCGGGTAAGTCAGGGCAGCCGTACTTTACAAACGCCAAATCAAGAGTTTTAAGCTGAAGGAGAGCGTATGGATTTATCTGTAAGCAATCGAGGATTCGGGACATTGTGGAATATAAATTCATTGTCCCCTACCTCTGGGACAAGTTCATTTTTGGCTGCGGCAAATTCCATGCGGGCGGAGAAAAGCAGCAGTATACCCGATTTATCTGACCCGGAATTGTCAGCTGGCACATATGAACAGCGTCTTGCCCGGTTGCGGAAGCTTCACGCAAATACGGACTATAGCCATATGGAACCGCGTGATCGCGATAAACTGATTATTGACCGCTTTAGGGCCACATTTCCTGACTATACCGCCATTCTTGGTGGCCTTTACACCATGTTAGGTGAAAATTCGGTTTATGGTCAGATACGTGACGAAGCAGTGAAACAGGTTATGGAGGCTTGCCCAGGCTTTGCATTTCCCATGAAAGGGGAAGCACGTAAGGAGTACCAACGTTATGTTTGGGGCTACGAAGGAATGTCTGAGGACGAAATCCGGGCAGTAGTCCTCCAGAAAAACAATGGTGGGACGCTGGCAGATATCATAGCAGCATCGCAGGAATTGGCCAATTTGGGAATCGATATGGAAGCAACTGGCTTGCTGTCCTTGCAGATTCGTCAGGAGATGATGAATGGTACAGAACGCGATTATGGGCACCTGTCCGATGACAATCCAATCCGTATTGATGCAATGATTGCTTATGCAAAGGGATATCAGATTAGCTGGCGGTCATTGGCTCACAATTTATTGGAAGAGTCAGCAACACATACTTTCAAGCGGGCAGATATGTCTCAGGAGGAGGCAAAACGTGTTGCCCTCGCTGAGATGGAATCCTGTTTGACGGAATTTTTGACCAAAATTGACAATGCGGAAGGGAGATATACCTGCGAACGCTAAAGCTTTTGAAATCCCAAAAGGATTCCTGCAAAAATCGATCTTTGGCTGGCGGCTGCGCCCACAGGCGAGTCCAGAGCAGGGGTCGCCGCAGGCGGCTTTTGGCGCGGGGGAGAAAAAACCTTGCATCTGTCATTTTCTCAAATACCAAGCGGGATTTAAAAGAACATCTGGGTGAAACGGCAAGATTTTTTTGAACGTAAGTATCACGAATGCTGCGAAGCAGGTTCGCAGAACGCTAAGCAAAAAAAGGAGGGCTTCATAGATGAGCCGCCGATACATGATCTCCGACAATGAACACAACCCGATTGCGCAGGCCGTACTGGATTCCGAGCCAGGGCTTGAGCCGCTGCATCTGCTGGTGCAGGACGGGCGTGCGGAGCTGGTCGCGTCGCAGGGGGATATCTGCCTGCTGGGCATGGGGGAAGAGGACGTCGCATTCCGAGGGCGAGTCGGCTTCCGTTACGGTGACTGCGTGGTTGTAGCACCGGGGGAAAAGCTGGATGCTTCGGCGCGGCGCAACCTGCGTGTCCCGATCGAGTTCAAAAGCTTTTTCTACCCGGTGACGGGCGAATGGCGGGGGCAGCGCACGCTGGTCAGCAAGGATTTAAGCTGCGGCGGGATTGCGTTCCATACAACGCAGCCGTTGGAGCCGGGCGAGATCGTGCAGGTGGTGGTAGCCCCGATGAAGCATCCGTTGATTGTATCGGCACATATCCTGCGCCCGCTGCCGTCTGACGGCGGGGTAGGGTGCCTGTACGCGTCGAAATTCGTTGACTTGTGCAGCGACGAGGACGCGGCGATTCAGGAAGCGGTCTATTCGATCCAGCTGAAAAACAACCCGCGCTAACTGTTTGCGCCCGGCTGCGGGCAACGGTCCTGCGCGGACAGCGGTCCTACGCGGACAGCGGTCCTACGCGGACAGCGCCAAAGGGGCTAGCCCCTTTGGAAACCCGTTCACCGCTGCGGCGGGAAATTGCTGCGCCGTTCTGGCATGCATAGCCGTTTATCTTGTCAAAAGAATCTCTATTGGCAGGATTTTTGGGACGCGTATATACATAAAAATGATTTATTTCTACAAATCCATACAGAAAGAAGAAACAGCCAATCCCAAAGGGGATTGGCTGTTTCGTTATTTTTCTTCAAGCTGAGCAAAAAAACAATAAACATTTCAGTAAACCGCATCAGCCCGCCGTCGTTCTGGCGGGCTGATGCGCGGAGATGAAACGGCTAGGCACGCCCCATCCCCGCCGCAGCGGAAAAAGGGATTCCAAAGGGGCTAGCCCCTTTGGTGCCCGCCGCATAGGCGCGGGGTCCAGGGGCAGAGCCCCGGTGCTCGCCGCACAGGCGCGGGGTCCAGGGGCAGAGCCCCGGTGCCCGCCGCATAGGCGCGGGGTTCAGGGGCAGAGCCCCGGTGCCCGCCGCACAGGCGCGGGAGTCCAGAGGGCAGAGCCCTTTGGCGTTGCCCTAGCCGCGCGGGTGCAGCGTCGCGATCGTCGCTTTCAGCTTCTCGAGGTCAATCGGCTTCGCCGTATGCGCGTCCATCCCCGCCGATAACGCCGCCTGCACATCCTCCTCGAACGCATTTGCAGTCATAGCGATGATCGGGATTTTGGCCGCCAACGGGTGGCCGCTCGTCCGGATCGCCCGCGTCGCTTCATAACCGTCCAAGACCGGCATCTGCACATCCATGAATATCATATCAAACTCGCCCGGCTTCATGCGCAGGAACCGATCTACCGCTTCCTGCCCGTTGTGTACAACCTCGCACGAAATCCCCTCCACGTCGAGTAATTCGACCAGGATTTCTGCGTTCAGCTCGTTGTCCTCCGCCGCAAGCACCTTCAGCCCCCTGAACAGCGTCTCGCCGCCTTCCGGGATGGATTCCGCCTCTTCTGCGCCCCCGTCAAGCAGCTGCGACGCCGCCCGCCGGAAATTTGACAGGAAAAATGGCTTCGGAAGGAACAAATCAACCTCCCCGCCACGTGCCGCTTCCCGCGCCTCCTCCAAATCGTACGAAGTCAGCACGATCAGCGGCGCCTTGCCCGCCGCCTGCCCCCGGATACGCCGCGCCGCTTCCAGCCCGTCCATCCCCGGCATCCGCCAGTCAATCAGCACCAGGTCAAATCCCTGCCCCGCCGCCTGCGCTTCTGCCGCCTGCTGGACAGCCTCCTGCCCGCTCTGCACACAGCAGATTTCAACTCCCGTGCCCGCCATCGCGCCTACGATGTTTTCACAGATCTGATCCTCATCATCCGCCACCAGCAGGCGCAAAAGCCCATGCCGCTGCCAGAACCCGTCGTCATGCTGCGAACCCGCAGCCGCCATCTCGACCTCTACCGTGAACGTGCTGCCCACGCCCGGCTCGCTTTCCACCGTGACCGTCCCGCCCATCAGGTCGATGATGTTCTTCGTGATCGCCATGCCCAGCCCCGTACCCTGGATCCCGCGCGTGGCGTCCGTCACCTCCCGCGCGAACGGATCGAAAATTGTGGTCATGAAGCCCTCGCTCATGCCATAGCCGTTGTCCGCCACAATAAAGCGCAGATGCTCATGGTTCGGCGGGTTCTGCCCCAGCGACTCGACCGTCAGCGAAATATGCCCGCCGTCCTGCGTATACTTGACCGCGTTTGACAGCAGGTTAATTAGCACCTGGCTCAGCCGCAGCTTGTCACCCAACAGCAGGTCGGGCAGCGCGCCCTTGGTGTACAGGTCAAATTCCTGATTCTTCGCCCGCGCCTGCGGGAGCATCATCGTGTATAACTCGTCGATCAGCCCCGGCAGGCTGAACTGCGACATGTTGAGCGACGTTTTCCCGCTCTCGATCTTGCTCATGTCCAGAATATCATTGATCAGCCCCAGCAGGTGCTGGCTCGACGCCGCGATCTTGCGCGTGTACTCGCGCACCTTCTCCGGGTCCTCCGCGTCGCGCCCCAGCAACACCGAAAACCCGACTACCGCGTTCATCGGCGTGCGGATATCATGCGACATGTTCGCAAGGAAGTTGCTCTTTGCCTCGTTCGCCGCCTTCGCTGTGTGCAGCGCTTCCCCGAGCGTTTCATACATCTGCCGCTCCTTCGTGCGGTCGGACAGCATCAGGATAAACTGTTCCTTCCCCTCGAAATTGCAGCGCCGCAGCAGCTTCTTGAACCGGCGCAGCTCGTAGGTCCGGACATGCAGCACATCAAGCTCGCCCGACCAGATGCCCCCCTGCGGGATCGCCGACAGCCCATCCGCCGGGAAGGGGTCGCGGTCGGTGACAAATACGTTTTCCCCATCCTCGAACACCAGCCGCCGCACGTCCTGCCGCACTTCGCTTTCCTCAAAGCCCAGCACCCGCCTGAGGTTGGGGCTGACATAGCCCGCCGTAAAATCCACAGGCGAAAACAGGATGAAAATATCGTCGGTATTCTCGGTGAGCAGGTCGAACAGCGCCTCGCGGGAGCGGATCTCGCTGTTTTTCGCGTCCATGCGCCTGCGCCCGCCGAGGATCACTAGCGCGACAACGCCCAGCGCGATCAGCCCGAACAGCCCCGCCAGCACGGCAAAGGTTGCCAGCATAAACCGGTCCATGCTGGCATTGACCACCGCCACCGGGGTCATGCTCACCAGCATCCAGCCGCCGAAGCCGACCGGCTGATAGCACAGGTATTGCTCCACGCCGCCGGTTTTGCACAGGAGCATCCGCGCGCGCCCGTCATGCCAGTCGCGCTCCACGTCCTCCCAGCTGCCCTCGCGGTGAAACTCCCCTTCATCATGCAGGTGCGTGAGGAAATTGCCCGGCTGCGCGTCCGCAGCCGATGAAAACAAGATGCGCCCGTCCGGATAGGTCACATAACACACGCTCGCGCCGGAAAAGGCTTCAATGCTGAGCGCTTTGGTCATCCCGGCAGGGTCAAAGCTGATGCCGATGGCGCTGTAGCGGAAGCCGCGGTACACCCCGGGGTCGCAGGGGACGGCGAATACAGTCAGCCGCTGCGCAGTGGGAGCCTCAACGTCGGCGACAATATCCTCATGCTGGCCTGCCAGCCGGTCGAGGTCCTCGCCAAAGTCGAGACGG
>QXXE01000085.1 GCA_009911355.1 Clostridiaceae bacterium | reverse complement strand
GGCCTCCTCGATGAAGCTGTCAAACGCTTCAGCGTCGGTTTGCGCCGTGCGGGCAATGTAGTGCCGCCAGCCGTGCAGCAAGCGGTAATTTTTGCTGATCGTGGAGCGGAAAGCATTGTTGATCTGGGTGTAGATCTCGTTCAGGTGGCTTGCGCTCTCGCGGTAAATCTGCTCGGTGGCGAAGCTTGCATAGCAGTTGCTGGCTGCAAAAAGCAGCAGAAGGGTGCACAGCACTGCGGCTGCGCACAGAAGTTTCTTCATAAAGGCTCCTTCCCGTCTATTGGGGCCGTTTCTGGGCCTGGCCGGGGCGGCGGGCGGTGCAGCCGGTGGGTTCCGGTTCCTGCCGCGGCCCTCCCACATCCTTCTTTCTGATGTTTTTGATTATAGCAGATTTTCCCGCTTCTTGCAAGGGGGATGCACCGCCTGCGCGGCGCGGCGGCAGGCAATAAAAAAAGGCCCGCCTGTCAGCAAGCCTTTTTTTACGTACCCTTAGCCCTGGGAAATCGCACCTACGGGGCAGCCGCCAGCGCAAGCGCCGCAGTCTACACAGACGTCCGGGTTGATCTCGTACTGGGAATCACCCTGAGAGATCGCGCCTACCGGGCACTCGGACTCGCAAGAACCGCAGCTGATGCAAGCGGAGCTAATTACATGTGCCATGAGTAGCACCTCCTGTTGTATTTTCAACTCATATTGTACCAGCTGACCGGCGAAATTACAAGTGTTTTTGCAAATGTTAGGGTGTGCTAACTTTTTGCCGTTCGGCCCAGCCGTTGCCATTTTGGCAGAAAAGTCAGAAATGCAGAAAAACGAGAAATTTCGCGTGCGGATGAGGATATAATAGGATACGGGAGATTTTGCGGCGTGAGGGGCGTTGATTGGTCAGGAATGGTCAGAAAAAAGGCTTGCATAATGGCGGGGGTGTGGTATAATAGGATCAAAGGTCAGGGAAAGTCAGGGAAGGAGGCGCAGGCATGAAGCTGAGCGATTTGATTGCGGAGAGCATTGCGGAGATGCTCACGGACGGGGGCGGCGTGGCGGAGCTGTCGCGCAAGACCCTTGCGGACCGGTTTTCCTGCGTGCCGAGCCAGATCAATTATGTGATTGAGACACGGTTCTCGGCGGAGAACGGTTATTTGGTGGAGAGCAGGCGCGGCGGCGGCGGGTTTATCCGGATTGTGCGCGTGATGGACGACAAGCAGCGGATGCTGCTGGATGCGGGGCGCGCGGTAGGCGGGCGGCTCAGCCAGAAGGACGCGGCGCGGCTGACGCGGGCGCTGGTGTCGGCGGGGCTGCTGACGGCGCGGGAGGGGCAGCTGCTGATGGCGGCGTGTTCGGACGGCGCGCTGGGGGAGCTTGCTGCGGAGTACCGGGACTGCGTGCGCGCGTCGGTTTACCGCTGCGCAATCATGGGGATTGCGAGCTAGTGCTCTATCCAGTCAGAAAGCGGACTTGGGCTTGGAGCGGGATTTTCGCAGGGCAAGGCAGAGGACGCAGACGGGCTGACGCCCGTCAAGGACGATAACGTAGCCATGCGGAAATCCAGCCCAAGAACGAGTTCGATTTCTGGCCGGATGGAGTACTAGGGATGCCCTCCGCAGGCGGCGCCAAAGGGCGCTGCCCTTTGGAATCCCGCGCCTCTGCGGCGGGCACCAGGGGGACGCGCCCCCCTGGACCCCCTTCCACGCCTGCGGGCGGGACGGTGGGTGGTACGGCGCAGCGGTTTAAGCGATGGATGGCCCGATATGGGAAATTGATGATTTTGGAAGGAGCGATTTTGATTATGTTATGCCAGCATTGTGGTGTGAACGAGGCTACGACTTATTATAAGCAGAATGTGAACGGGCAGGTCAGCGAGATGCACTTGTGCTCGGCTTGTGCGCAAAAGCTGACCGGCGGGTTTGGCGGGCTGGGCTTTTCGCCGGTGCTCCAGTCGTTTTGGGGCGACGGCGCGGTGTTGCAGCCGGGGCTTGGCGGCGGGCGGCGCTGCCGCACCTGCGGCATGACCGAGAGCGAGCTGCGGCGGACTGCGCGGGCGGGCTGCGCCGACTGTTATCGGAATTTTTCGGATATTTTGACGCCTTATATTCAGAAGCTGCACGGCTCGGCGGCGCATGTTGGCGCGGCCCCGCAGCAGGAGCAGGAAAGGGTTGACCCGGTTGCGGCGCTGCGGACCAAGCTGGACGCGGCGATTGCGTCGGAAGCGTATGAGGAGGCCGCGCGGCTGCGCGACGAGATCCGCAGATTGGAGGGGGAGCAATGAGCACATTCACACAGAAAGGCGGCTTTAACGATCTTGCGGCGACCACGCGGGTACGTTTGGCGCGCAATGTCCGCGGGTATACTTACCGTGGGCTGGGGCTTGGCGAGTACAGGGAGATTGCGGAAAAGGTCTGGGCGGCGGTCCAGTCGGCGCCCGCGATCGCGTCGGAATTTACGATGACCGAGGTACGGGCGGGCAGCCGCGAGGCGGCCGCGCTGGTGGAGAAGCATTTGATTTCGCCCGACCTTGCGCGCGGCGGCGGCTTCCTGATCGCGTCGAAGGACGGCGGCGCGGCGGTCATGGTCGGCGAGGAAGACCATATCCGGCTGCAGGTGCTCGGCACGGGGCTTTGCCCACGCGAGTGCATGGAGACGGCGCGCCGGCTGGCGGCGCTGCTGGAGAGCCAGATCCCGATGGATTATGATGACCGCCTGGGCTATTTGACGGCGTGCCCGAGCAATCTGGGCACCGGGCTGCGCGCGTCGGTGATGCTGCATCTGCCGGTGCTGGCGGCGAGCGGCGGGCTGCCGCAGATGATGAGCTGGGCGGGCCGTCAGGGCTTCACGGTGCGCGGCGCGTATGGCGAGGGCTCGGAAGCGACGGGCGCATTTTACCAGCTGTCCAACCAGATTACGCTGGGGCTGTCAGAGGACGCGATTATCGACCGGCTGGTCGAAGCGGCGACCGGAGTGATCGAAGCGGAGAAGAAGGCGCGCGAGCAGGTGCGCACGCGTGACGAGATCAGCCTGTCCGACCGGGTATGCCGGGCGGCGGCGGTGCTCAAGTCGGCGCGGCGCATCGACACGGCGGAGGCGCTGGACTGCATTTCGTATGCGCTGATTGGCTTGCAGATGGGCTATCTGCGGGGGCTCCCGGCGCAGGATTTAATGGCGGCGCAGCAGGCGGTGCGGCCGGTGCTGCTGGGGGGGACCGCGGGGGAGCGCGACGTCAAACGCGCGTCCTTCCTGCGGGCGCTCACCGCGGAGCTCGAAGTGCTCGGCTGACCGGGGGTTCGCCCCTTGCGAACGCCGTCCAGCGCCCGGCGCTGGACCCGCCAAAGGGACGAGTCCCTGCACGCATGAAAACCGCGCACAGCGCGGGAATCGGGATAGCGGCCTACGGGCTGGAATCCCTTTCGCCGCCTGCGGGCGGGGCGTGGGGCTGCGCCGCGCCGCCGATCCCGCCCGCAGGCGTGAAAAAGCTTTTACTCAATTTTTTCTCGAAAAAATTGCGGGTGCAGGGCAGAGCCCTGCCGCTGTCCGCGCAGGACCGGGGGTCCAGGGGGCGGGAAGCCCCCTGGCGCCGTCCGCGAAGGACAACAACCGCGAAGGAGGTTATGATAGATGTTTAACCAGAACCGTTTTACACAACGCGCCGAGCATGTCCTTGAGCTCGCCCAGGAGACCGCTGGGGCGTTCGGGCACAGCTATATTGGCTCCGAACACGTCCTTGCAGGGCTGGTCAAGGAGTCCGGCGGCGTCGCCGCCCGCGTGCTTGACGAATGCGGCCTGACCGAAGAAAAGGTCGAAAAGGCCATCGAGGAGGTCGCGGGCCGCGGTACCCCAGACCCCAACGCCCCCCAGGGCATGACCCCGCGTACCAAGCGCATTATCGAGCTGGCGTTCGCGTCAGCCGCCCAGATGGGCAACGGCTATGTCGGCACCGAGCACCTGCTCTACGGCCTGCTCCGCGAGGGCCAGAATGTCGCCCTCGCCATCATGGAAAAGCTGGGCGCGGAACCCCAAAAGGTTTTTGAAGCCCTGACCGAAGCCGTCGGCGCTGCGCCCGCCCCCGAGGACGATGTGCAGACCGCAGGCGGGGGCGCCCGCCGCAGCGGCAAGCTGGGCAAGGCGCTGGAGCAGTTCGGCAAGGATTTAACCGCCGCCGCCAAAAAGGGGCAGCTCGATCCCGTGATCGGCCGTTCGGAGGAGATCCAGCGCGTCATCCAGATTCTGAGCCGCCGTACCAAGAACAACCCCGCCCTCGTCGGCGACCCCGGCGTTGGCAAGACCGCCGTTGCCGAAGGGCTCGCGCAAAAGATCGCAGCCGGAGACGTGCCCGAAAACCTCAAGGGAAAGCGCCTCGTTGCGCTCGACCTGACCGGCATGATCGCAGGCACCAAGTACCGCGGCGAGTTCGAGGAACGCATCAAAGGCGTGCTCGAAGAGCTGCAAAAGGCGAAGGACGTTGTGCTGTTCATCGACGAGCTGCATATGATCGTCGGCGCGGGCGCAGCCGAGGGCGCGGTCGACGCAGCGAATATCCTGAAGCCCGCCCTCGCGCGCGGCGATATCCAGGTGATCGGCGCAACCACGCTCGACGAGTACCGCAAGCACATCGAAAAGGATTCCGCACTCGAACGCCGCTTCCAGCCGGTCATGGTCGGCGAGCCCAGCCCTGAGGACGCGGTGAAAATTTTGCAGGGCCTGCGCGACCGCTACGAAGCCCACCACCGCATCCACATTTCCGACGAAGCCATTGAGACGGCGGTCAAGCTGTCCGTGCGCTATGTCTCCGGGCGGCAGCTGCCCGATAAGGCAATCGACCTCATCGACGAAGCCTGCTCGCGGGTGCGCCTGCAAAGCCAGACCGCGCCGCTTGACGTGAAACAGCTCGAGGACGCGCTGAAAACCCTTGCCGCCCGCAAGGAGGAAGCCGTTAAAAACCAGGATTACGAAAACGCCGCCAAGCTGCGCGACGAGGAAAACGCGAAAAAGGCGGAGATCGACAAGCTGCGCAAGGAATGGCAGGAAGCACAGTCCAAGCTGACCGGCGAGGTCACCGACGACGACATTGCGGCGGTGATTGCAGGCTGGACGGGCATCCCGGCGGCGCGGCTGACCGAGGACGAGGGCGAACGGCTGCTGCGGCTGGAGGGCACTCTGCACGCGCGGGTAATCGGCCAGGACGAAGCGGTCACCGCAGTCGCGAAGGCCATCCGCCGCGGGCGCGTCGGCCTGCGCGACCCCAAGCGCCCGATCGGCTCCTTTATCTTCCTCGGCCCCACCGGCGTAGGCAAAACCGAACTGTGCAAAACCCTTGCGGAAGCGCTGTTTGGCGACGAAAACGCCATGATCCGCGTCGATATGTCCGAATATATGGAAAAACACAGCGTATCGAAGCTGATCGGCTCGCCCCCCGGCTATGTCGGCTACGATGAGGGCGGCCAGCTGTCCGAAAAGGTGCGCCGCCACCCGTATTCGGTCGTCCTGTTCGACGAAATCGAGAAGGCCCACCCCGATGTGTTCAACATCCTTCTGCAAATCCTCGAGGACGGCATTCTGACCGACAACCAGGGCCGGAAGGTGGACTTTAAAAACACCGTCATTATCATGACCTCGAACATTGGCGCGCAGAAGATCACCGGCAAGGCGCGCAAGACGCTGGGCTTCGGCGGCAGCGACGGCGCAGAGCAGACCTTCGAAAAGATCAAAGAAGAGGTCACGAGCGAACTGAAAAACGTGTTCCGCCCCGAATTCCTCAACCGCGTGGACGATATCATCGTCTTCAACCGTTTGAACGAGGACGAAATCGCCGAGATCGCGGAAGGGATGCTGAAAAACGTCGCGGCGCGCATGGAAGAAATGGAAGTCGGCCTGCACTGGACCGACGCGGCAAAGGCGCACCTCGCAAAAGCCGGGTTCGACCCCGTATACGGCGCGCGCCCGCTGCGCAGGGCGATCCAGTCGCAGGTGGAAGACCTCGTTGCCGAATCCTTCCTCAAGGGCGATATCCACAAAGGCCGCGCGGTCACGCTCGACGAGCGGGACGGCAGCCTGGTACTCCAAGAATCGCCCCCCCAGGAAAACCCCACCCCCACCCCCACCCCCGCCCCCGCGCCCAAAACAGAATAACCG
>QXXE01000084.1 GCA_009911355.1 Clostridiaceae bacterium | reverse complement strand
AGTTGCCTCCTTAATTCTCTTTGATTATACATCAAATCCTTGCGTATGAGGTGTCAACTAAAATGGTACAACATCATTTCAAGCCTGTTGCCATTTCCCCAAAAATCTGATCTGGGAATATCACCATGTCGTAGGGCAATGTGATTTATTCTGTTAGGGGCAAAGTCGTTTATTCTGCCGGGCCAAGGCCCGGGTAGCCCCTACTCCATGGTGATATACCGCAGAATGTTCCTAAAATCCTTGTATTAGGCAGGGAAAGGATAGTCCGAAGGACAAAAATAAGACCCTGCATCGTGAGATGCAAGGTCTTATTTTTCTATGGCGTAGGCTAA
Organism: Clostridiaceae bacterium; assembly: GCA_009911355.1. Classification (GTDB taxonomy): domain Bacteria; phylum Bacillota; class Clostridia; order Oscillospirales; family Butyricicoccaceae; genus QXXE01. The sequence continues at coordinate 17,179 of QXXE01000084.1, read as the reverse complement.
GTGTTATTGCCCTGCACAGGATAAATCACATTGCCCTACGACACAAGCCGCAAAGCGCTTTAGCCGTTCGTGATCGCAGCCTGTGCAGCGGACAGGCGGGCGATCGGCACGCGGAAGGGCGAGCAGGACACATAGGTCAGGCCGACCTTATGGCAGAACTCGATGGTAGACGGGTCGCCGCCGTGCTCGCCGCAGATGCCAAGCTTGATATCCGGGCGGGTCTCGCGGCCCATCTCGGCAGCCATCTTAACCAGCTTGCCAACGCCGGTCTGGTCGAGCTTGGCAAACGGGTCGTTCTCGTAAATCTTGCGGTCGTAGTACGCATCAAGGAACTTGCCTGCGTCGTCGCGCGAGAAGCCGAAGGTCATCTGGGTCAGGTCGTTGGTGCCGAAGGAGAAGAACTCAGCTTCCTTGGCGATCTCATCAGCGGTCAGGGCTGCGCGCGGGATCTCAATCATGGTGCCGACCTTATAATGCAGATCGGAACCGGCTTCCTTGATGATCGCGTCGGCAGTGTCGGTGACAACCTTCTTGACGAACGCAAGCTCCTTGACCTCGCCGACCAGCGGGATCATGATTTCGGGGACCATCGTCCAGTCCGGATGCGCCTTCTGCACGTTCAGCGCAGCCTTGATGACCGCCTTGGTCTGCATACGGGCGATTTCCGGGTAGGTGACCGCCAGACGGCAACCGCGGTGGCCCATCATCGGGTTAAACTCGTGCAGGGAAGCGATGATATCCTTGACCTGGTGCACGGTTTTGCCGGTGTTCTTCGCAAGCAGCTCAATATCGGCCTCGTCGGTCGGTACGAACTCGTGGAGCGGGGGATCGAGGAAACGGATGGTGACCGGGCAGCCTTCCATCGCTTCGTAAATCTTCTCAAAGTCGCTCTGCTGCATCGGCTCGAGCACGTCGAGCGCCTTTTCGCGCTGCTCAACGGTGTCCGCGCAGATCATCTCACGGATTGCCGGGATGCGCTCGGCGTCAAAGAACATATGCTCGGTACGGCAGAGGCCGATGCCCTCCGCGCCGAAGGAACGCGCCTGCGCAGCGTCCGCCGGGGTGTCGGCATTGGTGCGCACCTGGAGCTTGCGGTACTTGTCGGCCCATGCCATGACGCGGCCGAACTCGCCGCCGATGGTTGCCGCGACGGTCGGGATCAAACCGTCATAAATATTGCCGGTGGAGCCGTCGATGGAAAGGGTGTCGCCCTCGTGGTAGGTCTTGCCGGACAGGGTGAATTCCTTGTTCGCCTCGTCCATCGCGATCGCCGAGCAGCCGGAGACGCAGCAGCGGCCCATGCCGCGCGCGACAACCGCCGCATGGGAGGTCATGCCGCCGCGGACGGTCAGGATGCCCTGCGCCGCCTTCATGCCGACGATGTCCTCCGGGGAGGTCTCGAGGCGTACCAGCACGACCTTCTCGCCGCGCGCCGCCCATTCGGTTGCATCTTCCGCCGTGAATACGACCTTGCCGGCCGCAGCGCCGGGGGAAGCCGGGAGCGCCTTGCCGATCGGCTCGGCAGCCTTCAGCGCAGCCTGGTCAAACTGCGGGTGGAGCAGCGCGTCGAGGGAGCGGGGCTCGATCATCGCAACGGCCTTCTTCTCATCAATCATGCCCTCGTCTACGAGGTCGCACGCGATCTTGAGCGCCGCCGCCGGGGTGCGCTTGCCGTTACGGGTCTGGAGCATGAACAGCTTCTCGTTTTCAACGGTAAACTCCATGTCCTGCATGTCGCGGTAATGATCCTCGAGCTTTGCGCAGACGTCGGTAAACTGCTTGAACGCAGCCGGGAACTTTTCGCTCATCTCGCTGATGGGCATCGGGGTGCGCACGCCCGCGACAACGTCTTCGCCCTGGGCGTTGGTCAGGAATTCGCCGAACAGGCCCTTTTCGCCGGTCGACGGGTTGCGGGTGAAGGCAACGCCGGTGCCGCAGTTGTCGCCCATGTTGCCGAAGACCATCGGCTGGACGTTGACAGCGGTGCCCCAGGAATAGGGGATATCATTGTCGCGGCGGTAAACATTCGCGCGCGGGTTGTCCCAGGAACGGAAAACGGCCTTGATCGCGCCCATCAGCTGTTCCTTCGGGTCGGAGGGGAAATCGGAGCCGATCTTGGCCTTGTATTCGGCCTTGAACTGGGTTGCGAGCTCCTTGAGGTCGTCGGCGGTCAGGTCGACGTCAAGCTTGACGCCCTTCTTTTCCTTCATCGCGTCGATTAGCTGCTCGAAATACTTCTTGCCGACTTCCATGACAACGTCGGAATACATCTGGATAAAACGGCGGTAGCAGTCCCACGCCCAGCGGGGGTTGCCCGACTTCTTCGCGATGGTGTCGACTACCTGCTCGTTGAGGCCCAGGTTCAGGATGGTGTCCATCATGCCGGGCATGGAAGCGCGCGCGCCCGAACGGACAGAAACCAGCAGCGGGTTCTCAGCGTCGCCAAACTTCTTCTCGTTGATGTCCTCGATCTTGGCGATGTACTCGACGATCTGCGCCATGATCTCGTCGTTGATCTGGCGGCCGTCCTCATAATACTGGGTACAGGCTTCGGTGGTAATGGTGAAGCCCTGGGGGACGGGCATGCCGATGTTGGTCATTTCGGCGAGGTTCGCGCCCTTGCCGCCGAGCAGCTCGCGCATGTTCGCATTGCCTTCTGTGAACAGGTAACAATACTTCTTCATTTCTGAGGATTCCTCCGTTTCGTTTGTCCGGCCCGCAGGGCGGGCCATGCTTGAAATTTATACAGTTTCACTCAACACACCTATTATATCATATTCATAATGACGATACATTATGGCATTTCGACTTATTTTCAGTGCGTTTTTTGTGCAAGTCAAACAATGGCAAAACGCTTTGGTGATGTTTTGGGCAATTTTTTAAGAAAAGATGGCTTGTTTTGTGGCGCCGGGGCAGCGCAAACGTTTTCCGCGTGAGACGGACGCCCCGCCCTGCCAGGAAGGGGCGCGGGCAGCGCGGGCGTCAATGCCGGGAAGGGGCGCGGGCCGCGCGGGGGTCAATGCCCGGCGCGCCAGCCCTCGCGGGTAATCGCGAAACAGTCGTTGTCGTGTACGCTGCCGTCGTACAGCTTGGCCGCTTTTTTCAGCGTGCCCTCGTATTGGAAGCCGCACTTCTCCAGCACCCGGCGGCTGCCCACGTTCCACGGGTAGGCATACGCGGAGATCAGCTCGAGCCCCATGCGCTCAAAGCCGTGCCGCAGCACCGCCTGCACGGCCTCTGTCATATAACCGCGCCCGCGGCATTCCTCATTGATCGCGTAGCCGATGGAGCGGACGCGGTCGTATTCCCGTTTGTAATCGCGCATCAGGCCGATCGACCCGACCAGCTGGCCGCTTTCCTTGAGTACGATGCCCCAGATGCTCTCCTTGCCGATATAAACGGATTCCAGCAGGTGGCGCGTATCCTCTGCCGCGCCATGCGGCTTCCAGCCTGCGCTGGGCTTGGCCGATTCCATAAAGCAGTCGTCCAGGTCGGCTGTTGTCAGTGTGCGGAGTGTGAGCCGCTCGGTCAAAATACGATTCATGAATTTCCTTTCCGCGTGACGCGCTCGGAACAACAGGCCCTTCCGGGGTGCGGTTCCCTGATCTTGGAGGTCGGTGGTATTCCGGGGGCGCGGGCGCTCCCGCAGCCCAGGCCGGTTAGAACCTGTATTCATAAGCTGAAGTGGTGGATGGGCGGCAGATGGCGTGGCCAGGCGAAGGCGGTTTCCCGCAGGAATCCTGACGGATTTCAAGGAAAAGCGACGCAGCATGGCCGCGTCAGATGCCGTCCAGACGCTGATTTGGGCTCGTGGATACAGGTTCTTATTTCAGCAGGTTCTTTTCCAGCCTGCGGCGGGCTTCCAGCCGGTAGATGCGGCTGCCCTGGGCGGAGAATTTCTCTTCGTACTCGGTCATGACATTGTCAAGGCCGCTTTGATGGAGGTCGAGCGAAATGTTTTGCAGGAGCCAGCCATATTGGCAGATCTCCCCCAGCGACCACTCGAACAGCCGCTGGTTGTCGGTCTTGAAAAAGAGCGCGCCATCTTCCGACAGGATGCTGTCATATACCGCGAGGAACGCCCGCCAGGTCAGCCGGCGCTTGCGCTGGCGGTTGGGGGGCCAAGGGTCGGAAAAGTTCAGGTAGATGAGGTCGACCTCGCCGGGGGCGAAGACGTCGCCCAGCTGCGCCGCGTCGAAAGAAAGGAACCGCAGGTTGGGCAGCTGCGCCTCCATGGCCTTTTCGGCCGCCATGACCAGCGCGCCCTCCTCGCGTTCGACCGCGACGAGGTTCACGCCGGGCTCGCGCCGCGCGGTTTCCAGCGCGAAGCGCCCTTTGCCGCAGCCGATTTCCAGGCGGAGCGGGGCGTCGCTGCCGAACAGCTCCCGCCAGCGGCCCCTGTATGCCTGCGGGTCGGATACCAGCACCGGCGCGCAGCGCGCAAGGCGCGGCCCCAGGTTTTTCTTTTTGCGCATCCGCATTGTGTTCTGCCTCCCTGCGCTGTTCAAAATTTAGGTGTTACCATATTATATCGAGAATCCTATTGGAATGCAATATAAAATCGTCCGAATTTCCTATGAATTTTCTTTCCTGTGTATAAGATGGCTATTTTTTTGTACAGTTTTGCGAATAAATTGACTTTTGGGATTTCCCGTCCTATAATAAAATAGGCCGGGGATGGCGGAAAGCGCCCGGGACCGGCCGGCAAACCGGATTTCCCGATACGGATGATAAAGCTATAAAGGAGTACCCATGATGTTTGAACGTACCAGCGGCGTGCTGATGCACGTCACCTCTTTGCCGTCGCCTTACGGGATCGGCTCACTGGGCGCGGACGCGCGCGCCTTTATCGACTTCCTGCGCGACGCGGGCCAGCGCTATTGGCAGGTGCTGCCGCTCGGGCGCACCGGCTTCGGCTCGTCGCCCTACCAGTGCTTTTCGGCGGCGGCGGGCAACCCGCTGCTGATCGACCTCGACACCCTTGTGGCGGACGGGCTGCTCACGCCGGAGGAAGCGCGCGAGGCCGACCCGCATGGGTCGCCGGACATGGTCGATTTTGAGAAGGTGGAAGAGCTGCGCTACCCCGTGCTGCGCAAGGCGTTTGCCCGGGTGTCCCCGGAGCTTCAGGAAAAGATCGACGCTTATGCAGAGAAGGAAGCCGCATGGCTGCCCGGTTTCACCCTCTTCATGTCGCTGCGCGAGGAAAAATATGAAGGCGCAGCGCTTTGGGAGTGGCCGGACGAGGATGTGCTGCTCCGCAAACCGAAGGCGCTTGCCGCCGCGCGGGAGGAGCTGAAGGAGGAAATCGCCTTCCGCACCTTTTTGCAATATGAATTCCAGGTGCAGTGGCACGCGCTGCGTACTTATGCCCATCGCAACGGCGTGCAGATCATCGGCGATATCCCGATCTATGTCTCTCCTGACTCGGCCGATGTTTGGGAAAACCCGCAGTTCTTCAAACTCAAAAAGGACTTTTCACAGAAAAAGGTCGCAGGCGTGCCGCCCGATTATTTCTCCGAGACCGGCCAGCTGTGGGGCAACCCGGTCTATGACTGGAAAGCGCTCGAAAAGGACGGCTATCAATGGTGGATCTGGCGCATGAAGCAGAACCTGGAGCTTTACGACGTGGTGCGCCTCGACCACTTCCGCGGGTTCGAGTCCTTCTGGGAGGTCGACGCGGGCGAAGAGACCGCGGTCAAGGGCAAATGGCAGAAGGGCCCCGGGATGAAATTCTTCCGCGCGATCGAAGCGGAAATCGGGGAAAACCGCATCATCGCGGAGGACCTCGGCATCATCACGGACGACGTGCGGAAGCTGCTCGACGAATCGGGCTTCCCGGGGATGCGGGTCATGATCTTCGGGTTCAACTCCTGGGAGGACAACTGCCACCTGCCGCATAATTATGTACCAAATTCCATCGTTTACACCTCGACCCACGACAGCCAGACCATCTGCGAGCAGATCATGGACCTTTGCAGCCCCGCAGACGCGGATTTTGCGCGCGATTATATCCGCTGGGATGGGAAAGAGCCGCTTGCGTGGGCGGCGATCAAGTCGGTATTCCTGTCCCCCGCGTCGATCGCCATGACGCAGATGCAGGACGTGCTGAACCTCGGCGCGGACGCGCGCATGAACAAGCCCGCCACGGTCGGCGGGAGCAACTGGCGCTGGCGGATGCGCCGGGAAGGCATGAACAGCGAGCTCTCGTCCTTCCTGCGCCGCATTACAGTGACCAGCCGCCGGTACAAGCCCTACCAGCTGACCGAAGCCGAGCGGGCAGAGCTGGAAGCCGAAACCGCTGCGCCTGAAACGGAGGAGGAAACCGCATGAAACGCTACTCTGCCGCCATTTTTGACCTTGACGGCACGCTGCTGGACACGCTGGGCGACCTGTGCGGGGCGGTCAATACCGCGCTCGCGGCGCAGGGGCTCCCGCCGATCACCGAGGAGCAGACCCGCGAACGGGTGGGGAACGGCATCCGCAACCTGATCCTGCGCAGCCTGCCCGAAGGGGCGGGGGACGCGGCGGCCGACCAGTGCCTTGCCGTGTTCCGCGCGCATTATGAGCAGCACCTGCACGACCGGACCCGGCCTTACGAGGGCATCCCGGCGCTGCTGCGGGCGCTCCGAGAGCAGGGGATAAAGGTCGCGGTGCTCTCGAACAAGTACGACCCGGCCTCAAAACGGCTGATCGCGCACTTCTTCCCAGGTCTTGTCAGCCTGACACTCGGGGAGCGCCCAGGCGTGCCGCGCAAGCCCGACCCAACGGCGGTGCTGGAGGCGCTGGAAGCGCTGGGCGAGCAGGCTTCGGACACGCTATATATCGGAGACAGCGGCGTGGATATGCAGACCGCGAAAAACGCCGGGCTGGATTCCGCCGGCGTTACATGGGGGTTCCGCAGCCGCGAGGTGCTGGTTAAAAACGGCGCAGGGGTGCTGATTGACCATCCGTCGCAGCTGCTCAGGTATTTTGTGCAGCCCGAGACGCTTGCGGACGCATTCACCGGGCGCGGGTTCGGGTTTTCGTATTTTCAGACCGCAAAAGAAGCCGTGGACTACCTGAAGGGCGTTTGCCGCGGCAAGCAGGCGGGCTTTGGCGGCTCGATGACGCTGGAAGGGCTTGGGCTGTATGACGCGCTGCGCGAGGGCGGCGAGGTGCAGTGGCATTGGCGCGGCGATGCGCCGAGCACCGCGCCGGAGGTGTTTTTGACCTCGGCGAACGCGCTGGCGCTGACCGGCGAGGTGGTCAATATCGACGGCAACTGCAATCGCGCCGCTGCTTCCATGTATGGCTCGGAAGCCGTATATTTCGTGTGCGGAGTGAACAAGCTTGCGCCCAACCTTACATCAGCAGTCAGCCGCGCGCGGAACATTGCCGCGCCGCGGAACGCGCAACGGCTGGGCAAGCATACCCCCTGCGCCGCCGACGGGAAATGCCATGACTGCCGTTCGCCGGAGCGTATCTGCCGTGCGCTGGTGGTGCTGCTTGCGCCGTCGAATGGGGTCAAGCATACCGAAATCGTGCTGGTTGGCGAGGAACTCGGTTACTGAGCCGGGGGCTCCCGCTGTCATGGCGGCATTGTGTCGACCCTTGAGGGGGCGTTCCTGCATACTGTGCAGTAAATCACCCGGCCCGCCGCCGTTCTGGCGGGCCGGGCAGCCGAGCCGGAAGCTCTGCATGGTTTTCTTGCACCCAGCATCACCCCGGCATTATAAAACAAAACACCCCACTTGTTAGAAATGTCTAACAAGTGGGGTGTAACTGATTCCGGGCTTTTTGCCCTATGGCTTTGCGGATGCAGAAGCACCCGTTCCTGTCCCCCGTCCCGCCCGCAGGCGGGCAGAGATGCGTCAGCATCTCGGGGTCTGGGGCGTAAGCCCCAGCGGGTGCAGGGCAGAGCCCTGCCGCTCGCCGCGTAGGCGTGGGGTGCAGGGGCAAAGCCCCGCCGCTCGCCGCGTAGGCGTGGGGTGCAGGGGCAAAGCCCCGCCGCTCGCCGCGTAGGCGTGGGGTGCAGGGGCAAAGCCCCGCCGGGTGCAGGGCAGAGCCCTGCCGCAGCCCGCGCAGGGCCGGGGTGCAGGGGCAAGAATTCACAGAAAGGCGCTTACAGCGTGTAGTAATACTGGAATTCCGCCGGGGTCGGAATGCGCGAAATCGTCTGGTTCTCCGCCCGCTTCAGCTTCAGCCAGTTCTGAATCAGCTCCTCCGGGAATACGCCGCCCCGCGTCAAATATTCATGGTCGGCCTCCAGCGCGTCAAGCGCCTCGCCAAGCGACGTCGGCAACCCCTGGATGCGCTTCTTGTCCTCATCCGAAAGGTTGAACAGATTGAAATCATACGGGCCCCAGCCGTTCGCATGCGGGTCGATCTTGTTCTGAATGCCGTCAAGCCCCGCCATCAGGATTGCCGCATACGCGTAATACGGGTTGCAGGTCGCGTCCGGGTTGCGCAGCTCGAAACGCTTCTGCGCCGGGGTCTTCGCATACGCCGGGATGCGGATGACCGAAGAACGGTTCGCCGTCGCATAGCCAATCGTTACCGGCGCCTCAAAGCCCGGCACCAGCCGCTTGAAAGAGTTGGTCGAGGGGTTCGTGATCGCACAAATAGAAGCCGCGTGCTTGAGCAGCCCGCCAATGAAATACAGCGCAGTATCCGACAAGCTGGAATAGCCGTTTTCATCAAAGAACAGCGGCTTGCCGTCCTTCCACAGCCAGATGTGTACGTGCATCCCGTTGCCCGCTTCGCCGAGGATCGGCTTGGGCATCAGCGTCGCGGTTTTGCCCGCCTGTACCGCCACATTCTTGATAATATACTTGGTGACCATCGTCTTGTCGGCCATCTCGGTCAGGCTCTCCGGCTCGACCTCGATCTCCAGCTGCCCAGGCCCGCCGACTTCATGGTGGTGATACTTGACCTTGACGCCCCAGTCGGCCATCTTCATGCACATCTCGTTGCGCAGGTCAAACGTGATATCCTGCGGGAGCGCAGCATGGTAGCCCGCATGGTGCGCAACCTGATAGCCGTTGCCGAAGCTTTCCTTTGTGTTCCACTCCGCCTGCTGGGTGTCGATCTCAAAGGAGGAACGGTTGGGGGATACCTCAAAGGACGCGCTGTCAAACAGATAGAATTCGAATTCAGGACCGACGACCATCTTGTCGGCAATGCCAGTCTCGCGCATGTATTCCTCAGCGCGCTGGGTGACGCTGCGCGCATACTGCCCGAACCGCAGGTTTTCATCCTTGCCGATGGTCATGACATCGCCGGTCATGGAAAGGGTCGGGATCTCGGTGAAGGGGTCCAGATAAGCGGTCCCAACGTCGGGGATAAAGACCATATCGCTCTTTTCTACTGCAGCATAGCCGAAGTTGGAGCCGTCGAAACCAATGCCATACTGCAAGGTTTCCTCGCTGAAACGTTCCACCGGGATGGTGATGTGATGCCAGCGCCCCGCCAGGTCGACGGTCTTAAAATCGATCATGCGGATGTTCTTTTCCTTACAAACCGAAAGGATGTCTTTAACTTTGTTTGCCATAATCCACCTCTGCCTTTCAAAATTTCAACCTTTGCTTTTTTTATGATACTTGCGCGCGGGCGCAAAGTCAAGGGAATGCCTGCGTTTCAGCACTTTGTATAAACGATAGCGCAGATTTTTATGAAAACCCCATATTCGCAGTCGATGCAGTGAAACCGGCTTGCTGCCTGCTGCATCACGCCCCAGCAGCCCCTTCTGGCTGCAATGCGCCTTTTGGCAGAAGCCACATATGCGTTCCGGAAAAAAGCGAACCCTTCTGCAACCGGCAGAAGGGTTTTGCTGTTTGATCATGGGAAGCGCAGCAGCTTAACCGCGCGGGACGGAACTTACCGTCAAGGCATACCCGTCCATCCCCGGCAGCAGCGTCAGAAGCGATTCGACCGCTGCACGCGCTTTTTCATCCGCCGCAGACAGCAGGCCGTTTTCCTCGGCGCGCTGCTCGACGGCAAGCTTTTCCGATTGGGTAAAGCCGGTGTAATCTTTGATCTTAATGGGGTTAAAGATATTGTGGCTTTCGTCGAAAACTTCGATGCTGTCCTCAGGGATTTCATGCGAAAGGATTTCGGCAGCCGGGAGCGTTACCTTGACGGTTTCGCCGTCCACCTCGACCACTGCGCCGCTCAGGTCAACGCCCGCTTTGATTTCCCCGTCATAGGAAACCAGAAAGCTTTTGGTTGTAAACGGCACCTTCCAGCCGTAAAAATCGACCTGGTTCTCGAATTTGCCCATGTTGGTATAATGGTATTCGACCGAAACCAGCTCCTGCACCATGCGCAGCTGCTCGCCAAGCAGGTCGCTGGTGATCTCGGGGGCTTTCTCGCGCCCTGCAACCCGGATGCCAAAGAGGAACATCCCGCACAGCACAATACACGCTGCCGCAAATTTCAAAAGCAGGTGCTTCCGCGGCTTTCTTTCTTCACGTCTTGACATGCTATACTCCTTTTCCAAGCTTTTCATAAGCGCAGCGTACCCCGCCGCGCACGGAGATCATACCGCATTTCCGGAACCCGTTCTTTTCGATCAAATGCAGCATGATATGGTTGTCCGGGTGGGTGTCAATCCGCAGATGGGCGATTTGCTTTTCGCAGAACGCTACAGCTTCACACAGCAGCCCGCGCCGCGAGCCGTCGCCCGCAATGCGGTGGATGGTGCCGTAAGGGCTGTCGGAGAGCCATTCCCCGCCCTCAATCCGGGCGTAGGTTGGTTCCTCGCCGATGATGAATGCGAACACCCCGCAGATGCAGCCGCCGTTTTCCACAGCGAACAGCTGACGCTGTGCGATATCCTGCCGCAGCAGCATTTCAGGAGGGAAACCGCCCGCCCATTGGGAGGAGTTGCCGTTTTCCGCCATAAAGCGGCGCGCAAAGGCGTAAATTTCAAGGATACGCGGCAGTTCGGCCGCTTGCGCGTGGCGGATCATGGTTTCCGTCCCCTTTCTGGCATCCGCAGGGCGGGAAATCGTCCCGGCACAGCAGAATGCAAGCTATAACGACAAATTTATCTGATGCCCGGCGCAGGTTCCGGCCGATACCGGTCAAAAAAGCGCTCCGGGAGTTCCATTTCGTACTCCATTGGGACGAAACCGAAGGCTTCATACAGCGGCCTGCCCATGCCGGTGGCTTCCAGAGAGATTGACCGGATTCCCCGCGCATGCGCGTCGGCAACGAGCAGGCGGAGGAGTTCCAGGGCAATCCCGCGCCTGCGGTACGCGGGGGCGGTGTATAGGTTCATCAGGTATGCTTTCCAGCCGCTGGGGTTGTGGACGGTGGGCATGACCTGAAAATAGCTTGCGCCGCCGGTGGCAACGCAGTCCGCGCCGTCAAAGGCGAGATACGCGGTGTGGAGCCCATTCTCGAGCGCCTGCCGGTAATACGCGCGGGAGTGCCGCTCTACTTCGCGGAGTTCGGCGCTGTCCGGGAGGAGGTTGGCGGCGCGCAGCGTGGTAAGCCGTGTCTGTACCAGCAGCTCAAGATCGGCAAGGCCCGCTTTTTGATAGACAAACCCCATTTCACAACTCCCTAAAAAATAAACATCGTTTTTTGCATGGAAGACCGCAAACCCACTCCCCGTCCCGCCCGCAGGCGACGAACGGGAGTCCAGAGGGGCTAGCCCCTCTGGCGCAGCCCGCGTAGGGCCGGGGTCCGGGGCAGAGCCCCGGCGCAGCCCGCGCAGGGCCGGGGTCCAGGGGCAGAGCCCCGGCACAGCCCGCGCAGGGCCGGGATCCGGGGGCAGAGCCCCGGCGCAGCCCGTGTCAGTAGCCGTGGGCGTGCTTGATGATCTTGTAAATAACCGCGTGCTCCATGACAAGCGGCTGGTGGTAAGCAAAGAAAATAATGCCGTCCGCAGGCGAAGGGATGCGCGCAAGGCTCTCGCCCGTGTAAGGGTCAGTGATCTCCGCAAGGGTCTCCCCGCGTGTGACCTCGCTGCCGGGGGCCTTCCGCGAAAGATAGACCCCGCCCGTCGGGCTCAGCACGCTTACCAGCTCGTCCTCGCGGATGACCGAAGCAATATAGCCGTTGTGGCAGTGGTAACGCACCAGGCCGACACGGTTCAGAAACCGCAGCACCGAATCGACCGCCTGCCGCGCCGAAGGCTCGTCAATCTGATCGGTCGCAGCCGTATAGACCGAAAACGCGTTTGTGTGCCACAGCTGCCAGTTGTAATTAAGCGTAGCCGTATCATACGGGCGCGGCGGGCGGATGACCACATACGGCAGCCCGAACAGGTTCGCAAGGCTGGTCGACTGGTAACCCGTCTCCATCATGCGCACGTGCGGCACGAAATCGCCCGGCATGTAAAACGACGCAAACTGCACGCCGTAGGAATAGTCGCGCACATGCCGGAAAATGCCGTCGGCAATGCGCTGCGTGGTCTCGCCGCCGTCGTAGCCGGGGAACATACGGTTAATGTCGGTATGGTCGACCGCCCAGAAGCGGTTCCCGGTGTTCATGGAATATCCCGCCCCGGCAGATGGGATGACTAAAATTTCGTTGTCCTGGGCAATCTGCCCGTGCCCTTCCAGCGAGCGCAGCGCGCGGACCAGCTGGGAGCACACATATTGCTGCTGGATTTCGTTGCCGCGCACCGCGCCGACGATACAGCAGGCTTTTTCGCCCTTGCCGAACCGGAACCCGGTAATCTCCAGCGGGTCGCGGTAGGGGGCTTTCAAGGTAAACAGGACTTCACGGGTCAAAATACCGCACCTCCCAAAAGGATCCGTGCAAGGACGCTGCCCGCATAGCAGGCGGGGTACTCGCGCAGGGTGAACAGCCAGCCGTTGCCGGGGGCGGTGACGCGCTGGACGGCCTCGCCGCGCAGCGGGTCTACGATCTCGCCGATCAGCTGCCCGCGCTGTACCTCTGCGCCGTGCGGGACGGCGGGGATGAACATCCCGGGACGCTCGGCGCTGATGAGGGCGACTTCGCCGTCGGTGGATTCCGTGGGGGTGCGCACCGGCGGCGTTTTGCCCGACCAGATGCCAAGATGTGCCATCAGTGCGAACAGGCCGTCGGTCAGCTGGTCGCCGTAGGCGGGGGTCAGACGCAGGCTGATGCCCATTTCGACCGCGAGGGCGGGCACGCCCGCTGCGTTCAGAGAGTAGGCGAGGGTGGATTCGAGCACGGTAGCGCTGGCGTGGACCCATATGAAATCGGTGTTGAGCAGCCGTGCGAGGGGGAGCAGCCGCCCGGCGTTGTTTTCGCCCAGGCGCACCTGAGGGATTTCGCGCAGGAAGATGTTCGAGGCGTGGATATCGACGGCGCAGGCGGCGCCTTGCAGGTCGGCCATGAGGCGGGCGGCGAGGTATTCGGCGGCGGGGCCGTCTTCGGAGCCGGGGAAGATGCGGTTCATGTCGAGGTCGAACATGGGGATGCCGCGGCGGATGGTGTCCATGCCGAGCGGGTTCGTGGCGGGATAGATGTCGACGATGCCGGTGAGGGCTTCGGGCTGGGCGTGGATGCGGCGCTGTAGTTCGTAGCAGACATATTGCCCTTCCAGCTCGTCGCCGTGGGTGCCGGTAATGACGCACAGGCGGGGCAGGCCGACGGTATCGCCGGTTGGTGGGGCGAGGCGGTTTTTGCGGATTGTGAGCCGCTCGTGCACCGGCAGGGCGGCGGAAACAACGGTTTGGAGCAATTCGATCATCCTTTTCAGCAATTTCACACCAGAGGGCTCTGCCCTCTGGACACCCGGCGGGGCTTTGCCCCTGCACCCCACGCCTGCGCGGCGGGCGGCAGGGCGCTGCCCTGCACCCGGCGGGGCTTTGCCCCTGCGCCCCACGCCTACGCGGCGGGCGGCAGGGCTCTGCCCTGCACCCGGCGGGGCTTTGCCCCTGCGCCCCACGCCTGCGCGGCGGGCGGCAGGGCGCTGCCCTGCACCCGGCGGGGCTTTGCCCCTGCGCCCCACGCCTGCGCGGCGGGCGGCAGGGCGCTGCCCTGCACCCGCTGGGGCTTTGCCCCAGACCCCGAGATGCTGGCGCATCTCTGTATCGCCTGCGGGCGGGACGGGGGGTGGGTTTGTTATTGGGGCGGGCGCTCAATGACCAGCCCGCCATGATGACAGCGGGCTGGTCGGGTTACGCCTGCGTTTGAAATGTCTTTGCTGCTCTGGTGTGGGTTTGGTACGAAGGGAGGGGGGTGTGGAAATAATATGGTGGGTTTAGGGACGTGTTGACAGGCTGCTTGAGATTTCGGTGTGTTCCAGTTCGCAGCCTTGGGAAAATGCAGCTAGTGCAATGTCGTCTGCGTCCCGCCCGTGCGCGATTTTGAGATAAGATGCGCCGCAAAGGTTCCCGGTCAGCGGGTCGATCGCCGTCCAGTTCCAGCCGTTCCAGACCTCTACCCAGGCAGCTGGGCCGAGTGGGCCAAGCCCCATGACATAACGCACGGAGATATTGTCCAGCCGGCACAGCGCGGCGATGATATGTGCAAGATCCTCGGATGTGCCCGCGCCGCACTCCATTGCTTCCTCTGCCGTGCGGGTTCCGGGGAATGAGGTGCGCAGCGCGATTTCGCCGCGCAGCATCCGGCAAAAATGCCGCGCGCGGTCGAGCGCGTCGCCCACTGCGGAATTGTGCAGGTAAAACACCCGCAGCAGCCCCCCGACGTGGGTGCGCCCGGTCGCTTCGGTATATTGGCCGTCCCCGTCGGTTTCGGGGCGCGAGGGGTCAATCAGCGCTTTCCCCCGCACCGTGCAGGCAAACCGCGCGCTGGTGCCGCGGCAGGCCCCCGTCAGGATGCGGTTGCCGAGCGGGTCCTGCTTTTCCCCGCGCACCACGCCCCGCTCAACGGCGACATGCTGCCGCAGCAGCCGCTGGCAGGAAGTGTCGGCAGGAATGCGCACCGCATAGCCAAAATCAGACACGGGCACCGCCAGCGATGCCGTCACAGTATACGTAAAGATGATTGCTGGCATCATGTTCCCCCCCTGTGCTTTCCAATATTCATCCTACATTATATATGATTTTACGGGAAATGGCAATGGATTTTGTTGAAAAAGCAGGCGTCGGCTTCCATCTGTGGTTCGCGCTTGGGCCGCGCTTTTCCTGCCGCAGATACAGGTTTGCGGTTTTCCCGGAAGGTGTGGCGCGTTCTAAGCGCATTTGCCTGTGCATAGCTTTAAGGTAAAAGGAGTTGATTGCTTATGTGTGGGATCGCCGGATGGGTCGACTATGACAGCCGTGCCCGAGAAGCCTCCGCCACAGCCGCTAAAATGGCCCGCGCCCTTGTCCCCCGCGGCCCGGACGCTGGCGGCGAATGGGCCGACGACAACGCCTGTCTGGTACACCGCCGCCTGATCGTTGTCGATCCCGAGGGCGGCGTCCAGCCTATGGCTTCGCCGAACGGTGATATAATACTGATTTATAACGGAGAGTTATATAACACAGAGGATCTCCGCGCGCCCCTGCTTGCCAAAGGGCATGTTTTTCGGGGGCATTCGGACACCGAAGTTTTACTGCACGCCTTTCTTGAATGGGGCGTTGATGCATTTGAAAAGCTCAACGGTATTTACGCGTTTGCCATCTGGGAGCAGCGCGAACGGCGGCTGACCCTCTGCCGCGACCGGCTCGGCGTAAAGCCGCTGTTTTACAGCCGTACCCCAAACGGCGTCGTCTTTGGTTCCGAGCTCAAGGCGCTGCTTTGCCATCCCCTTGTCCGTCCGGTGCTAGGCGAGGACGGCCTTCGCACCATCTTGCTCCTCGGCCCTGCAAGGCCGCCCGGCTGCGGCGTGTTTGAGAACGTCAGCGAACTGCTGCCCGGGCATTTTGCCATCCTGACGCCGGACAGCTGGCAGGAACGCGCCTACTGGCGGCTGGAAGCCCGCGCGCACGAGGACGACGAAGCCGCTACCATCCAGCACACCCACGACCTGATTTCCGATGCCGCCGCCCGTCAGCTGGTTTCCGATGTGCCGCTGTGTACCTTCCTTTCCGGCGGGCTGGATTCGTCCATCCTGTCCATGCTCGCCGCGAAGGAGTACCGGAAACAGGGGCGGGTGCTCGACACCTATTCGGTTGACTATCAGGACAACGCGCAATACTTTACAAAAAGTATTTTTCAGCCGAATAGTGACAATCAGTATATTTATCAGATGCGCGATTTCCTCGGCACGAATCACCATGAGGTCGTGCTGGATAACGGGGCGCTCTGCGCGGCCCTGCTTCCCGCGACCGATGCGCGCGACTTGCCTGGTATGGCCGATGTAGATTCCTCGCTGCTGCTGTTCTGCCGCGAGGTCAAGCGCGATTTTACAGTTGCGCAGTCCGGCGAGTGTGCCGACGAGCTCTTTGGCGGCTATCCGTGGTACCACCGCGAGGAAATCCTGTTTGAAGACACCTTCCCATGGTCGCGGTCGGTCGGGCTGCGGCTCAGCCTGTTCGCGCCGGGGACCGTTACCCATGCGGAGGAATTTGTCCGCGAGCATTACCTTTCCACCTGCCGGGCTGCAGAAAAGCTGCCGGGCGATTCCAGGAAAGACGCGCGTATGCGCGAAATGTTCCTGCTCAATCTGCAATGGTTCATGGCCTGCCTGCTTGACCGCAAAGACCGGATGAGTATGTATTCGGGCTTGGAGGTGCGGGTGCCCTTCTGCGACCACCGTATCGTAGAATACGCTTATAATATGCCGTGGCACCTGAAAGCGCTGCACGGGCGGGAAAAAGGCATTGTGCGGGAGGCATTTGCCGCAGAATTGCCGCCAGAAATTGTGGAACGTAAAAAATCGCCTTATCCAAAGACCTTCCATCCGTTGTATACCCAGCTGACCTCATCATATGTGCGGCAGATTTTCAAGGACGACAATTCCATTGCATCAAGACTATTCAATCACGAAGCGGTTGAAGCGCTGATGGAACAGCCGGAAAGCCTGACTGAACCATGGTATGGGCAGCTGATGCGCACGCCGCAGATATTCGCCTATATCATCCAGCTTGACCGTTGGTTCAAAAAATATGGCGTAGAACTGAAATAGCGCAGCCTGTCAAAAAACAATAATCCCACTAAAAACCCGCTAATAAGCAGATAGGCAGGGTTTTGAGCGGAAAACCTGACATCCCCCGTCCCGCCCGCAGGCGAGGCAGAGATGCGCCAGCATCTCGGGGTCTGGGGCAAAGCCCCAGCGGGTGCAGGGCAGCGCCCTGCCGCCCGCCGCGCA
>QXXE01000083.1 GCA_009911355.1 Clostridiaceae bacterium | reverse complement strand
GGGGCAGAGCCCCGCCGCTCGCCGCGCAGGCGCGGGGTGCAGGGGCAGAGCCCCGCCGCCCGCCGCGCAGGCGCGGGAGTCCAGAGGGCAGAGCCCTCTGGCGTTTGGGCAGTTTTTTCGGGGGGATGGGGCGGTTGGCAGGTGCAGAAACGCGCTTCCAGCTGCCCCGAGCGGCAAGGTTCGGTTCACTCCCGCTTTTTTCAATTTTTTTTCACAAAATATGTATTCTTGTATTGCAAAACGCGTAAAAAGGCGTTAAAATTATAAAGACAGGGTTTGCCCTCCTTCTGCGGCGGGCATTACATGACAAAATTCAATTCTTCAAGTATGATATTGGAGCGAAAACATAAACGGAGGACGTCAAATATGGGATTTCAGATGGAAAGCGGTTTCGACAATGTCGTTAATATCAAAGTCATCGGTGTCGGTGGCGGCGGCGGCAATGCTGTAAACCGCATGGTTCAAAGCGGCGTGCAAGGCGTTGAGTTCGTCGCAATCAACACAGATAAGCAGGCCCTCGCCCGCTCAGAAGCCGCCGTCACCATCCAGGTCGGCGAAAAGCTCACAAAGGGCCAAGGCGCAGGCTCCAACCCCGAAACCGGCCGCAAGGCCGCTGAGGAAAGCAAAGAAGCAATCACCAAAGCCCTCGAAGGCGCACATATGGTATTCATCACCGCCGGCATGGGCGGCGGCACCGGCACCGGCGGCGCCCCCGTCGTCGCCAAGCTCGCCCGCGATATGGGCATCCTCACCATCGGCGTTGTTACCCGCCCCTTCCAGTTCGAAGGCCGCAAGCGCATCGAACAGGCCCTCCAGGGCATCAACGAAATGAACGCCAACGTCGACTCGCTGGTCATCATCCCCAACGAGCGCCTGAAATTCGTTTCTGAGCAGAAAATCTCCTTCAAGAACGCGTTCGAGATCGCCGATAACGTGCTGCGGCAGGCCGTCGCCGATATCTCTGAGCTGATCACCGTGCCCGGGTTCATCAACCTCGACTTTGCCGACGTTTCCGCCGTCATGCGCGACGCCGGGTATGCCCATATCGGTACAGGCAAGGCCGCCGGTAAGGACAAGGCCGCCGAAGCCGCCAAAATGGCGATTTCCAGCCCGCTGCTCGAAACCTCCATCGACCGCGCAAAGGGCGTTATCCTCTCGATCGCCGGTTCCGACGACGTGGGCCTTGACGAAGTCGAGGTCGCCGCATCAATGGTGCAGCAGTCCGCGCACCCCGACGCGCACATTATCTTCGGCGCGTCCATCGACGAAACCTTGGAAGACGAAATCCGCGTGGTCGTTATCGCAACCGGCTTCGAGGGTACCCCCAATTCCGCTAAGCCCCCCGTTGAGGAAAAACGTAAAGCAAGCCCGCTTTACAGCTCTGCCGCAGGCGCGGGCAGCACGGCTTCCCCGTTTGACCGCGGCGGCATAAGCGGCATGGGCGGCGGCTCCTCCGAGCCCGGCGAAACCGGTGTGGATGACGACGCATTTAACGTGCTGATGAAGATTTTCGACAAGTAAAGCGGTTTCCGCTGTCAATTAAACACAACAAAACAGCCCCTTTACTTTCAAAAGGGGCTGTTTTCGGGTGGATTTTACGTTTATCAAGCTGCTGCGGGCGGCATCCTATGCCTGTGCCGCGCAGAAGGCCCTCCCGCCAGCTGGCCGGGAAACGATTTTTCAGAAAGAGAGGTGGTAGCGCCGTGAGTCCTGAACCGAGCCGAAGTTGGACATCCCTACAGAAAAACGGCGGTGCCGCACAGTGCGCGCCGCTGTAGAAAGGCGGTAAGCAATGGTTGAATATTACAAGACCGAGGGCGGGCGCGTGACAGCAACCCCCGCGATCTGCGAGGGCTGCTGGGTAAACATGGTGCGCCCTTCGTCGGAGGAGCTGCGCGGGGTGACGCAGGCACTCCATGTGGAAGAGGACTTTATCCGTGCGGCGCTTGACCCGGAGGAAAGCTCGCGCGTGGAGATCGAAGAGGACCAGATCCTGATGATCGTCGATACCCCGATGGTCGAGGACGACACGAACAGCGGTTCACAGATTTTCGCGACTGTGCCGATGGGCATTCTGGTTGTGCCGGGGGCGGTGATTACGGTGTGCCTGGAGGACACGATCGTGCTGCGCTCGATCGCCGAGGGCAACGTCAAGGATGTGCATACGGCGCTGCGCACCCGGTTTGTGTTCCAGATCCTGCTGCGTGTCGCGGGGCGGTTCCTCAAGGACCTGCGGCTGATTGAGCGCGACTTTACGCGCATTGAGCGGCGGCTGTACGATTCGCTCAAAAACGAGGAGCTGATCCAACTGCTGGGGCTGTCGAAGTCGCTGGTCTACTTTTCCGCGTCGCTCAAGGGCAACGAAGTGACGATGGAAAAGGTACTGCGCGGGCGTATTTTGAAGCTTTATGAGGACGACCGCGACCTTCTGGAAGATGCGCTGATCGAGATCCGGCAGGCGATTGAGATGGCGGGCATTTACTCAAATATCCTTTCGGGGACGATGGACGCATATGCCTCGGTAGTATCGAACAACCTCAATATTATCATGAAGGTCTTGACGGTGCTGACGATTATCATGACGATCCCGAATATTGTATTTGGCTTTTACGGCATGAACATTCAAAACGGCCTGCCGTTTGACTTCCTCTGGTTTATGCCGACGCTGATCGCGGTCTTGGCGTGCGGCGGGGCGTGGTATCTGCTCAAAAAGAAAAACCTGCTATGACTGCGCTACGCGCTCCCTGAAAATCTGCGGATTTTCAGGGAATTGGGGGAATAAGGAAGATTTGATTCCGCCGATGCAGGCGAGCCTGCACGCCGGTTCGCGCTTGCACTCCATGCATTGCGCATCAGCGCGATACACAACGCTGACGCTGCGCGTCTCATCCAAAATCTGCGGATTTTGGATGAATTGGGAATGAGGAAGATTTGATTCCGCCGATGCAGGCAAGCCTGCACGCCGGTTCGCGCTTGCACTTCATGCATCGCGCATCAGCGCGATACACTACGCTGACGCTGCGCGTCTCATCCAAAATCTGCGGATTTTGGATGAATTGGGAATAAGGAAGATTTGATTCCGCCGATGCAGGCAAGCCTGCACGCCGGTTCGTGCCTGCACTCCATGCATCGCGCATAAGCGCGATACACTACGTTTCGGCGAAAGGTAAAAAATCCGACGCGCATGTCGTCGGATTTTTTTGCCGCTTTGCGGCAATTTGAATGCGCGCTGCGCGCGGGGCGGGGGCGGCTGCTGCGCCGCTTGGAGAGGAAGGGATGGCGGTCAGAAGCCGTACAGCAGCTTGGCGAGCCCCCATTCGTTGTAGAGCAGGAAACGGCAGAGGAACGGCACGGCGATGTACAGCGCCGGTGCGAGGGCGGCAGGTGGGCCGGGTTCCGGGGCGGGCAGCCTGCGGATGCGGCAGTACAGCCGGTAGAGCAGCAGCCCGAGCAGCGCCCCGAGGGTGTTCAGAAGCAGGTCGTCAACGTCGGTGCGGCGGCGGTTGAGCAGCTGGCTCAGCTCAACTGTGAGCGACAGCCCGCTCCCGTAGGCGAGGGTGTGCCACGGGCTGCGGAAGCGCTCCCAGAGGGCGGGCAGCAGCACGCCGAGGGGAAGAAACAGCAACACATTCAACACACAGAAAACGGTGTTCAGATCGGGGTCGGAGAAGGGCAGCAGGCTGATCTCCTCCGGGCGGAATTCGAGCTTCCAGCGCAGCGCGTCAAACAACGTGCCGGAGCCGGTAACATGGAACACGCCGAAGAGGTAGAGCCCGAGCAGCGGCAGCAGCGGGCGATGGCGGACGGCAGGGGCGCGCCCGGTGCGCAGGGCGTACCGGCACAGCAGCCCGAAGGGCAGAAGCACGGCGGCACATTCGTACAGGTCAATCAGGAAATCATTCATCGGGGCCTCCTTACAGGTCGGAAAATCAGGATTGTTGACAATTCTGATTATACCGGATGGAAAGGGGCAGTGTTTTGCGGGTTCCTGAATATTTTCTTGTAAAATCCTTGCAAAAGGGCGAAAGGGGGCGTATAGCCGCTTTCCGGGCAGTAAAAAACCCCATCCGTCTGGATGGGGTTTCCGCTTGGTGGAAGTTAACGGGCTCGAACCGCTGACCCTCTGCTTGTAAGGCAGATGCTCTCCCAGCTGAGCTAAACTTCCAAATGGTGACCCGTGCGGGAATCGAACCCGCGTTACCGCCGTGAAAGGGCGGTGTCTTAGCCGCTTGACCAACGGGCCGGAAAGATGGTAGCGGTAATTGGACTTGAACCAATGACCTTTCGGGTATGAACCGAACGCTCTAGCCAACTAAGCTATACCGCCATATCCACTCTTTACAGTCGCGTGATTCTTTCGTTCAGCGACATTGACTATTATACGCAGTTTCCCCGTAAATGTCAAGCGTTTTTTCAAAATTTTTCAGCAAATTTTTTGCGGGGCTCAAATCGGCTTTTGCGGGCCGGAGGATTGTTGTGTTTCAGCGTGGCGGGCAATGAATTTCCGGTTTTCGCGAAGCAGGAGAAATAAGGCCCCGCCGCCCAGCGCACAGAGCAGGAGGGTTGCGGGTTTGTGGGTGTAAGCGAAATCGGGGTCGAGGTACTCGATAACGGCGCTGACAATGAGATACAGGAATAGTACAGCGTTGAGGACTGCCGTTTTGCGGAGATAGGCGGGCGCGTAAGGGGAGCCGCGATACTTCTTTTGCAGGACGCGCACGTCCCCGGCGAAGCGGCGGAGGGATTCGACCAGCGCAATCAAGGCGATCAGGATCAGGAAAATCGTTTTACGCGTCATAAGGACTTGTCACCAGCTTTCTTCGGTGTCAGGAATCCAAGGGCAGTAGGGCGAGTCCCCGTCCCGCCCGCAGGCGAAATGAAGTTTTTACTCGATTTTTTTACAAAAAAATCGCGGGGTGCAGGGGCAGAGCCCCGCCGGGTGCAGGGCAGAGCCCTGCCGCTCGCCGCGGAGGCGCGGGATTCCAAAGGGCAGAGCCCTTTGGCGCCCGCTGCGGAGGCGATCAAAGGCAGAGCAGATATTGGCCGTATAGCGTCTGCGAAAGCTGACGGCCCGTAGCATGGACGTGCGCAACGTCAATATAGCCCCGGTTGTAAGCGATTTCCTCCGGGCAGCCGATGTAGCGCCCAGTCATTTCCTGCGAGTCGCGCACAGCCTGCCCCGCGTGCAGCAGGTTGTCAGCAGTGCCCGCATCCAGCCACAGGAAGTCCCGGTCCAGCTTTTCCACCGTGAGCCGCCCGCGGCGCAGGAACTCCAGATTGACATCCGTGATTTCCAGCTCGCCGCGCGCAGAAGGGGTCAGATGGCGCGCAATCTCCACAACCTCGTTGCTGTAAAAATACAACCCCGGCACAATGTAGTTGGAACGCGGCTTGCGCGGCTTTTCCTCAATCGAAATCGCCTTCCCGTTTTCGTCAAACTCGATCACGCCGAAGGCCCGGGGGTCGTCGACATAAAAGCCGAATACCGTCGCGCCGGTTTCCCCGCGCTCAACCCGCCGCCCGGCACGCACCAGCTGGCGCTCAAAAGACAAGCTGTGGAAAATGTTGTCGCCCAGCACCAGGCAGACCGGGTCATCCCCGATAAACGGCGCGCCAATGTCGAACGCGTCCGCAATCCCGCGCGGGTTGTACTGTACCACATACTCAATATGCACGCCCCACTGCGAGCCGTCGCCCAGCAGCCGCTCGAAGGGCCCTTCCTCGCCGGGCGGGAGAATCACCAGGATCTCACGGATGCCCGCCTGCATCAGTACGCAGACCGGATAATAAATCATTGGCTTGTCATAGACTGGCAGCAGCGGCTTGCAGACCGGCAGGGTCATGGGATAAAGGCGGGAGCCTTTCCCAGCCGCCAAAACGAGTCCCTTCATAGAAGTCCCCTTCCTTGTTGTCAAAATTTTTGCCGCCCGGGAGACCCGGCGGCGCGGCGGTTTTCTGGTTGTTTAAGGTATTATATCACAGCTTTCTGCTTTTGAAAAGTAGGATTTCAAAATCTTTTCCGCTGCCGGCCGCCGCGGAATTTGTCGATTTGCCGTATTGCGCTTGCCAACGGGGGTATGGTATAATTTTCTCGTCGGACCGTTGGCGGCAGCGCCGGGGGGCACGGGCTTTGGGGCCGGTGCTTCCCGCCTGCCATGCGGCCTGCGGATGCGGGCTTTTGGGGTCCGACGCATTCTTTTTATGGAAGGTATGGGTTTTTTTATGGAATTTCGGAAACGCGCCCTTTCTGCGGCGATGGCATTGGCTGTGGCGGCGGCGCAAATGCCCCCTGCCAGCGCGGCGGCGCCGGTCAGCGCTTCGATTTCAAGCGAAAGCATCTATGTTGACGGACAGCCGCGACAGATTTCCGCCTGCAATATCAAAAGTTCAAATTATTTCATGCTCCGCGACCTCGCCGCCCTGCTGCGCGGCAGCGCGGTGCAGTTTACCCTTTCCTCAGATCCCGATACGCGCACAATCCATATCACGACCGGGGAGCCCTACCAGGACGCGGGCAGCGCGCCCGCCGCGCCGGAAGCCGGCGCGGCCGAGGCTGTCCCCTCCCAGTGGAAGCTGACGGTGGACGGCAAAGCGGCGCCGGTCTCGGCCTATGCGGTCGGCGGCTACAATTTCTTTAAGCTGCGCGACCTTGGCGACGCGATCGGCTTTTCGGTCGGCTATCAGGCCGACGAGCGACGGGTATCGATCAGCTCCGAGCCGCCGGTGTTCCGTGCGGAAATCCCTGCCTGCCCCGCTGTCAGCCCTTCGTGGTTTGATGACGCGGTGTTTGTCGGCGATTCGGTTTCGTCCTGGCTGCCGTACTATAGCGGGGAAAAAGGGCTGGGCAACGCGACGTTTTTGACAGTGACCAGCTTGGGCGTTAAAAACGCGCTGATGCCGGTCGGTGCGAAGTCGGTGCATCCCTCTTATCAGGGCACGAAAATGAAGGTTGAGGACGCGGTTGCGAAATGCGGCGCGAAAAAAGCCTATATCATGCTCGGCATGAACGATATCTCCTATGGGGTCGACCGGGTGAGCGCCGATTATTTGCAGTTGCTGAAGAATATCCAGTCTGCCGCCCCTGGCACACAGATTTACGTACAGTCGGTTATCCCTATGATCAGCACAAGCAAGCGCGCGGACGGCAAGCTGAACAACGCGAACATTACGGCGTTTAACACCTCGGTGAAAGCTTTCTGCGAGCAGAACGGCTGGTACTATCTGGACATCGCGGGCGTTTACGCGGACGAATACGGCGCGCTGCGCCCGGATGCCTGCGCGGACAAGGACGGCATGGGGCTGCACGTGACCCACAGTGCAACGGCGCAGTGGGTGGATTACCTGCGCACCCACGTCCCGATGGTTTGAGCTGCCGCAGCTGCGTCTTTCGCCTGCGCGGCGGGCGGCAGGGCTCTGCCCTGCACCCGGTACTGCGCGGACAGCAGGGCTCTGCCCTGCACCCGGTCCTGCGCGGACGGCGCCAAAGGGGCTAGGACGTTCGCTAAACTACATGCCACTGGCATGTAGTTTACGGCGCGCTCGAAAATCGCGCGCCGCCGCTCAAACTCACCGCCGCGCGCCCGGACGGGCGCATTTGATGGCGGCGGTTCGTCCCTTTGGAATCCCTTTCTCCGCTGCGGCGGGGAATGGATGCGCCGTGACTGTGAATGCGTGCTGTTTCGCCCAGCTAAAAGGTCGGCTGGGCGAAACGGCAAAATTCTTTGCATATTGAATATATTAGGAGATTGCTATATGAAAAACAGATTCCGTTTTTTTCTTGCGCTTGCCCTGCTTGCCGCGCTGACCGCCTGCGGGGGCGGCGCGGACGATGCCCCCGCCTCCGATGCGGGCGTCCCTCCGGCGGCTGCGGTGGACGCGCCCGCTGATGCCGGTGATTTGCCGGACAGGCCGACGGACGTTCCCGCGGACACCGGTGCTTTGCCGGATAGGCCGTCAGATGCGCCCGCCGACGGGGACGAACTGCCGGACAAGCCGGTAGACACACCCGCTGCCGCCGACCCGGAGGGCGCGCCCGCAGACGGTCTGGAAGGCAAGCAGGCCGCCGCGCCCGCTGCGGCACCTGAGCAGCCATCTGCCGACCCGGAGGGCGCGCCTGCCGGACCGGCCCTGGCGGAAGCCGCCGCCGAGGCCGACCCGGAAGCGCCTGCCGGCGTTTCCCTCGCCGACGTGCGCAGCAAAATCGTGTCCGACCTCGGGATTTCCGACTACATGGAGATTACCGCAAGCCGGATGCTCGACCTGTACGGCATCCAGGAAGCCGATCTTGCCCAGTCGGGCAGCTTCGCGACCATGTCTGGCGTGTTCCCCGGCGAGGTGATCCTGGTGGAAGCGGTCGACAAGGACGCGGCTGCGCGCGTTGCGGGCCTGCTGCAAGCCCGGCTGGATGAGCTGCTGAACCAATACAAAACCTACGACGCGGAGACCTACGCCCTCGCGGAAGCGTGTACCGTGGACACAAACGGCAACTTTGTCTCCATGCTCCTGTCTCCGGAGGGCTCCAAAATGCGCGAAATCCTCGCCGCGAGCCTTTCCTGACCGCGCCGGAGGACAGATATGCTCTTTTCCAGCCTTGTATTCCTGTATTTTTTCCTGCCCGCCGTGCTGGCGGGATATTACCTGCTCCCGCCGCGCTGCCGCACCGCCTTCCTGCTGCTCGCAAACCTCGTCTTTTACGGCTTCGGCGAACCGGCTTTTGTCCTGCTGATGCTGCTTTCGATCGCGATCAATTACGCGGGCGGGCTGTGCATTGGGCGCTGCCGCGGGGCGCGGGCGCGGCGGCTGGCGCTGGCGGCGCCGCTGCTGCTCAACCTGCTGCTGCTTGGTATTTTCAAATACGCGGGCTTTCTCGCTGATACCCTCCGGCTGTTCCCGGCGTTTTCCGGGCTGCCGGAGGTTTCCATCCCCCTGCCGATCGGGATTTCGTTCTATACCTTCCAGTCGATAAGCTACCTCATCGATGTTTACCGGGAGGAACATCCGCCGCAGAGGAATGTTCTCACATTCGGCGCATATATTTCCCTGTTCCCCCAATTGATCGCGGGGCCGATTGTGCGCTACCGCGATGTGGAACGCGACCTGGCCAGCCCGCGCCGCGAGAGCGCGGAAAAGTTCAGCTGCGGCGCTGAGCTGTTCCTCATCGGCCTGTCCAAGAAGGTGCTGCTGGCAAACCCGCTGGGCGCGCTGTGGGAACGCCTTTCCGCCGCCCCTGACGCACCCACTGCGGCGGCGGCATGGGTGGGGGCAGCCGCGTTTTCCCTCCAGCTGTACTTCGATTTCAGCGGCTACTCCGATATGGCCTGCGGGCTGGGGCAACTGTTCGGCTTCCGCTTCGGCGGGAATTTCAACTACCCCTACACCGCGCGGACGGTGTCGGACTTCTGGCGGCGCTGGCATATGTCGCTGACCAGCTGGTTCCGCGATTATGTGTATATCCCGCTGGGCGGGAGCCGCAGGGCGCTGCCGCGCGTGCTGCTGAATATCGCGGTGGTCTGGGCGCTGACCGGGCTGTGGCACGGCGCAAGCTGGAATTTTGTGCTCTGGGGGCTGTATTACGCGGTGCTGCTCATTTTGGAAAAGCTGTTCCTCGGGCGGCTGCTGGGACGGCTCCCGGCAGCGGTTGGACATGCCTGGACGCTGCTTGCCGCCGTGACCGGCTGGATGCTGTTCGCAATCGAGGACTTATCCCGCCTGCGCGCCTACCTCGCCGCGATGTTTACCGGCTGGACGGCGGCGACGGCGGCGGAAACCGCGCTGGTGAGCGCTTACCTGCCGCTGCTGGCGGCGGCGGTGTTTGCCAGCCTGCCCGCCGGGAAGCGGCTGTTTTCCCGGCTCCCGCAGCGAGGGGCGCGCGCCCTTGCCGCCGTGCTGAGCGTCCTTGCGCTGCTGCTGTGTACCGCCGTGCTGGCCGGAGACAGCTATAACCCGTTCCTGTATTTCCGCTTTTAAAGGAGGCGACCCCAATGCCAAAGCTGCGTTTCCCGGCGCTTGCGCTGCTGTTTGCAGCGGCCCTGATGCCGGTGCTGTTTTTCCTGATGCCCGCGCGGGGGTACTCCCCGAAGGAGCGGCGGTATCTCGCGGAGCGCCCGGAGGTTACGCTGGAAAGCCTCGCGGGCGGGGAGCTGGGCGAGGCCCTCGAGGGCTACCTGTCCGACCACTTCCCCGGGCGGGATTTTTTCGTCGGGGTGGGCGCGTACTGGGAGCTGTTCACCGGGCGGAATACCGCGCGCGCGGTTTACCACTGCAAGGACGGCTACCTGATCGCCGCGCCCGAGACGGCGGGCACCGGGCAGCTGCAAACCAACCTGGAACGGTTTGACCGGTTCGCGGAAAAGGCTGGGCTCCCGGCGGCGCTGTTCCTGATCCCGACCGCCGGGGATATCCTGCCGGAAGTGCTGCCCGCGCGGCACGCGCCCTACCGGTACGCGGAATGCGCCGCGCTTGCGCAGGAGGTGTGCGCCAACCTGGAGGTGCTGCCCCTCGGGGAAGCGCTGTCCGCGGCGCGGGAGGAACCGGTTTACTACAAAACCGACCACCATCTGACCTCGGCAGGGTGCTACGCGGCCTACAGCGCGTTCTGCCGCGCAAAGGGGCGGGAGCCGCTGCCGCGCAGCGCGTACACGGTGACGGCCTACGAAGGGTTCCGCGGCTCGGCGTGGGCCTCGTCGGGGTACTGGCTGGCACGGCCGGAAACGCTGGAACTGTGGGACGCGGGCCAGCCGCTGCGCGTCACCATCCAGGACTTCGACAAGGAGGACATATCTGCGGAAAGCGTGTTTTTCACGGAAAACCTTGCATCGGACGACTGGTATACGGTGTTCCTGGACGGCAACCACCCGCTTGTGCGCATTGAGAACCCGGGCGCGCAGGGCGGGAAGCTGCTGCTGGTGCGCGATTCCTACGCGCACTGCTTAGCGCCCTTCCTGGCGGCGGATTATCAGGAGGTGGTGCTGGTTGACCTGCGGTTCTACCGGCTGAGCGTGTCCGAGCTGATCGGGCGGTTCGGGATTACCGAGCTGGGGTTTGTGTACGGGGTGGACAGCCTGCTGACGGACACAAATTCCGCATGGCTGGATTAACCGGCCGGATTTTTGGGTATCGTTTATGGGGAAAAGACGCCTGCCCGCGCAGGGCGCTGCCGCGGCCATGGCCTGCGGGCTGCGCATACGTTCCAAAGAACGGCTGGGCGAACCGGCAAATTTTTTGAACATGAGGAAAAACCCGTACCCGCCAGACACGCGAATGCAGGCCCTAACGGCGGGCAGGGGAAATGCAAGGAGAGATGGGATCATGAAAGCAAAATGGTTGTGCCTGCTGCCTGCGTGCGCGCTGTGCTTCGCGGCGGCATACGCGGCGGCGCCGCAGAATCCGCAGGGCAGCGCCCATACGGCGGATACCAGCGCAGCAGCGGCAGAAGCGCGCCCCACAGGAAGCGCGGGGCAGCAAAGCTGGTTCACCGACGTACCGTCGGACAGCTGGTATGCGCCGCAGCTGCGGGAGCTGGTTTCGCGCGGCGCAGTTGAGGTTACGGGGGCGTTTTCCCCCTACGAGCCAGTCACTGTGCGCGAATATATCGAACTGCTTGTGCGCTGCACCGCGCCGGAGGAGGTGCTGGCGCGCTACAGCGGCAGCGCCGATCAATGCCTGCTTGCAGGGAAGGAAACGGGCATGCTCGCGGGCTTCGACTGCTCGCAGGCGCGGCTGGCAAAGCCGCTTGCACGGTGCGAGGCGGCATGGCTGCTCGCGTCGGCGGCGCGGTGCGGCGGGGAAACGCTGGCCGTGCCGGAGGGGATTGAGCGCGCGCTACGGGATTACCGGGCGCTTTCGGCGACCTACCGGGATGCGGTCGGGCAGGCGTTCGGCGCGGGGCTGCTGACCGGGTACAGCGACCGGACGTTCCGCGATACGGCAGCCGTGCGGCGGTGCGACGCGGCGGTATCGGTTGTGCGGCTGCTCGACCGGAGCCAGCGGGCGGAAGTCCTGATCCCGGACTATGACTACGGCGCACCAGTACCGGCGGGCGCTGCGGCCGACGACAGCTTTTTCGCGGACGCAGTATTTATCGGCGATTCGCTGTGCGATGGGTTCGGGGAGTTCTCGGGGCTCAAGCAAGGGACGTTCATGGGCGTTACCAGCCTGAATGTGTTCAAGGTCTGGGACGGCGGGCGCGAGCAGGTGTTCCGGGAGAAGCAGTTCGGCAAGATCTATATCATGCTGGGCATCAACGAAATCGGATATGGCACAGAAAAGGTCGCGCAGGCCTATCAGAAAATGGTCGAAAAGTTCCAGGCATTACAGCCGCAGGCAGATATCTACGTACAATCCCTGCTGCCGGTGTGCGAGAGCAAGCTGAGCGCGGCGGACAAGCGGAACCACGTGACAAACGGGCATGTGCGGGAGCTGAACACAGCACTACAGCGGGTGAGCGAGGAGTGCGGGGCCTACTTTGTGAATGTGCATGAAGCCTTCGCGGACGCAAACGGCGGCTTGCCGCCGGAAAAATGTTGGGATGGGGTGCACTTAAACGTAACAGGCTATCAAGAATGGCTGGCCTACCTGCGCACCCATGCCGTGATGCCCGCATCGGAAAGCGGTTCGTGACTTCCGTCCCCGCCCGCAGGCGGTGGAAGGGAGTCCAGAGGGACGAACCGCCGCCATCAAATGCGCCCGTCCGGGCGCGCGGCGGTGAGTTTGAGCGGCGGCGCGCGATTTTCGAGCGCGCCGTAAACCACATGCCAGTGGCATGTGGTTTAGCGAACGTCCAAGCCCCTCTGGCGCTGTCCGCGCAGGACCGGGGTGCAGGGGCGGAGCCCCGCCGCCCGCCGCGCAGGCAAGAGCAGTTACAAAAAAGCACAAAAAAACGCCGCAAGCTCGCAAAAGCTGCGGCGTTTTGCCATGCGGGAATGCCGGAGACGCGGGTCAGGGCTGGCGGGCGAACAGGCGCGGCGCAGCGCGGAACAGCGCAGCAGCAACAACCATGGTTAAGACGCTCTGCGGGATGCAGTAGCTGGCATTGTAGGAAAAAGAATACCGGACCGGCCCCATGCCCTCCGGCGCATACGAGCCCCAAAGCAGGAAGCCCGACAGAAAAACGCACAGGAAGTGCAGCAGCTGCGATATCAGCACCGAAATGCCGACGGCCACCAAGCTGCGCTGCCCAATCAAGCGGTTGATCCCCGCCGCAGACACGACCGAAAGCTGCGCAAGGAAATAGTCAAGCAGCAGGCACAGGACAAAGGCCCAGAGCGTGCCCGCAGGCGGCGCGTAAAAGCCGTCAAGCAGCATCTCAAGAAAGGTCGCCGCAACCGCCGAGATGCAAGCCCATTTCAGCCCCCGCCGGTAGCCGATGAGCAGCAGCGGCAGCCCCGCCACCGGGGTCAGGGAGCCGCCCTGCGGCATCCGGATGAACGTGATGCGCGAAAGCACCATGAACGCCGCGATCAGCATCGCGCATTCCACCATGGCCCGCACCCGCGAAAGCGGACGCGGCTTTACTGTGTTTTCCATTTCAGAAAACCTCCTCAGGATGATTTTGGTCAAAACGAATGCGCCTTTCGGGCATTCAGCCGAAGGCGCGTCCTTAGCCATCCTTGAAGGTGGTATGTTGGCGGTTCGACTCCCTACGCCGGCATGACCCGGATCAGGTATAAGGGTTTACTTCTCAGCCCGGGCGGACGGCCCGGGCACCCCTGTCTTGACAAGTTTATTGTAGCATTTGCGGGATGGGAAGTCAAGCGTTTCTTTGGCGCGCGCCCGCGCAGCGGGCTTACGCCGGCAGCACGATCAGA
Source organism: Clostridiaceae bacterium (assembly GCA_009911355.1). Classification (GTDB taxonomy): domain Bacteria; phylum Bacillota; class Clostridia; order Oscillospirales; family Butyricicoccaceae; genus QXXE01. The sequence goes on along the minus strand of QXXE01000083.1, from coordinate 3,745 downwards.
TGCTTGGGCGTGTCGGTGAGGTTGACGCAGCCGTCCTCGATCACATAGAGCATGTCCTCGATGCGCACCCCGAATTTGCCGGGGAGGTAGATGCCTGGCTCGGCGGTCAGCACACAGCCCGCAGGGAGCGGCGTGTCCGCCGTCTGGGAAGCGCGCGGCTCTTCGTGGATTTCCAGGCCGACGCAGTGCCCGAAGCCATGCCCGAACGCGTCGCCATAGCCAGCCTGCGAAATGACGCTGCGGGCGGCTGCGTCGACCTCCTTGCCGGTCACGCCCGCCCGCGCTGCCGCGATGCCCGCCAGCTGCGCCGAAAGCACGGTATCATAAACCGCCTGCATCTCGTCAGTGACGTGGCCGACCGCGACCGTGCGCGTCATATCCGAGCAGTAGCCTTGATAGATGCAGCCGAAATCCATCGTGACAAAGTCGCCCTCGGCAACCGGCTTCTGGGACGGTACGCCGTGCGGCCTCGAGGAGTTCACGCCGGAAACGACAATCGGGTCGAAGGACATGTTTTCCGCGCCATGGTGCAGCATCAGGTAGGTCAGGCGCGCGGCGAGCTCCTGCTCGGTTACGCCGGGGCGGATCTCGTTCAGGATCTCGCTGAACGCCTGCTCGGCGATGCGCTGCGCCGACGCGATGCGCATCACCTCGTCCTCGTCCTTGACCTGGCGCAGCCCCGAGATCAGGCGGCCCAGCGGGACGGCCTGCGCCGCAAGGCCGTTTTCCCAGCGCCTGTACTCCGAACAGGTCAGCGTTTCGTCCTCGAGCGCGATGCTTTTCACGCAGTCCTCCGCGGCGAGCCGGTTGACTGCCGCCGTGTAGCTTTCGCCGGTCTTGATCTCGCAGACTTCGACACCCTGGGCCTGTAGGCGCGCCGCTTCGATATACCGGAAATCGGTCAGCAGCACCGCGCGCCTGGCCGAAATATAGCACGCGCCCGCCGTCGAGTGGAAGCCGGTTGCGTAGCGGCGGCTGACCGCGCTGGTCAGGACGACCGCGTCTGCGCCGCTTCCGGCGGCGCGTATTTCATCAATCCGCATGTTATTCCTCCAAAAGCGCCTTTACGGCGTCGACCGCCAGCAGATAACTGTTTTTGCCGAAGCCTGCGATCGAGCCTGCGCACACCGGCGCGATGACCGACAGGTGCCGGAATTCCTCGCGGGCGTGGATGTTTGACATATGCACCTCGACCGTGGGCAGGCGCACCGCCGAAATCGCGTCGCGCAGGGCGTAGCTGTAATGGGTGTACGCGCCTGCGTTGATGATGATCGCGTCGCAGTCGTCCATCGCGGCGTGCAGGCGGTCGATGAGCGCGCCTTCCGAGTTGGACTGGAAAACGCTGCACGCCATCCCGAGGCGTTCGCATTTGAGCACGACCTCCTCGTTGATCGCGGCGAGCGAATCGCGCCCGTAGATGCCAGGCTCGCGGGAGCCGGTCAGGTTGAGGTTGGGGCCATGCAGCAGTAAAATTTTCTTCATCGCTGTACTCCTTCATAGATGTGTTTCATGGTGAGCGCGTCCTCGGCCTGGGTGCCTGCGGACTCGCAGATGATGGTGGGTTCATAGCCGCGTTCGCGCAGCAGGCGGGCGAGGGGGGCAAACTCCGGCCCGTAGCGTTCGTCGGCAAAGGTCAGGTGGCGCATTTCGCCCTTGTCCGTGTACTCGATTTTGGAAAAATGGGCGTGCAGCACGCGTGCGCGCCCCACGCCGATGCGGTTTTCGAGCAGGTCCAGGACGGCGGCGAACTCCTCGCGGGAGTTGCAGTGCCCGCAGGTGCGGGCGTTGAGGTGGCCGAAATCGATGCAGGGGAGCAGGCGGTCGTCGAGGGCGACGAGCTCGCAGACCTCCTCGGCGGTGCCGATGACCCCGACCTTGCCCATCGTTTCCAGGCAGAGCGTCTGGGTGTAGCCCGCCTGCTCCACAGCGTCCAGCAGCAGGCGCACATTCTCGCGGGAGTGCTGCATGGCCTGGCTGCGGGACTGCTTGCCGACGCCGCCGCAGTGGACGACCATGCGCTGTGCGCCCATTGCCGCCGCAGCGGCGCAGCTTTGCAGCACGTAGCCGATATTTTTTTCACGCCGCTCGGCCTCGCCGGAGGAAAGGTTGATATAGTAGGGGGTGTGGAGCGAAAGCGTGACGCCGTGCGCGCGTGCCGCTTCTCCGATTGCGCGGGCGGAGGGCTCGCCGATGGTCACGCCGCGCCCGCATTGGTATTCATAGGCGTTTAGGCCGAGCCCGGCGAGCCATGCGGGCGCGTCGACGGTTGCTTTGAAGCCTGCGGCGGTAAAGGAGGCGGAGTGGCCTGCGGGGCCGAATTTGATGCCCATGTCAGCGCCCCCCTTTCTTCCGGCCGAGGGAAATAAACGGCTTTTCCAGCTGATGGCGCAGGCCGATCCAGAAATCGTCCCGGTTGATGGAGCGGACGAAGCAGGTGACCGCCCCTGCGCAGTTGCCGCCGAAGGTGTCGGTATAAATCTGGTCGCCGACCACAGCGATCTGGGAAAGGGGCAGGCCGAGCGCCGCAGCGCCGCGGCGGAAGCCGCGCCGCAGCGGCTTCATGGCGCGGAAGAGGTAACCCACGCCGAGCGGCTCGCAGAAGCGTTTGACGCGGCTTTCTTTGTTGTTGGAGAGGACGAGGACGCGGACGCCGGAGGCTTTCAGGGCATCGAGCCAGGGGCGGACGCTTTCGGGGGGGAGGGGGGCGCGGCTGGACGCCATGGTGCCGTCGAGGTCGACCAGCATGCCGTGCAGGCCGTTCGCGGCGAAGAAGGCGGGGGTAATTTCGTAGATGGAGTCGAAGACATGGTCGGGTATCAGGTACATATGGTTCTCCTTGTACTTCTATTGCAGCCGCCCTTAACATATAAATAGAGCACCGGTTCCGACCGGCAAAGAAAAGGAGCGGATTGTTTATGGAAAATATCGTCCTTGTCACCACCGGTACGGACAGCGCCCGTCTGCCGGAGCCCTTTCAGCGGCGGCTTTGCTTTTCGCACTGCTTGTCGCCTGCGGCGTCGCTGCGGCGGCGGATTGCGACGTTAGAGCCGGACAGCAGCATCCTGGGGGTATCCGACGTGGTGCCGCTGGAGTCGGGTGGGGATCCGGAGCGGCTGTGCAGCGATTTACTGGCGGAGGTGGAGGCGCTGGGATGCCCGGGGGTGTTCCTGGATTTGGAGCGGGGGTATCCGGTGCTGAGGGAGTTTGTGAAGCTGGCTGATGAGCGGCTGCATGCGGAGGGGGTGCCGCTGTATGTGCCGGAGCGGTGCGGCGAGGGGCTGCGGCATGCTGTAGTCGTGTGCGAGGGGGCGGTCAGCGGTGGGAGCTTTGACCGGCGGTTCGCAGATTTGTTGGAGGGGTATGGTGAAGGCCGGGTTGCGGCGGTTTTGCAGCCGGTGTGCACGGGTTTTGAGCTGCCGTCGCAGGATGCGGATGGTGCGGCGCTGACGTTAGGGGAGTTGGAGGCGCTGCGGGCGCGGCACGGGGCGCAGGTCTATTTCTCGAAGGAGCTTTGCGCCAAATACTTTACGTTTATGGATGAGCATTCACAGGGGCACTTTGTGTTGTTTGATGACAGGAGCACGGTGCAGGAAAAATACCGCAGGTTGACGGCGATGGGGGTAGGGCCCTGCTTCGTCCTGGCGCGGGACGCTTCGCTCTTACTCTGACCGCGCCTGCGCGGCGGGCGGCGGGGCGCTGCCCCTGCACCCCGCGCCTGCGCGGCGGGCGGCGGGGCGCTGCCCCT
>QXXE01000009.1 GCA_009911355.1 Clostridiaceae bacterium | reverse complement strand
CCGCCCGCCGCGCAGGCGCGGGGTGCAGGGGCAGCGCCCCTGCCGCCATCCGCGACAAACCGTAACCGGCGCACCGCGCCGCAGAAACGAGGTAATGTAATGGCGAACCCTTATCTGGAGCAATATATCCGCCTGACCGAGTTCCTCGGCCACGCGCTGGGGCCCGACTACGAGGTCGCGCTCCATGACCTGACCGACAAGAACCGCTCGATCGTAGCCATCGCAAACGGCTATATCAGCGGCCGCGAGGTCGGCGCGCCGCTGACCAACGTTGCCCTGAAGATCCTGATGGACCGCAGCTATGACACCCAGGACTACCGGCTCCATTACCGCGGGGTATCCGCCGCCGGCAAGGCGCTGCGCTCAAGCACGTTTTTCATCAAGCACAGCGGCAAGCTGATCGGGATGCTGTGCATCAACTTCGACGACACGCGCTTCCAGGACGTGGCACAGTCCATCCAGTGCCTGTGCCATCCGGACGCGTTTGTGCGGGCCGGGCGCGCCGCCGAACCCGCCGCCAGCCGGGTCCCGCCCACGCCGGACACCGAGAGCTTTCACAATTCGATCGAAGCCGTTGCCGGCGAAGCGGTCAGCCGGGAGCTCACGCGGCTTGGCGTAACCGCCGAACGCCTCACGCCGGAGGAACGGCTGGAAATCATCGCATCGCTGGAAACCGGCGGCATTTTCCTCCTCAAGGGCGCGGTAAAGGATGTTGCGGACGCGCTGCACTGTTCGCAGGCAAGCGTATACCGCTACCTTTCCCAGCTGAAGAAAGACGACTGACACGGAACACAGGAGGCCCTGCCATGCTGACACCGCTGACCCCCGAAGACGTCCCCGCCTTTACCGCCGCCTGCGCGCACGAGCATGTTTTCGGCTCGAAAGCCCTGACCGCCCTGCGCGCGCATGGCCTTTCCAGCCCCGCCTGCCGCTTCTGGCACTGCGGCGGCGACGCTGCGCTCTGCCTTTCGGACGGCGTGCTGCTGCTTTCCGCTGCGGAGGGCTTCCCGACGGGGCCTGTTGCGGAGCTCGCCCGCCGCGAACAGGTGCAGGAGATCGATACCACCCTCCCCGCCGCGCAGGCGCTCCAGCGCGGGCTTGGGGGGACGCTGGAAACCTCGTTCTTTATGGAATACCGCGCCGCCCCGCCGGAGCCGCCCTTCCCACCGCTCATCCCCGGCAGGCTTCCGGATGTTTTTGAGGTCCTGTGCGCCAGCCACGAGTATTACCGCACGCACCTTGACTACCCGTCCTGGAGCGAAGGGGTCTGCCTGCGTCTCGGCTGCGGCCTCGCCGAAGTCTGGCAGCTGGATATTGGCGGTGCGCCTGCGGCCGTTAGCGCAATCCTGTCTTCCGATGAAGAATGCGCCGTGATCGGCCCGGTCGCCGTCCGTCCGGAGCACCGGCATCAGGGGCTGGGCGCTGCAATCAGCCTGTTCCTGACCGCGCGTGCCCTCGGGATGGGGAAAACGCCCCGGCTGGTGTCGGGCTACGACGCGGTAGCGGAGCTGTACCGGAAAATTGGTTATACGGAATGCGGCCGTTGGGGCGAGCTTTATCTCTGACCTGCCTTTTCTTTGCATGCAAAAACAGCGTCCGGCAACTGCCGGGCGCTGTTTCTTTTTCTGTTTTGCGGGTCAGAACATCATCGTGTCCTCTTCCTCATCGCTGGAAAGGGTTTGCAGCAGCTGGTTCTGGGTTGCGCAGCGCAGGTTTTCCGCGAACAGCTGCGCGCCGCCAGGAGCGAACACGCCCTGTCCGCGCACGAGCTCGAGCATCCCTTCCAGCGCGGACACCGTGCTCTCGACCGGGCTGCCGCCCGTGTACGCCGACACCGGCATTTCCAGGCTGCCGCCGAGGAAGCCGCTGATCTTGCGGACGTAATTCTGGGTTTCCGCGTAGGGCGGCACGCCGCCATATTTTTGTACTGCGCCGGGGCCCGCGTTGTACGCTGCCAGTGCAAGCGTTGTATCGCCGTCGAAGCGGTCGAGCATTTTGCGCAGGTAGCGCGCCCCTCCGAGGATATTTTGCGCCGGGTCGTTGACGTTGGTCACGCCGACCTCCCGCGCGGTCTCGGGCATCAGCTGCATAATGCCGGTTGCGCCGCAGTGGGAGACGCAGTTCTGGTTGAAGTCAGATTCAGCTTTTGCGACTGCTTTGAGCAGGTCGGTAGGCACGCCGGTAGAGCGTGACGCATATGCAAACATGGATTCCAGGTCAGACAGCCCAGCCAGAGCCGCCTGTTCAAGCGCTTCGCTGAACCCGCTGCCAGCCGTAGGGCGGGTGTGCCCGCTTGTCACCTGCGCCAGATCCATTGTGCGGATCGGGGAAACTGTCATAGATTGGATCGCCCTCCTTCGAGTGATACATTTATGGTTATTATAGCACATTGTCCTGCGCTTGCCAAGTGCTTTTTTATGGGAATCCTTCTTCTCTCGGATCGCCTCCGCAGCGGGCGCCAAAGGGCGCTGCCCTTTGGAAACCCGGCCCTCCTCGGGCAGCGGCAGGGCTCTGCCACACTCAATTGAACCGCGCACAGCGCGGGAATAAGGATAGTGGCCTACGGGCTGCACCCGCAATTTTTTCGAGAAAAAATTGACTAAAAGCTTCATTCCGCCTGCGGGCGGGACGAAAGGCGCGGGGCTGCATTGCCGGAAGACGGTAAAAATAAAAATTTTTTCCACTCCCCTTGGACAAATTTGAGAAAATGTGGTATAATATAGGTACAGCGTGCGGTTTTGGCAAACGTAAGTCCGGTTGTCAAAGCTGCTTTTGTTTGATTCCGCTATGGAAGGCGTGACTTGGAGCCTGGGCCACCCGGAACCCGTTGTTCCTGGAAAAGTCCAAAAAATTCCGGTAAAGAGAGGAGTCAGGTATGTATCAGGCAGGAGATTTGATTATTTATGGCAGCACCGGCGTCTGCGAGGTCACCAGCGTCCAGCCGTCGGCATTCCCAGGCGAAGACCGCCTTTATTACACGCTTTCCCCGCGCTATGGCACTGAGACGATTTATATCCCGGTCGATTCGCCGGTTTTCATGCGCCGTGTGATCTCGCGCGAACAGGCTGAGACCCTGATTGGGCAGATCCCCGACGTCAGAGAAAGCACCCTTTCCGGCGACCACCGCGCCGCCGCCGAGCAATACGAAGCGTCGTTAAAGACCCACGACTGCACCGAGCTGCTCCGGCTCATCAAGACGGCATATCTCAAGACCCGCCGCAGCGTCCAGAACGGCCGCAAGCCGGGGCAGACCGACCAGCGCTATCTCAAGCGCGCGGAGGCCCAGCTGTATGGTGAACTCGCGGTTGCGCTTGGCATTCAGCCTGACGAGGTGCGGGGGTATATCGAGCGTTCGGTCACGGCAAAGCATTGACCTGCGCAAAAGCATAGGAAAAGCCGGTTTGGGCGTCAAACCGGCTTTTTTCTATTGCCGCAGGTATTGCAGCTCGGTGAAGGGTTCTCCGTAGGAGCCGTGCTCGGTCTCGATGCACTCCCCCTCGGCCGTCAGGATCAACGATCCCGCCATCGGGAAGTTAAACAGGAAGGTATCAACGACCGAATACAGGATCATCGCTTCCCCTGCCGACCCGCTGCCCTCCAATGCGTCCAGGAACGCGCCGTTCAGGTCAAGCTTGACCTTTCCGTCTACGAGCTTATACTGGCAGTCTACGATTTCCACGTCCTCCGGGATCACCTTTGCTTCCGCAAGCGCCGCAATCAGCTGCTCCGGCAGCGGCTCGTCCGCAATCACGGTGATATATTCCCCCTGCAAATATTCCGCCTGGTCATCCGGCACAAAGATTGCGGCCTGCTTGGTAACCGGCTCTGCGGGCTCTTCCGGGGGCGCTTCTGCTTCCGGCTTGGGCGCGGTGCAGCCTGACAGCATCAGCAGTATGCAGAATACTGCAAAAAACCTCTTTTTCACAAGAATCTGGTCCTCCTTTCCATATCTTCCAAAAAGCTTTTCTTGCAACTACATCGTACCGTGCTGTGTAAGATTTGTCAATAGGGTTTCAAAAAATTCCCCAATTCCCCTTTTGTAGTCCATGTTGTTTTTGTGCATCTTCCCAAATCCGTCAGATTCAGCAAATCCACTGCGCGTCAGCGCTTCTGCTGCTTTTGGCATCCTCAGCGCTTTCCCTGCTTCCTTCCCGCGCAGGGAAAAGGCCCGGATGCACATCCTTCCCCAAGTGCAGGGTGAAGAAAGCAGGCAGAAGTCCGGCCATACCGCCGCCCTCTGCCTGCTCCTGTTTCCCTGAAAGCGCCAACACCCACCGCGCAAACCGTCCCCGCCCAGGCCGTCCCCGGAGGGCAGGGCTCGAAGCGCAGGCGCGGCAGAGTCACCTGCTCAAACGCCGGGTGGCGCATAGCCTCTGTGCATTAGGAAAACTGCGCCGTATACAGCGCGTAGTATATGCCGCGCGCCGCCATCAGCTGCTCATGCGTGCCGCGCTCGGCGATGCCGCCGCCGTCCACCACCAGAATTTCGTCTGCGCCGCGCACGGTTGACAGGCGGTGCGCGATCACAAAGCAGGTCTTACCCCGCATAAGCCGGTACATCGCCTGCTGGATCAGCCGTTCGGTGCGCGAATCGACATTGGAGGTCGCCTCATCCAAAATCAGCAGGTTCGCGTCTGCGAGCATTGCCCGCGCGATTGTGAGAAGCTGCTTCTGCCCCTTCGATAAGTTTACCCCGTCATCCGAGAGCTGCGTGCCATAGCCCTGCGGCAGCCGTTCGATAAACGGGTGTACCATCGCTGCCTTTGCCGCGCGGATCACCTCGTCGCGCGTCGCGCCGTCCCGCCCGTAGGCGATATTCTCATAAACTGTGCCTGAAAACAGCCAGGTGTCCTGCAAAACCATTGTATATTGCCGCCGCAGGCTGTCGCGCGTGACGCTGCGGATTTCGCGGCCGTCGGTGAGCACCGCCCCTGCGTCTGGGTCGTAAAACCGCATCAGCAGGTTGATGACCGTTGTTTTTCCCGCGCCGGTTGGCCCTACAAGCGCGATCCGCGCGCCTGGCTGGGCCTGTATATCCACCTGCTTCAGCACGGGTTGCGCCGGGTCGTAGCCGAAGGTCACGCCCCGCAGCTCGACCCTGCCCTGTGCGGGCGGCATCTCGGGCGCGCCTGCGCGGTCGGGCGGTTCGGGTTCCTCGTCGAGCAGCGTAAAAACCCGTTCCGCCGCCGCCAGCGCCGACTGTAATTCGCCCGCCAGGTTCGCGAGCTCGTTAAAGGGGCCCGAAAAGCGACGCGAGTAGAGGACGAACGAGGAAATGCCGCCCAGCGTGACTGCGGGGAGGGTCAGCGGGCCGGCAGTGACCTCTCCGAGCATATACAGGCTCGCCCCCGCCATGCAGACCAGCGCGAGCCCCAGGTCGTTAATGAACCGCACGCACGGCCCCATTGTCGACGCGCGGTACTCCGCGTCGTAGCTGCGCTGCACTGCATCCTCGCTGAAGCCGTCAAACCGCTCCAGCACCGGCGTTTCCTGGCCGTAGGCGGCAATGGTGCGCTGGCCGGAAAGCATTTCCTCCGCGAAGCCGTTCAGCTGCCCGAGCGAAGCCGCCCGAGCCTTGAACAGCGGGTGCAGCAGCTTTGCGCGGCGGCGGCTGAACAGCACGTTCAGCGGGACGGTCACGGCGAATACAAGCACAAGCGGCGGCGAGATGGTGAACATCATCACAAGCGAGCCTGCGACCGTTGCCGCGCTGACCGCGACCTGCAATGCGTCATGCGAGAGCGATTCGCCCACCGCGTCGATGTCGTAGGACAGGTGCGACACGATATCGCCCGCCTGCCGCTGGTCGAACCAGCGCACGGGGAGGGTATGCAGCTTGGCAAACGCTTCCTCACGCAGCCGCCGAGTCACATCCCGTGCAAGCCCTGCTGCCAGTACGTTCAGCAGCCAGGAGAGGCCGGCGTGCAGCAGGCAGGCCAGCAGCATCCAGCCGCAGAAGGCGAACACCTTATGGTAGTGGACGGCGTTTGGGCCGGTGATCTGGTCGATCGCCGCGCCCGAGAGCCGCGGCACGGCCAGCGCCGCCGCGTTTGCCGCCAACGTTAGCAGGATCCCCGCCGCGATCCGGATGCCGTGTGGCGCAAGATAGCCTGCGAAGCGCCGCAGCACCGCCCCTTTCCGCGCGCCCTCGACGCGGTCAAAGCTGCGGCTGTCGGTGCGGCTGCCGATCCGCTTGGGGAACAGCTGCGCCATATGTCCACCTCACTTTCCGGAGCGGCCTCTGCGCTCCTGTAATCTGTAGCTTATTGCAGTTGGGTCTCCGCGATCTCGCGGTAGAGCGCGCAGTCTGTCATAAGTTCCTCATGGGTGCCCTGTGCGATGGGGCGCCCGCCGTCCAGCACGAGGATGCGGTCGGCGTGCATGACGGCGCTCACCCGCTGCGACGCGATGATTGTGGCGGGGCGCTGCTGCCTGCGCAGCGCGGCCCGCAGTGCGGCGTCGGTGCGGTAATCGAGCGCCGAAGACGCGTCGTCGAGCAGCAGGATGTCGGGCGCGCCCGCCAGCGCCCGTGCGATCAGCAGCCGCTGCCGCTGCCCGCCGGAGAGGTTCGCGCCCTTTGCGGCGAGCAGATGCGCATAGCCGTCCGGAAAGGCAGAGATAAAAGCGTCCGCCTGCGCGTCCTCGGCTGCGGCGCGGATTGCGTGCTCGGGCAAGCCCCTGCCGAAGTCTATGTTTTCTGCGATTGTGCCGGTGTAGAGGAAATCCTGCTGGAGCGCTGCGCCGAACCGCCCGCGCAGGCCGGGCAGCTCGCGGATATCGCTGCCTTCGATCCGCACGGTGCCGCTGCCGGGGTCGTATGCGCGCAGTAGCAGCCCGAGCAGAGTGCTTTTCCCGCTTCCGGTTGCGCCGATGATGCCGAGGGTCTGCCCGCGTTCCAGCTGGAAGCAAACGTTTTCGATATCGTTTTTACCGCCGTTATAGGAGAATGAAACGTTTTCAAAGCAGAGGTATCCGCAGCCCTCCTTCGCGGGCGATGGCGGCAGCAGCGGCAGCTCGTCCCCGGCTTCGAGCACCTCGGCGATACGCGCGGCGGATGCGGTGCCCTTTGCGTAGATCAGGAACAGCCGCGCGACCGAGAGCATTGCGTTGGAGATCAGGGTGAAATAGACGAGGAAAGCGGTAATCGCGCCGGGCTCGCTGATCCCGGAATCGACCCGTTTTGCGCCGATCAGGATCACGCCTACAAGGCCGAGATTCAGGCACAGGTTCATCAGTGGGTTTGCCGCGGCTGTCGCAGCGCTTGCGGTAAAGGCGGCGTCTGCGAGGGCGCTGTTTGCTTCTGCGAAGCGTGCGGCCTCGCGCGGCTGGCGGGACAGTGCTTTGATGACCCGCACGCCCTGCGCGTTTTCGCGGACGACGCGCACCATGCCGTCGGCGGCGCGTTGCTGGCGGGTATAGAGCGGCACGCTGAGCCGCGCCGTACCCAGCACCGCCGCCGCCATAAACGGCAGCGCTGCCGCCAGCACCATTGTCAGCGCGGGTTCGAGGGTTGCGCTGACTGCGATCCCGCCTGCCAGCAGGATCGGTGCGCGCACTCCAAGCTTTTGCATGCGCGCTATCATATTGTGGACGTTATAAGTATCGCTTGTCAGGCGCGATTCCAGTGACGGGATGGTAAAGCGGTCGACCTGTGCGCCGGACAGGCGGAGCACCTTTGCGAACAGGTCATGCCGCAGTGTGCGGGCTGCGTCCCTTGCCACGCCGGAGGCGACGCGGTTCCCGAGGATGTTGCCTGCCATCGCGCCGCAGGCGCACAGAGCCATTGCGCCGCCCCAGAGCAGCACGTGGCGCAGCATCCCGGAGGGGGCCACGTTGTCGAGCATATGCGCGAGGATCAGCGGCAGCAGCAGGTCGCACAGCGCCCCTGCGACTTTGCACAGGAAGCCGAGCGCCATTCTTCCGGAAAACGGGCGCAGCACCCCTAGAACCAGCTTCATACCCACCTCCTGTTTTCGCCTCCGCAGCGGGCGCCAGGGGGCGCTGCCCCCTGGACCCCCGGCCCTGCGCGGGCAGCGGCAGGGCTCTGCCCTGCACCCGCGATTTTTTTGTAAAAAAATCGAGTAAAAACTTCATTCCGCCTGCGGGCGGGACGAAAAAACGCTAGCTTGATGATTTTGTTGGCTTCATTATACCGCACCGCCGGCCTCCCGTCAAGGTTGACAAGATAGTACGCCCGTGCTAGAATGAAAGCAGGAAGGGGCTGCGCGCGCAGCCCTGTTAAAAGGGGGCTTGCCAGGCATGAAGCGCGACCGGAAAAGCGAGATTTTAGCAGCAGCCGAAAGGCTGCTGGACGCGGGCGGCCCGCACGCGGTCAGTATGCGCGGCGTCGCCGCCGCGCTTGGTATCAGCGTAGGCAACCTGACCTACCATTTCCCGCAGAAAAAGGATTTGCTCGAAGCCGTCATGCGCGCCCGCCACGAGCGCTGCCGCGCGCTCCCACCCCCGTCTACCGTCCCCGGCCTTGACGGCTTCTTCCGCTCCCTCCTCGCGCGCCGCGGCCAGATCCCGCCAGCCTGCGAAACACCCGATCAGGCGCGCGATCTGATGCTCCTCGCAGCAGAGCATATCGCCGAACTGCTCCATGGCGCACTGGAAGCCTTCGCCGCCGAAGGGCTGCTCCGCCAGTCCCCAGAGCTGCCCGCCGTCGAACAGGCCCTGCTGGCCCTCCTCATGCTCGGCCGCGCCGAGGAGGTCTTCGGCGCACCCCCCGACGCAGAGAAAACCCGCCGCTGCGCCTGGGGCGTCCTCTCCCTCCTGCTGACCGAGAAAGGCCGCGCCGAACTCGATCACGTGCTCTGAAATGACGAAAACCACCCGGAACCGGGTGGTTTTCGCCGTATAGGGGGATAAAATATGAAAAGGGATGTGTGCTTAGTTATGCTTCGGGTTCGGATTCAGTGCTCCCATCTTCGGTTTGCCCAGCGTTTTCGCCGTCGGCGCTACCACCGGTTTCGGTTTGCTCATCGCCTTCGCTGCCAGCACTACCACCAGTTTCGTTTCCGGTTTGCCCACCGTTTTCGCCGCCAGGTTGCCCAGCGTTTTCGCCGCCAGGTTGCCCAGCGTTTTCGCCGCCAGGTTGCCCAGCGTTTTCGCCGCCGGTTTCGGGTTGCCCAGCGTTTTCACCGCTGTCCGGCGTAGTCGGCCCGGTCGGGCCAGCACCAGAGCCGCCCTCGGTGCTTCCGTCTTTCTTTGTGCCCTTAATGGTGCAAGTCTTGGTGGTTTTGCCAATCACTACAGTTACTTCAAAATCGACTTCGCTTTCTGCTGGGTTAAGCTCCCCGATAGCCGCTGCGCTCGACTCTTGACCATTAAGCTTTACGATAACTGTAACGCCTTTAACTGCCGCTGCTGCCTCAATTGCAGCTTTTACTGTTGCGGGAGCAGGATCATCGGAACCCAATGCTTCTTCAAATGCGGCTATAGCATTCTCCTCAGGTGTTTTTTCAGGCTCTGGGTCGGGTTTTTCTTCTGGCTTTACAGTGCCCGCCTTATACGTAATCTTATACGTCGGCGGATTGCCGCTGCCATCCTGAATCAAAACTGTCGTATCAGCCGGAACAGACGGCGCAGCAGCAACTACGCTCAGTTCTGCACGCGCGCCATTAATCCAATTCACAATGTCACTACGTGTTGTCGCCGAGCCAACTGCATGGCTGTTTACATACAAAGTCGTGCCGCTTTCCAAATGCTGACCAACATACAGCAGTTCGCGCGCAATGCTTTCAATATCGCTGGTGGTAACAGAACCATCATCACCAGAACCTGTAACAATTACATTTGTACCGGAAACTGCGACATTGTGCAGGCTGCCAAGCTCATTTTTCAGCTTCGTAGAAGCTTGCGAAGCAGTATAAACCGTATCATCGTCGTAATCATAATCCTTATCGCGCACCCAGGTCGCGTAGAGGTTTACGCTGCTGTAGATACGGTCGCTGAAGCTGAACGACTCGCCGTAGTAGTGGTCGTAATAGTGGTCATAGCGCCAATCGTCGTAATAATCGTCGCGGTAATAGCGGCGGTAACGGTCGCGCAGCTCGCTGAGCGTCAGGTAATCGCGGCGGTCATGGCCGTCAAGTACGAAATACTTATCCTTGTAATCGTCGTAATAGACCTTCGCATAGCTGTTGTAGTAAGCACGCTCGTGGGAATCCCACTCGTAATCGCGGCTGCGGTACCAGTCGTCGATATCGTAGTAATAATCGTCGTAGTACCAGTCGTAGTAGCGGTCATAGCGGGAATCGTAGTAGCGGCCGTAGTAATCGCCGTATTCCCAGCCGTCGAAGCGGTAGCCGCTGCGGCGCGGGGTCTTGATATCCGACTTGTCGACCTTCTCGCCGTCGCGCACGCGGACGGAATCGACCAGATCGTCCATATCGTCGTCAAAATAGAAGCGGACGAGATGGCGGTCGGAGGTGCCGTAATAGTAGCGGCTGGGGGTGCTGTTCTTACGGACGGTATAGCTGCGCGCGTAGCGGTCGGTGCTGACCGTGGTGTGCGGGGTGGTTACGCGGTTGCCCGCGCCGTAGATATCCGCGCGGCGCAGCGTGCCGGAGCCGCTGACAATCACGCTGTTCGCGTTGGAGGTAACATTTTCGACCTTCGCGCCCGTGCGCACGTCAACGCGTGCGGAAACGGCGTTGGTTGACAGCTGGATGTTGTTGACCGTACCGGAAACGCTGATCTCAGAGGACGCGGCGTCGGAGATGATGGAGCCTGCGCGCGCCGACGAGCCGATCGAAACACGCGAGGTGCCCGCGTCGGAGCCCAGCTGGATCACGCCCGCGCTGGTCGTGCCGTCGATATTGACGGTGTTTGCGTAGCCGACCACCTGGACGTCGCCATTCAGGGAAGCGTGCTGCGCGGTCAGGGTGGTGCGCCCGCCGTGGATTTTGATCGTGCCGCCGACCGTGGTGTGGTCGAGGTAGACGCGGCCGCCGCTTGCGCGCTGGGTGATGTCGATGCTGCCGGGCGCGCCGGTCAGGGTGACGGTGCCCGGGGTATTGACAACGGTAATGCCGCGCGCCTGATAGGTACCGGGGCTTGTGATATAGGTATCGACCGCGCGGTCAAACATGGAGATGACCGCTGCGCGGCTGGTATCGTTCATCGGCTGGAAGGTGCCGCCGTCGTTGCCGACTGCGATGCCGCGCAGGGCCAGCTGGTCAACGTAGCCTTGGGCCCACGGCTTGACATAGCCGGTGGAAGATGCGGGGCGAGCGGACACCGACGCGCTCAGGTTGAGCGCTTTGTTGAAGATGACTGCGATTTCCGCGCCGGTGATATTGTCGTAGGGGCGCATACGGCCGTGGTCGTCGCCGGTCATGATACCGGCTGCGGCGCACTTGAGCATTGCGTCGCTGTACCAGCCGCCGTTGAGGTCGGGGTAAACGTTGGGGGCCATCTCTTCAAGGCCGAGCATTTCAGCGATGATGGATGCCATTTCGCCGCGGGTAATAGCGCCGTTCGGGTTAATACGCCCGTCGGTGCCGACAATGACGCCGGTGCTGCCCCAGCGGTTAATGGAGGATTCCCCCCAATGTCCGCCCACGTCAGAGAAGCGTGCAGCCCCCGCCCCCGGCACTGCTGACGACATCAGCATGGCCGCCGCCAGGGTGCTGCAAACGAGTTGTTTCTTTTTCAATGGTACTCCCTCCTTATCACATAGTATATGTTCCATTAGAAAAAGGGGTGTGGGCATTTGCTGCCCTAATAAATTCTATTATAGGCACATTTTCCCGAAAAAGCAAGACCTTTTAGGAAAACTTAAAAAACTGCTCGAAATTTGTAACATTCCTGCAACCTTTTCCCCTTCCCAGCTGCAAAAACCGGGTGCAGCGGGAAGTCCCGCTGCACCCGGTGCAAAATTCTTTTCCGCCCGCGCGGCGCATGCCGCCCCTGGGGCCACGGCAGGGCCCTGCCCTGCACCCGCGCCTATGCGGCGGGCACCAAAGGGGCCAGCCCCTTTGGAATCCCTTTCTCGCCTGCGGGCGGGAAGGGGGATGTTCAGGCGGTCTGTTCCCCGCTCGCGGGTTTACCAGCCGAAGATGCTGCCAAAGCCGGGGAAGGAATTATAGCCGCCTTGGTTACCGCGCTGGCTGTCGCCGCCGTTCGTCGCTTCGTCAACGCGGATTTTCGCGGGGTCTGTCCCTTCGAGGTCGTGCGCGTCGGTCAGGGTGACCTTGACGTCCTTGGTTTCGCCGGTCGACATGCGGTACACCGTCAGGGTGACGGTATCGCCCGCCTTGAACTGGTTTTTCACCTCATTGATCTCGTTCATCGTGGTAATTGTTTTGCCGTTGATGCCGGTGATGATATCGCGCACCTCGAGGCCCTGCCCGTAGGCTTTCGCGCGGGAGTCGATCGACTGGATGAGCACGCCCTGCGGGACGTCGTTATATTGCGCGGTCGCTTCGCTGATCTCCGAGCCCGAAATACCGATCGACGGGCGGCCCGCAACATAACCGTTCGCCATCAGCTCGTCGACGATTGCCTTTGCGGTATTGATCGGGATCGCAAAACCGAGCCCTTCATAGCTTGCGCTCGAGGAGAACACATTGGAAGACAGCTTTGCGTTGGTAATGCCCACAACCTGGCCGTATTTATTGACGAGCGCGCCGCCCGAGTTGCCCGAGTTGATTGCCGCGTCGGTCTGGATGAGGGTCATTACCTTGTCGTTGATGGTGATGTTGCGGTTGATTGCCGAAATGCTGCCGGTCGTGATGGTGTTGGTCAGGCGGTAGGCGGTCGGCGTGCCGATCGCATAGGCCGCTTCGCCGGGGCGCAGCGTATCCGAGTCGCCGAACTCGGGGACGGTCAGCTTGCGCCCGCCGGTTTCGGCCTTGAGCACCGCAACATCGGTGTCCGCGTCGCCCGCGACGAGCGCCGCATTCAGCTCGGAGCCGTCGGAAAGCATTATGGTAAACTTATCCATGTCCTCGGTCACGTGGTGGTTTGTAACGATATAGCCATCCTCGCTCATCACAATGCCCGAGCCCAGCGAGCCGCCGTTTGAGGTCAAGCTGGTTGCCGTGATCGACACGACCGATGGGTTGACCCGTTCATAGATCACGTCGCCGGGAATGTTTTCTGCGTTGTCGGGCGCTTGCGCAATGGAGATCGCCGACGGAACAGTCGGGACGTTCGTATTACTGCTGCCCGGCGCATTGCCGCCCACATTGAACCCGCCGACCATTGAGCCCGCCGTCACGCCGCCAATGAACAGCGCCGCCGCTGCCGCAATGCCGCCCACCGCAATCAGCACCTTTTTCCCTGCGCCGCCCTTTTTCTTTTTCGGGGGCTGTGCGGCCTGCTGCGCCCGCCACTGCTCGTGGACGGTCTGGCGCGGCGGCTGCGGAGCGCTGTAGGGCGGGGTTTCCGGCTCCTGCTGCGCATCCATGCGCGGGGCCGCTAAGCTGTCGCGCACCGGCACCTGGAAGGGGGTGCGCTGCTCGGGCTGTACCTGCTCCCAGTTTGCCTGCGGTGCTGGCTGCTGCTCGGGCTGGGCTTGCTGCTCAGGCTGAACCTGTTGTACTGCCTGTACCTGCTGCGATTCCTCCCGCAGCTGCTCCTGCTGGGCGAGGAATTCCGCCTGCTGACGCGCTGCCTGCTCGAGTGCGTCCTCCTGATTGTTATTGTAAAGATTGTTCCGATCCATAACCGAATCATCCTTTCGTTTTGTTTGTGATCCTATCATAACGCATCTATGTGAAAGTTTTTAGACAATTTTGTGTAGTTTCCGAGAACTTATATGAAAAAATTGTGACCATGCAGCGTCCCTGCCCGGCAAAAAGCCGCCCCAGCCCGCCGTCGTTCTGGCGGGCTGGGGCTCGGCGCACAAGCGGGGGACGGCGCACCCATCCCGCCCGCAGGCGAAAAAGGGAGTCCAGAGGGACGAGTCCCTCTGGCGCCGTCCGCGCAGGACCGGGGTCCAGGGGCAGAGCCCCGGCGTCGTCCGCGCAGGACCGGGGTCCAGGGGCAGAGCCCCGGCGCTGTCCGCGCAGGACCGGGGTCCAGGGGCAGAGCCCCGGCGCCGTCCGCGCAGGACCGGGGGGGGCAGAGCCCCGGCGCTGTCCGCGCAGGGCAAATTACGTCTTCTGCATCAGCGGCAGCGTAAAGGCGAATTCTGTCTCTCCCCCATCAGAACGTACCGAAATGTCCCCGCCATGCAGGTTGATAATATTCTTTACAATATACAGCCCGAGCCCCGCACCCGTTTTGTCCAACGAACGCGAACGGTCAGCCTTATAAAACCGATCGAAAATATGCGGGATGTCCTCCGCCGAAATCCCCGTTCCCGTGTTCGTAATCGAAAAATCACACACCGTGCCATGCGCCCGCGCCCGCAGCGTCAGCCGACCCGACGGCGCAGTAAACTTGACCGCGTTGTCTACCAGGTTGTACACCGCCCGGAACACGTGGTCGCGGTCGCCCAGCACCCAAAGCCGGTCGTCCAGCTCCGCGTCAACCTCGATCTGCTTCTGCTCGATCTTCTGCTCAAACGAGAACAATATCTGGCTCGCCATCTCCGAAAAGTCGAACGGCGCAGGCGTCAGGATCAGCTCGCCCGACTGGATCTTCGCCGCATCCAGCATCCGCGTCACCATCCGCGAAAGCCGCTTGACCTCCTCAGAAATCGTGCGCAGATATTTGTCCCGCTGCTCCACCGGGATCGTCCCGTCGATCATGCCGTCGACAAAGCCCCCTATGGTCGTCATCGGCGTTTTGAACTCATGCGAGACATTGCCGATAAATCCACGCGTCAGCTCTTCCAGCTGCGCCAGATCGTTCGCCATGTTATTAAACGCGACTGCCAGCTCGTCGATCTCGTCACAGCGGCTGTCCTCCGGCACGCGCACCGCAAAATTGCCCGACGCAAATTCCCTCGCCGCGCCCGCCATCGTTTTCAGCGGGCGGGTCATGCGCCGCGAAATATAATACGAAAGCACCAGCGCCGCAACCAGCGTTACCAGCATCACAAGCAGCGCCGTATTCGACATCGTGCGCATCACGTTCGAAATCGTGTCCGTATACGCCGCGACGAACGCCAGCGCTATCACATCGCCTTTGCCGTCCAGGCATTGCGCGCCGACGATGTAGCTGTCGCCGTCGAGCACGCCCAGCGTGCCCAGCTCGGCGTGGTAGCCCATCAGCCGCACCCGCTGCGCGGCGCGGGAGTTGACGCGCAGCTTGCTGTCACTGCCCGCAACGCCGTTGCCGTCCGCCCACAGCAGCACCGTGCCATAAGGGTCGGTGACGATGATCGTCACGCCGTTTTCGTTGACGGTGCGCAGCAGGGCCATCTGGTACATTTCGAGCGTTTCGGGGGGCGCGTCGTCGAACACGACTGCGGTCTGCTCGGCGAGGTACATGGCGGTGCGGCGCAGTTGGCTTTGCGTGTTGGTGAGCATATAGCGGTCGACCTGATAGAAGAAAGCCAGTGTCGCCATCATCACCGAAATGAGGATCAGCATGGAATAGGATATGAAGTTGCGCAGGAAAAAACTCTTTTTCCGCATATGTCAACCTCCCAGTTGTTTTCGGTACACGCAGCCTCCGTTTCTCCGCACGCCGGGGCTCTGGTCCTACGCGAACAGCGCCGGGGCTCTGCCCCTGGACCCCGCGCCTACGCGGCGGGCGGTCCTGCGCGGACAGCGCCAGAGGGACTCGTCCCTCTGGACTCCCTTTTATCGCCTGCGGGCGGGACGGAAGCCTGGGCTTCTGCCCATCCTTCCCGCTCAATGCTCCAGCCCGCCAGAACGGCGGCGGGCTGGAGCGGTTTTCCGCTCTGCGGGCTGCTATACCTGCTTCTTTTGGAAAAGTCCTGCTTCGCCGGAAGTGCTTTCCGCGTTTTTCACAGTCATTTCCCCTTTTTGCGCAGCAAAAGCCCCGCAAGCAACCCCGCGAGCGCGCCGAATGCCAGCCCTCCCGCGACCAGAAACAGCACCTTGCCAAACATCAGCCCTGCCGCGCACCCTGCAAGCAGCCCCGCGCCCGCGCCGTAGGCCACCGCAAGCCCTGCCGGGTCCCTCTGCGGCTCCTGCCGCCCTGCTTTCCCGGACGCCATCCCGCTCACTCCTTCGTCTCGAACTTATAACCCACGCCCCAAACCGTTTTGAGCTCCCATTTGTCAGAAGCCCCTTCCAGCTTTTCGCGCAGGCGCTTAACATGTACATCCACCGTGCGGGTATCTCCGAAATAATCAAATCCCCACACGTCGTCTAGCAGCTGTGCCCGTGTAAACACATGGTTCGGGCTCTGCGCCAGAAAGTACAGCAGCTCGATCTCCTTCGGCGGCGCGTCTACCCGTTTGCCCGCGACCACCAGGTCATACGCCTGCTTATCGACCACGAGGTTGTCAAAGGACAGCTTGCCCGCCTCGTCCGGGGCCAGCCGCCGGAACAGCGCCCGCACCCGCGCTACGACCTCCTGCATTTCCAGCGGCTTTACAATGTAGTCGTCCGCGCCCATTTCCAGCCCGGTCACCTTGTCCATCGTCTCGCCCTTCGCCGTGATCATAATGATCGGCGTTGTTGAACCCGATTCCCGGATCTCCCGGCACACCTGCCAGCCGTCCATGACCGGCATCATCATATCCAGCAGGATCAGATCGGGCTGGTCAGCCTTCCAGCGGCTCATGCCCGCCGCGCCGTTTTCCGCTTCCAGGATTTCATAGCCTTCACGTTCCAAGTATAAACGAAGAAGCTCGCGAATATTGTCGTCATCTTCCACAATCAGAATTTTTTTCGCCATCGTTCAGTCAACCATCCTATCTTTCCGTTTTGGCGCATATATCTCGTATCCATTATATACCCTGCCGTCGGAAAATGCATTAACGAAATGTAAAAAGAAATATTTCAGCGACTTCCCCCATCCGCCGTTTTGCCCTCCCCCACTGGAAATCCTGCCCGCGGCGTGCTATAATGGCTGTAAGAACCCTGGTGCCCGCAGTCCCCGGCAACACGACCCGAAAGGAGGGCTTTCCGTGAAACGCCGCACCCGTTTGTGCGCACTGGCGGCAGCGTTCGCGCTGCTGGCAGGCTGCATCCCCCAGCCGACCCCGCCGCTGCACTCCAAAGGCGAGGTGCTCTTCGAGCTCCAAAAGTCCTACGGCATCGAATTTGTCCTGCTCTCTTCAGAACCCTACGACGATGCGTTTGTCGTCAACGGCAAGCACTACGTCGCCGCTCCCGCAGACGATCCCGATTTCCGTTTTGACGTATACGACCTGGTCAAAGTCCAGAACTACGGCCCAATCCCTGCGATCTTCCCGGAAAAATATCACACCTTCGGTTCCAACTTTATCGACGGGCACCTGAAACGCAGGCTCCTCCGTTTCTGCGCCGAAAACCAACTGCGCTGCGCATCCGACGGCACAGAAATCATCCTACCCGCAGAAGGCTGGGAAGAAACCGTCACCCTTCTCGCCGGATATCTCGAATCGCTGAACGGCAGCTTCCCGTTTAACACCGGGCAGCCCCCCTACGAAATGTTCAGCATCCGGTTCCGGCACGAAGTCTATCCCGGCGTATCGGCGTGGGAATCCCAATCGTTTTTCGATTGGGGCACGTGCCGTTTCGGGTTTGACGGCGAGGAGATGGTTTCGGCGCTGCGCACGCTTGGCGAACGCAACTATGCGGCGGTGACGTTCAGCAAAGCGCTCGCGGAATTCCTGGACGCTTCTGATATCTCTTATAAAACCGACCTCCCGGAACAGTTCGACGACTGCACCTACCCCAGCGTGTACTTTACCATCTACCTGCCCAGCGAGGACGAGGCCGACCGCGTTTTCCCGCTGCTGGACACATTTTTTGCGGAACAGAGCAAAACCGAACTGCCGCCCGGCGCGGCGAAGGCCGTATCGCTTGTAACCATCATTTTCCGGAAAAGCGACGAATCCACGCTGCGGGAGCTTTACTCCCCGTTCCATGAGGAACCGCCCTATCTCAGCTTCCAGGCGGAAGCCGTACAGGCCCGGGTGCTGCGCGGCCTTTTCCCGAAGCCGCACGGGGAAAACCAGCACGAGGGCAGCAATATCGTAATCACGGACGATTTCATCAGCGGCGACCGGATCACGATCGACGGCGACAAGATCATCGTCGAGGGCGGCGGGGAGACGGTTGTCGTTGACCCCTCTGACGGCGGCGCAGGCGCTTCCGGTAGCAGCGACACGGAAAGCTTTGACGGCAGCGCAGGCGCTTCCGGCAGCAACAGCGAGGACACGCCATGAAGCGCTCCCGCCGTGCGCAGCTGCTTATGGCGCTGTCTGGCGCGCTTGCCGTCCTGCTTCTCGCAAGCTGCGCCGCGCCCCAATTTTACACCCGCACCGAGATCGAAGCCCTCCTTTCGGAGCGCTACGGGCTATCCTTCACAGTGGGCGAGCCGCGCGCCGAGGGCGACAACACCCGCATTTACCCAGCCGCCTGCGCGGAATACCCCGACCTTCCTTTTGAAGCCGCCGACGTATGGAGCCCGCCAGGCTGGCACAGCGGCGGGGACGGCGTGCCGCCGCTGCCGCACGGCGCGAACCACTCCCTCCGCGACTCCTTCCGCGCGGCTTCGTGGAACCGGTACGCCGTGCCGCTGCTGGCGTTGTACGGGGTCAAGGGGCTCGAAGTCGCGCCCGCAGACCGCTTTTGGGGCGTTGATTACTTTGCGGACGGTGCAACGGAATACCGCATCCTCCTCGCAGACGATATTGATGCGCACACGGGCCGGCTTGACACCCTGCTGCGGCGGCTGGACAGCCTGCCGGGTTTCCGCGAAGCCGCGCCCGAGCCGGTCGGCAGATATCCGAGCTACGGCGTCCCGGTCTCCATGACGGTCGCGGACGGCATTGGCAACACTGCCGAGCACCTGCGGCTCACAGTCGGGCACGGCTACGACAAAAAGGAACTCAGCGAAGCCCTCGCCGCCCTGCGCCGGACGGTGCGGAACAACCTCAAGCGTGAAATGGAGCGTGCCGGGGCCGTGCAGGCCGCGCTAGACCGCGCGGAGTATCCCGCAATTGGCAGCGACTTCTTCTACCTTAGCAGCGAAGAAAGCAGCGTTTTTGCCGCAGAAGGTGCATTTTCCGTCCCCGCAACGCCCGAATGGTCGGCGCTGTCCGGCCTTGCGGCAGAAGCGGACGGCACACCCAAACGCAAGATCTCCATTTCCCCTTCTATCCACGTTGCAGGGCGCAGCTGGTACTGCGCGACACTGCCCGCCGACGAAGGCAGCACCGCCCTCCGGTTCTGCATCGACCCCGAAACGGGAGCTATCTGGCAATACGCGCCAAGTGGCGGAGGCGTATTCCTCATCGATACAGGAGCGGCGCTGCCGCCGGGAACGCTGCCGATTTTTGCAGCCGCAAACTAAATGCATCCCACAAATCAAAAGCCCTCTCTGCGTCCGGTACACTTCCCGGCCCGCAGAGAGGGCTTTTTTTCACAATATCGTCGACCCATTCCACCATCAAACCGCAATCCCACTGCCATAAGCAAACGAAAACCGCCGCTCCCCCGTCCCGCCCACAGGCGACGGAAGGGAGTCCAGAGGGGCAAGCCCCTCTGGCGGGTCCAGCGCCGCGCGCTGGTCGGCCCTCGCAAGGGGCGAAATCCTCAACGCGGGCGGCAGGTGGTGCGCTCAACCAGCGCAGGCCGGATAATCCGCCGCACATCCTCCTCGCGGTCCGGGTGCCCGATCGCATCCATCAGCAAATCAACCGCCCCCGCCGCAAGCCGCGGCTTGCGCTGATCAATCGTCGTCAGCCCAATCTTCGGCAGCGCCGCATACGAAATATTATCAAAGCCCAACAGCGATACGTCGCCCGGGATGGAAACCCCGCATTCGTCCGCCGCGTTCATCACCCCCAGCGCAACCGAGTCAGTCGCCGCAAACACCGCCGTGCAGCCCTGCCCACAACGGAACAGCTCGCGCCCCAGCCGCAGCCCCGCCTCCACAGAAGAAGAGCCGTCCGTGTTTTCCAACACGTGCCGCCGGAGCCCCGCCGCCTTCATCGCCGCCTTGTACCCGCTGACACGCCGCGTATGCGTCATGCTCCCCGGCCGGTACCCCACATAAAAAATCTCCTCGTGCCCGAGCCCCAGCAGGTACTCCGTCCCCAGCTGCCCGCCCGCGAAATTATCCAGCCGGATACTGCTCGCCTCGCAAACCGCCGAGCTGTCCGCAATCTCACAATCCCCGATAATCACCGTCGGAACAAGCCCCAGCTGCCGGGCAACCTGCGTGCGCTCGTCGTCATGCGGGCTCACCAGGATCATGCCGTCTACCTGGTGCCCCACCAGGAACTCGAACAGCTTCGCCGTCTGCTCCGGCTTCGACAAGCTGTTGCACAGCATCACATTATACCCCAGCGACCGCGCATACGTCTCAATATGGAACGCAACCTCCGCATAAAACGTATTCGAAATATCCGGGACAATCAGCCCCAGCACATTCGTCTTGTTGGAAATCAAGCTGCGCGCCAAAATATTCGGCCGGTAACCCTGCTCCCGGCAGATCTCCAACACCCGCGCCCGCGTCGCCTCGCTGATGCCCGGCGAATTGCTGAGCGCCCGGGAAACCGTCGCGTAGGAAACCCCCGCAATCTTCGCAATATCCTTAATCGTTACACTTTTCATTTTCCAAAACGCCTTTCCCGGCAGCCCTGTACTGCCCGATGCAGCCGTCCCCCGCCGGTACTTGGCCGGGAACCGCTATGCCTGGATATCAACCCCCGCCGCCGGGGCCGCAGGCGTCCCCGCCTGCGCTGTATACAGCTTTGCCGCCATTTCCGGCGACTGCGGCGCCACCGCCGCTGTCAGCTGCTGCATTTGCAGCCGCAGCTCGGTCCGGCTTGCCTGCAGCTGGTCCTGAATCCGGTTGTCTACCTCGCATTCGCGCAGATAACCGCTCTCCCGCACCTTGCGCAGCGCCCGCTTCCGGTTCAGCTCCGCGCGGAGCCGCTGCGCCTTGCCGTTCTCCTTGCGCATGACTGCACGCGCGCGCCGCCGCTCCGCCAGCTGCTCCTGCTGAAGCTCGCGCTTCTTTTTCCCCGCCCGCTGCACCGCTTTTTGCAGCGACCCGATCGCGGCGCGTATGCGCTCGGCGTTGTCGGGGTCCTGCCGCAGCGCGCTTTGCAGCTGGGCGATCTTGCTGCGCGCATAGCCCGCCGCAGCCCCCACCTGCGCCTGTGTCCGCGCCCGCGCAAGGCGCGAATAGGCCGTCATCGGCGCGTCTCCGTAGCGGGTATTCTTCGGCAGCTTGAAGCGCTCCCGCTGCTCCTCCACGCGTTCCTTCGCTTCCTTCATCATTTCAATCAGGTTCTTGACTTCGGCTTCCTCGGGCGCGAACGCTTCCTCCGCGCGCTTCTGCGCATCCTCAAAGACCGCCGCAGCCCGCTCTGCCTGCCGCGCAGCCTCCTGCGCCGTGCCCACATCCTGCGCCTGCTGCGCCATACCCGCAGGCTGCCCCTGCCGCGCTGCCGCAGCCCCGCGCGCCTGCTCTTCCTGTACGCCGCGCGCACCCTGCTGCGCCTGCGCCATCTGGCGCGCCGTGCCGCCTGTAGCCTGTACCAACATTTTGAATCCCCTCCCGCATCCTTGCCGCCGGGCAAACACTATTTTATTCATTATACCAGATTCCCCGGCCCATGTCAGCAGTATCCGAAAATTTTATGCATTTTGACGGTTGGATTTGTTACTTCCTACAAATCCCCGCCGTTTCTTAAAACCTATATATTATAATCGCAATTGCAAAAATTATCCAGCCCAGCGCCCCAAAACCGCAAAACACCGCCTAAAGTTCCGCAAAACTGGATGTTCTGCCGCACCACTGCCGTCTCCGCCCGCCTGGCAGACCCATTTGCGCAGCCACAGCCCCGCCGCCCCCCCCGCCCTGCCAATTTCTCCGAAAAGCCGGTTTCAGCGCTTGCCTTTTGGGGTTCCATATGGTAGAATAGGGATATATATGCACTGCCTGCCGCTTCCCTCCCGCCAGGCAGGCGCGATTTTGCAGCAAAGGTTGTGGTTACCAGAATGAGCAGGGAGCAGAAAATTTTAATTGTAGACGATTCCGAGATGAACCGCGCGATCCTTGCCGATATCCTCGGCGGGGAATATGATACGATTGAAGCAGAAAACGGCGTGGAAGGGGTTGCCGCCATCCAAAAATACGGCACCGAGATATCCCTTGTGCTGCTGGACGTTGTCATGCCCGAGATGGACGGCTTCGGCGTGCTCGCCATGATGAACGAGCACCGCTGGATTGAGGACATCCCGGTCATCATGATCTCCTCGGAAAGCGGGTCGGCGTTCGTCGAGCGCGCGTATGAGCTGGGGGTCTGCGACTTCATCAGCCGCCCCTTTGATTCGCTGGTCGTCCACCGCCGCGTCGTCAACACCATCCTGCTCTATGCCAAGCAGAAAAAGCTGATCGATAT
The DNA here is from genome assembly GCA_009911355.1 of Clostridiaceae bacterium. Taxonomy (GTDB): domain Bacteria; phylum Bacillota; class Clostridia; order Oscillospirales; family Butyricicoccaceae; genus QXXE01. Next base: position 54,954 of record QXXE01000009.1, on the reverse strand, counting down.
GGTTGCCGAGCAGATCTACGAAAAAGAGCAGAAAAGCAGCCTGATGATCGACCTGCTGAGCCACATTGTCGAATTCCGAAACGGCGAAAGCGGAATGCACGTGCAGCATGTGCGGATGCTCACCGAGCTGCTCCTCTCCCGCCTGATCCACAAAACCGACCGCTACAGCCTGACCCGCCAGCAGATCAACCTTATCACCACAGCCTCGGCGCTGCATGACATCGGCAAGATCTCCATCGACAGCGAGATCCTGAACAAGCCGGGCCGGCTCACCGACGAGGAATTCACGATCATGAAGGCGCACTCCCTGATCGGCGCAGAAATGCTCGAAGCCATGCCGATGTACAAGGATGAGCCCCTTGTCAAGACGGCCTATGAAATCTGCCGCTGGCACCACGAGCGCTACGACGGGCGCGGCTACCCGGACGGCCTGAAAGGCGACGAAATCCCGATTTCGGCCCAGATCGTCGCACTCGCCGACGTATACGACGCGCTGACCAGCGAACGGGTCTACAAAAAGGCGTTCCCGCATGAAAAGGCGATTGAAATGATTACCGGCGGGCAGTGCGGCACGTTTAACCCCCTTGTGCTTGAATGCCTGACCGACATCGCGGCGCACATCCCCGAGGAGATGGGCAAGCTGTCCGCACAGCGCAACTACGAGCAGGAGATGACCAACCTCACGCGCGAGATGCTCAGCTCGGAGGAGCTGACCGTCTCCGGGCGTACCCTCCAGCTGCTTGAACGCGAGCGCGAGAAATACACCTTCTTCGCCGCCATGAGCCACGAGATCCAGTTTGAGTACAACGTCTCGCCCCCGATGCTGACGCTGACGCCATGGGGCGCCAAGCGGCTGGGCATCAGCGAGCTCATCATGAACCCCGCCGACGACGCATCCATCCTGCGCCTGCTTGGCCGCAAGGTCTGGGACGGCGTGGTTTCCCTGCTCCGCTCCACCACCCCGGAGGAGCCGGTCATCCAATATGATTTCAAGCTGCGCATCGACGGCGAGCTGCGCTGGCACCGGGTCATCGCCCGCGCGATGTGGTCGGCCGACGAGCCGCGCGAATACCAGGGCGCAATCGGCAAGGCCATCGATATCCACGATTCGCGCATGCGGCTGGAAGACCTGGAACGCGCGGCCACCCACGACGCCATGACCGGGCTGCTAAACCGTGCAAGCGCCAAGAAACTCATTGCCGACTATCTGGATGATGAAAAGCACCACTACGCGCTCGTCATCGTCGACCTTGACTATTTCAAAACGGCAAACGACACCTACGGCCACATGTTCGGCGACGAGGTGCTGAAGCATATGGCGGAAAAGCTGCGGCAAAGCGTGCGAGGCACCGACCTTGCGGCCCGCATCGGCGGCGACGAGTTCCTGATCTTCATCCGCTACCAGGACGACGTCCAGCCCATCATCGCCCGTATCTTCGGCGCGCTGGTCGGGCGCTACGCGGACTTCACCATCTCGGTCAGCATGGGCGTCTCCACAACCGAGAGCGTGGGGCGGGACTACGGCGAGCTCTTCCGCAGCGCCGACCAGGCGCTCTACTCGGTCAAGCGCTCGGGGCGCGGGCAGTACCGTTTCTATGACGAATCCATGTGCCAGATGCTTTCTGTGATCTCTCCTATTGACAAAGAGGAAGAAATCGTGGAAAATAAGGATGTATGACCGGCTCCCATCCCGGGCAGCCAACGGATCAAGGAGTGAATTAGCGATATGACCCTACAGGAATGCTATGCCGCAATGGGCGGCAGCTACGAAGACGCGATCGGGCGCCTGCGCAGTGAAAAGCTGGTGCTGAAATTCGTGCTGAAATTTTTAGACGACGGGAGCTTCGGCCTGCTGTGCAGTTCCATGGAATCGGGCGATTACGCGGAGGCCTTCCGCGCGGCGCACACCATCAAGGGCGTCTGCCAGAACCTGAGCTTTAGCCGCCTTTCGGATTCGAGCGCCCGGCTCACCGAAGCGCTGCGCGGCGGGAAGGGCGAGGGGGCCGACGCGCTGCTTGAGGAGGTCCGGGCCGACTACCAGGCCACGGCGGACGCTATCCGCGCACTCGCCGCGGGAGCATAAAACAGGTGAATATGGAATGAAGGTTAAAAACAAAACAACGCAATACTTAACCGTCAGCATCGGGCTGCTGTGCGTGGTGTGCGTGTGCATCTTCTCCTTTATGGCGCTCTTCATGAACCAGAGCAGCATGGAGACCATCGGCGAGGTCGGCACGATCTACATGAGCGGGCTCAACGAGCGCATTGCCATGCATTTTTCTACCACCATCGAATACCGCTTCTCGCACGTCAAGAGCATCGTTGAGTCGCTGCCGCCCGAGAGAGTAGGGGATCCTGTAGAGATGCGCCAGCGGCTGGCCTACGACGCGGAAAGCCGCGGCTTTAAATATCTTGCGCTCTATTCCGACGACGGGGACTTTGAGGTGCTGTATGGCAGCGACATCGCCATTGCCGACCCCGAGCCCTTCCTCTCTTCGCTCAACAGCGGGGAAATCAAGGCTGCGGTCGGGCTGGGCTCGGACGATGACCGGATGATGCTGCTGGGCGTGCCCGCCAAATACCCGATGGCAAAGGGCGAGCACTGCTCGGCGCTGGTCGCCGGCATCCCGATGAACGTGATCAAGGACGTGCTGTCGCTGGACCAGGAGGACGCGCTGGCTTATTCGCATGTCATCCGCCGCGACGGCTCGTTCGTGATCCGTTCGGGCGCGGCTTTCCGTGAGAGCTATTTTGAACGCCTGCGCGCGGAGGTATCCGACGGGGCTGCCGAGGAATGCATCCAGGGCATTATAGATGCAATGAGCAAGCGCGAGCAATTCTCGACCGTGCTGCATGTGAACGGCGAACGCCGCCATCTGTATTGCAGCAGCCTACCCTATACCGAATGGTATTTGGTCACCATCATGCCCTATGGCACGATTGACGAGGTTGTCAACACGCTGGGAAGCAGCTGGCTGCATACCACGCTGATCGCCTGCGGGCTCATCCTGCTGATGCTGCTGCTGGTGTTCTCGGGCTACCTGCGGCTGACGCGCAGGCAGATGTTCGAGCTTGAGCAGGCGCGCCGCGAGGCCGAGCACGCGAACAAGGCAAAAAGCGAATTCCTTTCCAGCATGAGCCATGATATCCGCACGCCGATGAATGCGATCGTCGGCATGACCGCCATTGCGACCGCCAACCTGGGCAACCAGCAGCAGGTACAGAACTGCCTGAAAAAGATCGGGCTTTCGAGCAAACACCTGCTGGGGCTGATCAATGACGTGCTGGACATGTCTAAGATCGAGTCGGGCAAAATGACGCTCAACATGGATCAGGTGTCGCTGCGCGAGGTGCTGGAAAGCATCGTTAGCATTGTGCAGCCGCAGGTCAAGACGAAAAAGCAGCATTTTGACGTGGTGATCAATGATATTTCGGTGGAAAACGTCTATTGCGACAGTGTACGCCTGAACCAGGTGCTGCTGAACTTCCTGTCAAACGCGATTAAATTCACCCCGGAGGGCGGGCACATCCAGGTCGAGCTGCATCAGGAGCCCTCGCCGCGCGGGGATAATTTCATCCGCTGCCGCCTGCTGGTCAAGGACGACGGCATTGGCATGTCGCCGGAATTCAAGACTAAGATTTTCGATTCTTTCAGCCGCGAGCAGACCGACCGGGTCAACAAGATCGAGGGGACGGGCCTCGGCATGAGCATCACGAAGTATATCATCGACGCGATGCAGGGCGAGGTGCAGGTCGAGAGCGAACCGGGGCACGGCTCGGCTTTCCACGTGACGCTGGATCTTGAAAAAGCGACGGTCAGCGAAACCGACATGGTACTGCCCAACTGGAACATGCTGGTTGTAGACGACGACCGGCAGCTGTGTGAAAGCACTGTGCAGTCGCTGGGCGAGATCGGTGTAACGGCTGACTGGACAATGGACGGTGAGAGCGCGGTCAGGATGGCGGAGGAGCGCCACCGCCGCCACGAGCCCTATCACATTATCCTGCTGGATTGGAAGCTGCCCGACACGGACGGCATCACGACTGCCCGCCGTATCCGCGAGCTGGTCGACGACGATATCCCGATCCTGCTGATCTCGGCTTATGATTGGAGCGAGATTGAGGAGGATGCGCGCGCGGCAGGCGTGACCGGCTTTATTTCCAAGCCGCTGTTCAAGTCGACGCTGTATTACGGGCTGCGGCAGTTTGTGACCGACTTGCCGGACGCGCCGGGGGCGCAAGCGAATCAGGACGCCAGCCTAAACGGCCGGAAGGTGCTGATCGCCGAGGACAACGACCTCAACTGGGAGATTGCGGAGGCGCTGCTGTCCGACCTGGGGATCGAGATGGATCGTGCGGAAAACGGCCAGGCTTGCGTAGAGGTTTTCTCGCAGTCCGAACTGCACCATTATGATGCGATCCTGATGGATATCCGGATGCCTGTCATGACCGGCTACGAGGCTGCAAAAGCCATTCGTGCGCTTGAGCGAGAGGACGCTGGCTTGCCGATCATTGCTATGACGGCGGATGCATTTTCTGAGGATATCCAGCGTTGCCTTGCTTGTGGCATGAACGCGCACATTTCCAAGCCGATCGACATCAAGGAGGTCGCAAAACAGCTGCGCCGGTATATCCAGTAAGCGCCTGCTGCGTTCCGCCTGTGTGCGGGGGTTGCCCTCGCCGGGCGGGCGTCCTGCGCGGACAGCGCCAAAGGGGCTAGCCCCTTTGGAATCCCTTCCGTCGCCTGCGGGCGGGACGGGGGTCGCCCTCGCCGGGCAGGCGTCCTGCGCGGACAGCGCCAAAGGGGCTAGCCCCTTTGGAATCCCTTCCATCGCCTGCGGGCGGGACGGGGGTTAGCAATATTCTTCGAAGATCGGTATATTAAGTTGCCCGTCTCCAGGAAATCCTGGAGACGGGTATTTTTGTTTTTTGGGGTAAATAACGTCCGCTGGAAAACAATTGCTTTCCAGCGGACGTTGCTAATTTTGTTTTGAAATAGTACAGGCTGTCTCTCTTTCTCTGACGGCTCTGCTTAGCAGCTTTGCGAGAGGAATTCCCGCACGAGACAATAAACCCGTTCGGTTGAGGGGACGCTCAGGCGCTCGCGCGGGGAATGCACGTCATGAAGCTCAGGCCCCAGCGAAACCGCGTCAAGCCCCGGAAGCTTCTCGATAAACAGGCCGCATTCAAGCCCGCCATGGGTAGCGTCCAGCCGCCCTTCGGTGCCGCCCAGCGACTTCCATACCGCTAAAAGGCGGTCGCGCATTGCCGAGGTGCGCGCATACTGCCAGCCAGGGTAATCGCTGCGCGTGGAAACTGAGCCGCCGCCCGATTCCACGATTGCCCGCACCCGTTGGAGCAGCATCGCTTTTTGAGAGGCAATGCACGAGCGCAGCGAGATGGTCAGGCGCAGCCCTTCGGGCTCCATGCCCATCACGCCGAGGTTCAGCGAGGTCTGTACCAGCCCCTTAAAATCAACATTCATCGCCTGCACGCCCTGCGGAAGCGCCAGGAGGGTATACAGCACCGATGAAGTGGCCTCTGCGGACAGGGCGCTCCCCACCTCCGCAGGCGCGCACGCCAGCGTGACGCCCTCGTCGCAGCCCGCATACTCGTTTTTCAAAACCGCATCGAATTCGCTGATAAACGACTCAAATTCCGCCGTTTTTCCGTCCGGGATCGCCACCAGCGCGTCATTGCGGGAGCAGATCACATTATCGAACCTTCCGCCGCGGATATCCGCCACGCGCAGCCCGGGTACGCGTTCCATCGCACTGAACAGCACGCGCCCCATCAACTGGTTTGCTGAGCCGCGTCCCTTGTCGATATCCGCACCGGAGTGGCCTCCCTGAAGCCCTGACAGCGTCACGCGATAGCCGCGCCCGCCCGTAACAGGCTCCAATTGGCCGGGGAGCAGACAGTCGGCGCGCACGCCGCCCGCGCAGGAAACGGTAAACACACCCTCTTCCTCCGAATCGAGGTTGAGCAGCTGCCGCCCGCGCAGGTCGGAGCAGTCCAGCGCAAACGCGCCGTCCATGCCGATCTCCTCATCGACAGTGAACACCGCTTCGAGCGGCGGATGCTCCAAGGTGTCGTCAGCCAGCAGCGCAAGGATCATCGCAACCGCAATGCAGTTGTCGCCGCCGAGCGAGGTGCCTTTTGCCCAGACCCATTCGCCGTCGGTCGCAAGGTCGAGCCCTTCCGCCGTCATGTCCTTCGCGCAGCTTTCCTCCTTCGCGCAAACCATATCCATGTGCCCTTGCAGGATCACCGGCTCCGCACCCTCATGCCCGGGGCTGGCGTCCTTCCAGATGACAACATTGTTCGCCGCGTCCTGCCGGTATCGCAGCCCCAGTTCACGGGCAAACCCGACACACAGGTCACTGATCTGTTTCGTATTGCCGCTGCCGTGCGGAACGCTGCACAGTTTTTCAAAATACGCAAAAACTTCCTTCGGCGCAAGGCCGGATAATACTGCCATAACAATTCCCTCCTGTAACAACAGCCCATACCGGTTGAGTATGGGCTGTGTTGTCAATCTTAAATGCAGAGCTGGAAACCGCCCAGCCCGCTGTCCTCATGGCGGGCTGGGTGCAGGGCACAAAGCGTCCTGCAAAATCCCAGCCCCCGTCCCCGCCGCAGCGGAGCTGAGATGCGAAGCATCTCGGGGTCTGGGGCGAAAGCCCCAGCGGGTGCAGGGCAGCGCCCTGCCGCCCGCCGCGTAGGCGCGGGGTGCAGGGGCAGCGCCCCGCCGCCCGCCGCGTAGGCGCGGGGTGCAGGGGCAGCGCCCCGCCGCCCGCCGCGCAGGCGCGGGGTGCAGGGGCAGCGCCCTGCCGCCCGCCGCGCAGGCGCGGGGTGCAGGGGCAGCGCCCTGCCGCCCGCCGCGCAGGCGTACCGAATTAGACTTCGAATTCGTCGGACATCTCGAGGCCCTCTTCGCCCCCAATGCCCAAGCCGTCGTCTTCACCGCCGCCCGGTACTTCTTCTTCCTCCTCTTCCTCAACAACCGTCTGGATGAATTCAGACAGCCACGCCTCCTGCGGCTGCCCCGCCAGAAGCATCGGAAGATTCACAATAATCCCGTCCATGCTGTAAGGCAGGTTCAGGTGTACCTGGTAAGACAACGTCTCCCCATCCTTCTCCTGCGTCACATTGATCGTCATGTCAAAGCCCTGACCGATCGTCGTCACCATGCCGCGCTCCCGCGCCGCCAGCTTCGCAACCCGTTCGCCATCAACATAAACCTCGATCCTGTGCGGCGCCTTGTACTCCATACCGCCGTATTCAGCCGTGACATTGTCAAAATATACCGTGTGCCCGCGTCCGATTACAAACATCGCCCCCGCAACCGCAAGCAGTGCCGCAACCGCTACAACACAAAACACGATCCTCCGTTTGCTCACTTGTCACCAGCCTCCTCCCGCTGCGCGAGCGCAAGCTGCTGACCCGCCAAGCTCTTCATCGAGCGCTTCTTCATCTCATACATCACCAACGCAAGCGTGATAACGCCATAAGATACAAATACGCGGAAATATTCGCCGATCATCGAGTCGCCCGTGATCGCCGCGCCCGCCGAAGGCGCTACAATGAACATCAGATGGAACAGCGTCACACCCAGGAACACATTGCCGATCGACGCCCGGTCAACCGACGCCCCGCCTACCAGCAGCGCCGCAATACAGAACATGCCGATCTGCGAATGCGCTGTGTAAGTGGGCATATTGCCGATATTCTGCAAGTAAATGATCATGCCGAAGCCCGCAAATACTGTCGACATAATAATCGAAATAATACGGGTGCGCTCGACCTTGATGCCCGCGTCGCGCGCAACCTCCATATCCTGCCCGACCGCACGCATATCCTGCCCCAGCTTGGTGCGCCGGAACCACACGATAAACAGGCACAGCACCCCGATAATCAGGAAGGTCAGCACCGGGATCTTTACCCCGCCAATGTTGACCGCAAGCAGGTCGTCCAGCTTCTGGCGCATGCTCAGCAGGCTGACCGTATTCCGGATGCCGTAGCCGCGCGGCAGCTTGATGCTCGCATGCTTGATCGGGATGACCGGCCCCATCATATACAGCACCACCATCAAATACAGGCCGCTGCCGACGAAGAAGTTCAGGATATAGCCGGTAATCATCTCGCGCCCGCGCGCCCGGTTGAGGATCGTGCCGCACATCCAGCCCAGCATCGCCGAGATCGGGATAGAAACGATCATCGCCAGCACGATCCCCGGGATGCCCCAGATCTGCCAGTCAGCAACCAGGATCAGCGCGATCTCGCCCGCCATCGCGCCAAGCGTCATCGCGAAATTCAGCCCCATGCCCGCCATGATCGGGAACAGCAGGCAAAGGATCAGGAAGCAGTTGCGCCCCATTCGGGTGACAATCTCGTTGGCAAGATAGCCCACCGAAAAGCCGGAAAGCGGGATGCAGATTGCGCAGATCAGGATAAACATAATCGGCACGCTGTTCTTTTGCAGCAGGCCGAGGGCCTTTTTCCCCATGTTGTTGTTTCCGTTCATTTCGAGCCCTCCGTTTTGCGCGTCAGTGCGTACAGGATCATGCCTTGCGATACGATCACGCGGATAACCTCGCTCATATCCATATGGATCATGGAATTCATTACCGTCGGGGTCATCGTAACAATGCCCTGGAACAGGAAGGTCCCGATAATCACATTGGAGATCGACGCCTTGTTGACCGACGCGCCGCCGATCAGGATCGCCGACACCGCGGGCAGCGCCATATTGAACGGCGCCATATACAGCTGGATAAAGCCGAAGCCCTGCTCGTAAACGAGGATGCCGACCGCCGCAATCCATGTCGACAGGATGACCGACAGGACGCGGATCCGGTCAATGTTGATGCCCGAAGCCTTCGCGAACGCCGGGTTGGAGCCAACCGCTGTCATGGCAGTGCCGGTTTTGGTATGCAGGAAGCCCCACATCAGGAACGCCAGCAGCGCAAAGAACAACAGCGTCCCGGTCGGGATGGAAATATTGCCGATATTGATCTGGCCGATCTTCGCGAGCGCTTTGTCGTAATAGCCCTCCAGCGAAATGGTGGTGCGCAGGCCCTTGCCCGAAAGGCCCCAGACCATCGTGGGGTTGGAATACGGCAGCAGCAGCCACATCATGCACATGAAGGAAACCGACGAAAAGCCGACGTAGGTCGCAACCATCATTTCGCCGCCCTTGATCTTGTTGAGCAGGAAACCATAGCCGCCGCCCAGCACGACCGCGAAGGGGGTCGCGATCAGGATTGCCATAAAGAAGCTCGCCAGCCCGCGGAAACCCAGGTTCAGCGTGATCGTCGCGCCCAGCAGGCCGGAGATAATCCCCAGCGGCAGGCCGAAATTGAGCCCGCAGCCCGAATGGACCATCGGCACCATCGCGAGCACCAGCACGGCGTTCCAGCTGAAGCGGTTGATGGTGTTGGTAATCTGGCTGGGGAGGTCGGCGCCGACAAAGGGCGCCATGATAAAGAGCACCAGCAGGAACCCGGCGATAATCAGCCGGGGCAGGCCGAACTGGTCGATCAGCTGCTGCAGCCTGCTTTTGCCCAGTGGGGTTGTTTTTTCCATTGAAACCATGCCCTCCTTACTTAACCTGGCTGACCATCAGCTCGCCGAACGCCTCGCTGGGCTCGGTTGCCGGGAGGATGCCTGCGATACGCCCGCCGGAAACGATTGCAATGCGCCCGCAGGTCTGCCGCAGCTCCTCCAGCTCGGAGGAAATCATGACAACGGTAACGCCGCGCTCCCGGTTGAACTGCTTGAGCGATTCCAGCACCAGCGCCTTTGCGCCTACGTCGATGCCGCGCGTCGGCTCGGAGACGAAGAGGAACCTGGGCTCAAGCGCGAACGCCTTCGCAAGACAGATCTTCTGCTGGTTGCCGCCCGAAAGCTCCTTGGCTTTCTGGCGGGAGCTTGTACATTTGATCGCAAGGTCGTCGATATATTTCCGGGTGACCTCCCGGATCGCTTTCTCGTCGCGCCAGGAAACCAGCCCGCCGAGGTATTTTTTCAGGAATTTGCCTTGCACCTGCATCGCGGCAAAGGCAACGTTCCACTCGAGCGATTCGTCGAGCAGGAGCCCTACGCCGCGCCGGTCCTCGGACACAAACGCAAGGGAAGCGTCCAGGCAGCTGCGGGGGGCGTTGAGCGGGATCTCGCGGCCGTCAAACTCGACCGTGCCGCCCGCGTCATAGAGGCCCATCACGCCGTTCGGGATGCCGAGCTTGCCCTGCCCGGCAAGGCCGCCGATCCCGAGGATCTCGCCTTCCCGGATGTCAAGGGACACATTGCGTACGGTCTCGCCGGGCATATCCACCCACAGGTTGCGGATGGACATAATGTTTTTCGCCGGCCCGCCTGCCTGTACCGCAGCGGATGCGGCGGGGGCGTTCACGCTGCGCCCGACCATCCATTTGGTGATATCGGAAACGCTTGTCTCGTTTGCGGGCACGTCGCGCACGACGCAGCCGTCGCGCATGACCACGACCTTGTCACAGACCGCAAGGATCTCGTGCAGGCGGTGGGTAATGAAAATGACCGCGATGCCGCGCGCCGCCATGCTGCGGATGGAGGTCAGCAGCGCTTCGGCCTCCTGCTCGGTCAGTACGGCGGTGGGCTCGTCGAGGATCAGCAGCTTGAGCTGCTCCTTGCTGAGCTCGCGCGCGATCTCGGTAAACTGCTTATGGCCGACCGGCATATCGCTGATCACCATATCCGCGTCGATCTCGACGCCCATCTTCTGGATCGCCTGCGCCGAGCGTTCGGCCATGTCCTTGCGGTCAAGGGTGTTCAGGCGGTCGCCGAAAATCTCAGAAACAATGTTGTTTTTGCGGGGCTCACGGTTTAAGAGGATGTTCTCTGTGGCGGTGAAGCCGGGGATCAGGGAGAATTCCTGATGCACCATGCCGATGCCTTCCGCGAGCGCGTCAAAGGGGGTGTTGAACGTGACCTTCTGGCCATTGATCAGCACGTCGCCGCCGTAGCCGCCCGTTTCCCGGATCACGTCCATGCCGAAAAGGATCTTCATCAGTGTCGACTTGCCCGCGCCGTTTTCGCCGCACAGGCCCAGCACCTCGCCCGCGCCGAGGGTGAAATTGATGTCGGTGAGCACCTGGTTGCCGAAGAAGTCCTTTTTGATATTCTGCATTTCCAGCAGGGGGATATTGCTGTTTGTCATCGTTGCACCTTACCTAAAACTCAAAACTACTTACGGGGGGGACTGCCCGTCCTGTGCCGCGGGACGCGGGCTTCCGCGCCCTGCGGGCGGGACGGGGCTTCCGCACCCTGCGGGGCGCGGCCAGCGCACCGGCGCTGGACCCGCCAGAGGGACTCGTCCCTCTGGACTCCCTTTCGCGCCTGCGGGCGGGACGGGGGCTTCCCTTCGCCGGTATGCCCCTATGAAGCGTCAATATGACAGCAGGGGGAAGGATATGCCTTCCCCCTGCTGTCTGAAACTCTTTGTTTTTTTACCCGAAGAATTTAGCTTACAGTGAAATACTTTTCGGGAACCTCAACCTGCGCGGAGCCCATGTAGTGGCCCGGATCGCCCATGATGTAGGTGTCCTGATAGATGAGGAAGGTGTTGTCCGACTTGACGCCGGTGGTCGCGTTGGTATAGCTGGAGCCGTTCCACTCCGCGTTCGGGGAGTAGACCTGGAGCGCAGACGCGATAGCATCCATATCATGCAGCTCGCTCTTGCCCTCAATGACGTTCTTTGCGTGCTCTGCAAGGCCCGCCGACAGGGTGTAGCCATAGGAGTAAGCCCAGGTGCCGAACTTGCCAGCGCCGCCCTTTTCGTTGATCGAAGCTTCGACCTTCGCAAGAATCTTTTCAAAGTCGCCCTGCTCTTCGGTCAGGTCGATGCCCAGCGCGCCGGGGTAGCCCATCAGCGGGGACGGCAGGTCGGCTTCGATGAAGTAGCCGCCGTACTCAAGCAGCTGCTTCAGCAGCGGCTCGGTGTGCGCGTCATTCGTGCAGAAGTAAGCAGCGTTCTTGCCGTATTTCTCGACCCACTCCGGAACCTTCTCAAGGATATAAGCCTGCGCACCGGGAATACCGACGTCAGTGGTCGGGTCGGGCGCGGTCTCAAGGATGAACTTCATGCCAAACTCCTCGCACGCAGCTTCCATGATGGCAGCGCGGCGGCTCATGGTCTCATAGGACATGTGGCGCGGGAAGGAGATGTGGACGAAGGTGTCGCAGCCGAGCTCATGCGCAGTGCGGATGATCAGGTAGCCGCGGGATACGAAGTCGTTGTTGCAGACGAGGTCGGCAGCGGAGCCGATCTCGGGGAGGTCCTCATGGGACTCGCCGGCGATGCAGATGATATCGGGGCGGCGGTCCTTGATCTGGCGGAACGCTTCGGTGGTGCCGGGGATGGACTGGTTAACGATGATCGCCTTCATGAGCGGGTCATCAGACATGTTAACGATGGTCTGGATGGTGGTTTCCAGCTCTTCGGTGAAGTTGTCGGGGTAGATTGCGAGAGTTACCTTGTCTTCACCGTATGCCGCCTGGAACGCTTCCGCGCCGCGGCGGTCGTCCTCGGACTGGGAAACCGAACCGGTTACGATGCCGATGTGCCAATCTTCGGTGCCTTCTGCATCCGCAGGTTCGTCTGCGGGTTCATCCGCAGCGTCGCCGGCAGTGTCGGCCGGGGTGCCCTCGGCCGGGGTAACAGCGTTGTCATTGCCGCCGCCGCAGGCTGCAAGTGCGAAAATCATCGCAAGCGCCAGCAGCAGGCTTAACAGTCTCTTCATAAACAAGCCTCCTGAAATTTTTGTCTTCTCGACGTAGTTTGTGCTTTTGACGCAATTCCCTAAGGGCTCTTTCGCCTGTTTGGCACACAAACAGGCGAAAGGCGTATACGCCTTTCGCCTGTTTGGCACACAAACAGGCGAAAGGCGTATACGCCTTTCCACTGTTATCTATTTTAACAAATTTTACGCATTTGTCAAGCTAAAATATTGAAGGATTTGCCCAATACGTCTAATTATTACATTTCCAGCGGCAAAACCAGACCACTTTCGCATTTTTCCGAACTTTTTAAACCCCAGAACCGGCTCTTCGCGGCGGGTGCCCGCCCCGGCTCACGCGCCTGCGCGGCGAGCGGTCCTGCGCGGACAGCGCCAAAGGGGCTAGCCCCTTTGGAATCCCTTCCGTCGCCTGCGGGCGGGACGGGGGAGCGCCCGATGCACCGTATTCCGGGCTTGTTTATGCGTCTCTTTCCGATCACCTTTCTGCTCTTCTTAAATATGTTGTTTCCGATCGCCGAGGCTATTCTTCCCGATTTTCCCGGCGGGTATGCAAAATTTGACAAATACCGTTTTCTTTTTAGATCAGGTGTGTTATAATAGTCGGGAATATATTTTAGCGGAAACCGCGCACGCTGTTCCCGCCGTCAAATGAACAAGGGGGATTATTTATGAAAAACGACATCCTCGACCGGAAAGCCATTTATGACGCGTCCGAGCTTGGGCTCCCGAAAATGGTGCTGCTGGGCATCCAGCACACCTTCGCCATGTTCGGCGCAACCGTGCTTGTGCCGCTGCTGACCGGGCTTGACGTTGGCACGACACTGCTGATGGCGGGGCTTGGCACGCTGCTGTTCCATTTTCTCACAAAGGGCAAGGTGCCTGCGTTCCTCGGCTCGTCGTTCGCTTTCCTCGGCGGCTACCAGATTGTTGCGCCCATGCTGGACGGTAAGCCGAACGCTGCAATGCTGCCCTATGCCTGCGGCGGCGTGGTCTGCGCGGGGCTTCTGTACCTCGTTATGGCCGGGCTTATGAAACTGTTCGGCTCGGAAAAGGTCATGCGTTTTTTCCCTCCGGTTGTAACCGGGCCGATCATTATTGCAATCGGGCTGATCCTTGCGCCGAGCGCCATTGGCAACTGCGCCACAAACTGGCCGCTTGCGCTGATCGCGCTGGCGGCGGTGCTGGTGTTCAACCTCTGGGGCACCGGGATTATCCGGCTTGTGCCCATCCTGCTCGCTATCCTTGTCAGCTATTTCGCGGCGGTCTGCATGGGCGCGGTCGACTTTACCGCAGTGCGTGAAGCGGCATTCTTCGGGCTCGCGATCCACCCCTCGTCCTTTGCAAAATTCGATATTTCGTCGGTCATTACAATCATGCCCATCGCGCTGGCAACCATGATGGAGCACATCGGCGATATCTGCGCGATCTCGGCAACCACCGGTGTTAATTATGTGGAAGACCCCGGATTCCATCGCACCATGCTGGGCGACGGCCTTGCAACCAGCCTTTCGGCGATGTTCGGCGGGCCCGCGAATACAACCTACGGCGAAAATACGGGCGTGCTGGCGCTGACCGGCGTCTATGACCCGCGCGTCGTCCGTCTTGCCGCCTATTTCGCAATCCTGCTGTCCTTCTGCCCGAAGTTCGCGGCGGTCATCCAGACTGTGCCGAGCGCGATTATCGGCGGTATCTCGTTTGTGCTGTACGGCATGATCTCGGCGGTCGGGCTGCGCAACCTTGTGGAAAGCAAGGTCGATTTCTCGCGTTCGCGGAACCTGCTGATCGCGGCGGTCATCCTGGTCAGCGCGTTCGGCTTCAACAGCATCGGCGGCGTGAGCTTCACCGTTTCCGGCACGCAGGTCACCCTGTCTGGGCTTGCAATCGCGGCAATTGCGGGGATTCTGCTGAACGCTGTCCTGCCGCTGCGCGAAACCGCAGGCGAACACGAGACCGGCGAGTAACCGCAAAGCCCCGCCTTTGCCCCCGTCCCACCGCCTGCCGCAGATGGGCGGGGGCGTATCCCTGCGTTCCACTTGGGAAGGAGTTTTTTCTGTGAAACAATACGAATACGTCCATATCAGAATCGGGAAATTCATCGGCGCGAAGCTGGAAAGCCACCGCGAAATTATCGACGAATACGCGTCCCGCGGCTTCACCTACGCGGGCTATATCCCAACAAATATCACCGATTATGGCAAATTCAAAGAGATCGATTTGATCTTTGAAAAGGACTGTTAATGCTTCTAACAACGCAATCATGCGTGAATCTGTGAAACGCCGCCCATATGCCTGTATCGGCGCAGCGGGCGCAAACCGCACCGGGGACCTCCCAGCAATTGGCCGGTTTCGAAAAAATCAGGAATAAGCTATGAAAAAAATCGTAATCAAAGAAAACAAAAAACGCCGCATGACCGTGCGCGGCGTACTGTCATTTTTTGTGGTTGTAACGGCTGTTCGTTCATTTTTCGTAGGCAGTTACGAAAACATCTTCACCTGCGTGCTGACGCTGATCCTGTTCTGCGTGCCGCTGTTTATTGACCGGCGGCTGCGCATTGACCTGCCGCCAGCGCTGGAAGGCATTATCTACTGCTTCATTTATTCAGCGGAAATCCTGGGGGAAATCAACTCTTATTACACCCTGATCCCCGGCTGGGATACGATGCTGCATACAATCAACGGCTTTTTGATGGCGGCAATCGGCTTTGCGCTGGTTGATATCTTCAACCGAAGCGAAAAATTCTCGGTCAAGCTGTCGCCGCTGTTCCTCGCGATTGTGGCATTCTGTTTTTCCATGACGGTAGGCGTGCTGTGGGAGTTCTTCGAGTTCGGAATGGACACCTTTTTCCACACCGATATGCAAAAGGATTTCTTTGTAAACGCCATCCATTCGGTATCATTCAACCCAGACGGGCTGAACGTTGTCGAGCATATGCAGATCGAAAGCCTGATTGTCAACGGCGAAGACTGGATTGCCCAATACGGCGGGTATCTTGATATCGGCCTGATCGACACTATGAAGGATTTGCTGGTCAACTTTATCGGCGCGGTCGTATTCTCGATCATCGGGTTCTTCTACTCCAAGCACCGGGAAAAGGGCAGCTTTGCGGAAAAATTCATCCCGCAGGTCAAGGAGGAACAACCGCGCCCAGAGCACTAAGAAACCGTACAAAAACACGCTGGCGTCGTTGTGCCAGCGTGTTTTTGTGCGCCAGCGCATTCAAGACCTCAGCACCCATCCACCGCATAAAGCCGGCCAGCCCGCTGCCATCATGGCGGGCTGGCCACTGGGCAGCCAAAACATCCAAGCCCCTCCCGCCCGCAGGCGAGACAGGGATGCGTCAGCATCCCGGGGTCTGGGGCGCGAGCCCCAGCGGGTGCAGGGCAGAGCCCTGCCGCCCGTCCGGCGCGAGGACGCCCGCCCGGCGAGGGCACTGCGCATGAACCGCGAGGCGCCGGAAGCGCTCAGAGCTCCGTCGCCGAAACGCCGACCGCGCCCTTTCCTCCATGAACCGTCATCACACACCCCAGCTCCCAGTCGTAAATGCGCCGGAAACCATGCTCCCGCAAAAGCACCCGTATCCTTTCCAGCGCCTCCTCCGCCGCCCCCGCCGCATGGATCATATACGCCTGGGACAGATCAAAACTGCGCCCCCGCAAAAAATCAGACAGCATGTGCGGTACCACATGCGCCATCTTCCCGCGGTATTTGCGCCCCGCGATTAACTCCCCCTTCACAATATCAATCCTCGGCTTCAGCCGCAGGATCGCCGCCCCCAACGCCGCCGCGTTCGAGACCCGCCCCCCTGCCGCCAGGAAATCCAGCCGGTCCGGCACAAATACCATCCGCGTTTTTGCCACATAGCCCTCTACCCGCTTCGCCAGCTCCTCCAGCCCCTCTTCCGGATGCTCCGCCCGCAGCTGCACCGCCCTCATCACCAGGTTTCCCAGCCCCGCAGATACGTTCAGCCCATCCACCAACCGGATCCGCCCCGGCTCCTTGCAGTCCTGCCGCCCAATCTGCGCGTTCTGGAACGAGCACGAGCACGCCGACGAATATCCCACATGCAAAATCTCCGCCCCCGGGTTCGCCGCCAGTACCTCTTCCCAGAACACTCTGTATTCATCCGGGTTTACCGCACTCGTCTGCGGGATTTTGTGCGTCTTTTCGTAAAAATCATAGATTTCCTGCACCAGGATGCTGTTGTCATCCACCGACATCCCCGGGAAATTTACATGGAACGGCACCGTCAGCACCCCCAGCTTGCCGCGCAGCGCCGCCGGGATGTCACAGCTGCTTTCCGTCGTGATCACAATGTTCATAACCCGTCTCCAATTCTTCATAACGATTTTATGCGGTTTTTAAAACCATATCCATTGTACCCCATGCCTAACCGCCTGTCAAGTGCCGCCACGCTCCCCTTACGTAAGAATCCCACGCCCGTTTTTGTACAAAACAGCCGGATCACCCCCCCCACCACGCAAAAAAAGCGTTCCCCACTTGATAAATCGCTGCGGCTGCGGTATACTAGACCTAACTGAATCAAAGGAAGTGTTAACCATGGGCTGTTCCCACAACTGCGACAGCTGCTCCGGAAGCTGCGGCGGACCTGAGAGCCTGCAAGTCGCAGCCAACCAATATTCCACCATCCACAAAGTGATCGGCGTCGTCTCCGGCAAGGGCGGCGTCGGCAAAAGCCTCGTCACCTCGCTCCTCGCCGTCGCCATGACGCGCAAAGGCTACCACTCCGCCATCCTCGACGCGGACATCACCGGCCCCTCAATCCCCAAAGCGTTCGGCGTGGCCGGCCAGCTGGAAGCCTGCGAAGAAGGCATCCTCCCGAAAACCTCCTCGACCGGCATTGACATGGTGTCAATCAATTTCCTGCTGAGCCACCCCGACGACCCCGTCATCTACCGCGGCCCGATCATCGCCGAAACGGTCAAGCAGTTCTGGTCGGACGTGGTCTGGCAGGACGTGGATTACATGTTCGTCGACATGCCCCCCGGCACGGGCGACGTGCCGCTGACCGTCTTCCAGTCGCTGCCCGTAGACGGCATCATCATTGTGACCTCACCGCAGGATCTGGTGTCCATGATCGTCGGCAAAGCGGTCAAAATGGCAAAAATGATGGAGATCCCGCTACTTGGCGTCATCGAAAACTACAGCTACCTGGAATGCCCGGACTGCGGCAAGCGGATCAGCGTATTCGGCGAATCGAAGGTCGAAGCCGTCGCCGCAGAATACGGCCTGCCCGTGCTGGCGCGTCTGCCGATCGACCCCAAGCTTGCGCAAGCCGTCGACGCGGGCGACATTGAAAGCGTTAAGCTGCCCGAGCCCCTTTCCGGCACGGTTTCCGCGCTGGAAGCGCTGCGCGGCTAACGGAGGAAACACCCATGAAAATCGCCATCCCCTATGAAAACGGGCAGGTTGCGCAGGAACTGGCCGCCTGCCAGGAATATATGGTCCTCACTGTGGAGGGCTCCGAGCCGACCGCAAAGGATCTCGTCCCCTGCGAAGGCAGCGGCGCGACCGCCATGCTCTCCTTCATCGGCCTGCACCAGATCGACGTGCTGATCTGCGGCAAGCTCGGCATCGCGGCGCGCAACGCGCTGGAAATGCTGGGTGTGCTGCTTGTGCCGGGCGTCACCGGCTCCTGCGCGGAGGCTGCGGCAAAATTCCTGGTCGGCGAGCAGCAGGGCGACCCGTCGGTGCTTGCGCTGTGCCGCGAGGAGGACCCCGACGACCCCATGCAGTGTATGCACGACTGCTCGAAATGCGCGGGCTGCGGCCCGCTCGAAATCCCCGACGCGCTCAAGCCCCGCGTGCCTGAGGTCTGATCCCCGCCCACGGTTCGTAAATCCAATATTAAAAAAACTGCCCCGCTGTGTCGGGACAGTTTTTTATTCACCCCTCGTCGGGGATATATTCGACGATATCCGTCACTTCGCAGCCCAGGGCTTCACACAACCCGTTGATCGTTTTCGTGCTGATGTGCTCGCCGTGCTTCATCCGGTGCAGCGTGTTTGCCGTGATCCCTTTTTTGAAAATCAGGCAGTATTCGGTCATATTTTTGCGAAACAGCGTATCATAAAACGGTTTATAGCTAATCATTTGCCCATTCTTTATCCGGTTCGTATTTGATGATATCCCCGACCCCGCAGCCCAAAATAAAGCACAGCGTGTCAAGCGTTTTCGTCGTAATATTCTTCCCGTGCCGCATCCGGTACAAAATATAGGAAGAGACCCCCTGCTTATATATCAGATGATATTCTGTCATGGACTTTTTCGCCAGGGTTTCATAAAACGGCTGGTAGCTAATCATATTCTTCACCTGTACCAACTTTAACATACCTTATATATTGACTAGGAGCAATATATAAGGTATACTATAGACGAGGTGATATTATGCCGGATTATAAGAAAATGTATACTATTATGGCAAGAGAAACCGAAAAAGCGATCAGCATCCTGATCGCAGCACAGCAACAATGTGAAGAAATATACTTAAACGAACCTGAGCCGCAAATCCGGCTGCTCCATCCCAGGCCTGAACCGGCAGAGCCGCGCCAGCATCCATAACCAGCAAAAAACGCTGCCCAGAACCGTGGGAACGGCCCAAAAGCAGCGTTTTTTTCGCGTCAGCGGAACTGGTTCCGGCCCCCGTCATACTCGAAGCCCGCGCGGCGGAGCCGTTCGCAAAGCTCCTCGCGCGCAAGGCCGAGATCGTCGCACAGCGCGTCCAGGCTGTCAAAGCCGTCCCGCAGCCGGGTATTTACAAAGCTCATCAGCATTACCGGGTCATTCGGCAGCTGCAACGGCCCCCCTCCTCCCTTCGGCGGGGAAAACCCGGCAGACGCCGGGCCTCCCCATCAAAACCACTGTGATTCCATCTTATCTCGCAAGCTCTGCCAGGATCTCATCGCGCCTGGCCGAGCTGTCAATCGAGCGGACCGTGCTGCGCAGCGGCAGCACCGACGACGGCGATACCGACAGCTCGTCAATCCCGATCGCGAGGAAGGTCTCCGTCAGCGACACATCCGCGCCGAGCTCGCCGCAGATGCCGATCCAGATACCCGCCGCGTGGGCGTTGTCCGCCGCCATTTTCAGCATACGGAGCACCGCCGGATGGTGCGCGTCGAAGAAGCGGTCGAGGCTCTGCCCCTGGCGGTCGACCGCGAGGGTGTACTGGGTCAGGTCGTTCGTGCCGACCGAGAAGAAGTCGACCTCCTTCGCGAGCCGGTCGCTCAGCATGACCGACGCGGGGGTCTCGATCATGATGCCAAGCTCTACGTAATCGGCCATCGGCACGCCCTCGCGCATGAGCTCCTCACGCACATTCGCACAGATGCGCTTGATCTCCTGCACCTCCCAGACCGAGGTAATCATCGGGAACATGATCGCAATCTTGCCGTAGGCCGACGCGCGGTAAAGGGCGCGCAGCTGGGTACGGAAAACCTCAGGGCGCGTCAGGCAGATGCGGATCGCACGCAGGCCCATCGCCGGGTTTTCCTCATGGTCGAGCTGGAAATAATCGGCCTGCTTATCCGCGCCGATATCCAGCGTGCGGATAATCACGCGCTTGCCGCCCATGCGCTCGGCAACCGTCTTATACGCCTGGAACTGCTGTTCCTCCGTCGGGTAATCGTTGTTCTGCAGGTACAGGAACTCCGAGCGGAACAGGCCGATGCCGCCGCCGTCGTTCTGGAGCACCGCGTCCACGTCTTCCGGCGAGCCGATGTTGCAGTAAACCATCACGCTGCGCCCGTCAATGGTAACGTTCGGCTGCCCCTTGAGCTTTTCGAGCAGCTCCTTGAGCGCACGCTCCTTCGCCTGCTTCTTGAGCAGCCGGTCGCGTGCCGCCGCGTCGGCGTCAAAGACGATCTCGCCGGTCTGCCCATCGATGATCACCTCGCGGCCCTCGAAGCCGTCCTCGAGCGCATCGCCCACGCTGCAAATCGCGGGAATGCCCATCGTGCGGGCCAGGATCGCCGTGTGGCTGTTGCCCGAGCCACCCCGGGTCACGAAGCCCAGAATCTTTGACTTGTCCAGCTGCACGGTCTCGCTGGGTGCGAGGTCGTCGGACGCAAGCACGACCGGCACATCGGAATCAATGCCGCCCGCAACCGCGCCTGTCAGGATCCCGACCACGCGGCCCGAAATATCGCGCACGTCCGCCGCGCGCGCCTGCATGTACGCATCATCCATGTTCGCAAACATCTCTGCAAAAATCTCTGCGGTGTCCGCGACTGCCGCTTCCGCGTTCAGGCCCCCTTCGACCATGCCCTGTACGCTTTCCACATAATCCAGGTCGTCCAGCATCAGCTGATGCGATTCAAACAGCTGCGCGCTCTCCTCGCCAACCTCTGCCAGCGCCTTTTCATACAACGCGCCAAGCTGCTCCATCGCGGTCTTGCGGGCTTCCTCAAAGCGTGCAAGCTCCGCTGCGGTGTCGGCTACCTCACGGCGCTCGATCTCCCCATTGCCACGGCGGTAGAAGTACAGAGGGCCGGCGGCTACCCCGCCAGAAACACCCTTTCCCTGCAAACGAATCATAGTCAAACACTCCTTCACTTCTTTTTATACTTACAGACGATTGCTGTAACCAACGAAAAAACGGAATGCTAAGAGCCTATCCCCCGTCCCGCCCGCAGGCGGCGAAAGGGATTCCAAAGGGACGAGCCGCCGCCATCAAATGCGCCCGTTCGGGCGCGCGGCGGCGAGTTTGAGCGGCGGCGCGCGATTTCCGAGCGCGCCGTAAACAATATGCCAGTGGCATATTGTTTAGCGAACGGCCGAGCCCCTTTGGTGCCCGCCGCATAGGCGCGGGGGACCAGGGGGCTGGCCCCCTGGCGCCGCCCCCTGCTACGCAAGCGCGGGATATGCCGCGAGCAGCTCGGGCAGCGTCGCCATGACCGCGCCCTTCTGCTGCACGGTCAGCGATGCGTATCCCGCCGAAAAGTCCAGGTACCTGCCCAGCTCCGCCTCCGCAAGCGCGGGGAGTGTTTCGAGCGTTACCCGGTCGCGCACCAGCTGGTACAGGAACGAGCCGATAAACGAATCGCCGCAGCCCGTCGTGTCGGCAACCGGCACCCGCAGCGCCGCGCGCTCCGCAAACGCGCCGGGGGTATACGCCGCCGAGCCCTCCGCGCCCCGCGTCACCAGCAGCAGCTTGCAGCCGCCCGCAAACAGCTGCTCCGCCGCTTCGCGCTCGGTGCGGCAGCCGGTCACAAATTCCAGCTCGTCGTCCGACAGCTTCACGAGGTCGGCGCACGGCAAAAATTCCCGGATCGCCGCACGGCAGTCCGCCGGGGAATCCCACAGCGGCAGGCGCACGTTCGGGTCAAAGCAGACGATCATGCCGCGCTCGCGCGCAAGCTCGATCGCGCGCCTGTGCGCCTGCTTGACCGGCTGGTCGACCAGATCGACCGACAGAAATGCAGCACCGCGCCGTCCGCCATCAGCTCGGGCGTGATCTGCTCCGGGGACAGGAACAGGTCGGCGCTCGGGTTGCGGAAAAACGAAAACTCGCGGTTGCCTGTCGAATCCAGCGACACGAACGCGAGCCCTGTGTTCGCCCGCCGCGTCTTATATACCCACGAGGTATCCACCCCATTGTTCTGCAAAACGTCGATGATATGCTCGCCAAACGCGTCCTCGCCGACCTGCGAGACCATCACGCCCGAGCCGCCCAGGCGGCTGACCGCCGAAACCACATTGGCGGGCGCGCCGCCCGCGACGCGCTCGAAGTGGCTCACCTCACGCAGCGCGCAGCCCTTTTCACCGGGTACAAAATCGATCAGCAGCTCACCGATCGCAATTACTCTTTTCATTGCCAGTTCCCTCCGTTGCCTGTTTGTCCGTATTTGCTTTCCGGGACGCCTTTTTCAGCTTTGGCGCTGCCAGCGCATAGCTCATATCCAGCAGCTGGAGCCCTTCCGCGCAGCTGACCGCGCCGTCCAGCAGCAGGCTGACCCAGCGGTCTTTATTCATGTGGTAAGCGGGCAGGAAGCCCGCGCGGGTGCGCAGCGCCCCGACCAGCGCGGGGTCGCATTTCACATCCATCACCCATACACAGCCCACGCCGGGCAGGCCGAGCCGTTCCCGGCGCACTTCCATCACCAGCGCGTACCATTTGCGGCTGCCCGCGTGGCGCAGCACCGCTGCGCCGGGGTCGTTCGCCCACAGGTGCTCGGGCTCGGTGCCAAACTGTTCTTTTGCATATGCGAAAACCGCTTCGCGGGTCAATGCTGATGCGCCCATTGTTTTACTCCATGAAAGTGTCTATGTTTCTCTTTTTAATATATCACAAGGCCCGCATTAAAAAAAGCTTTATTTTGTGCAACCGTCCCAAATTTCAAAAAAAACATTTGCAGTGCTCCAACACACATCCAGCTTATACCCAAAAGTCCCCCACAAATCCTGGTGCGTCCGCATCGAATTCCCGGCTGGCTGTCACAGCAGCCAGCGTTCAATGGCCCGGGCAGCGCCGTCGGCGCGGTTGTCGTCGGTGACGGCGTCGGCTGCGGCGCGAATATGCGCGGGGGCGTTGCCCATAGCCACGCCCAGCCCTGCCATGCGGATCATAGACAGGTCGTTGTCGCTGTCGCCGACTGCCATGACATTGGGCATGGAGCAGCCGAGACGGGCGGCGAGGGTTGCGAGGGCGCGGCCTTTGGTCACGCCGCGGCGGTTGACTTCGATATTTTTGAGTGCGCCGCCGAACATTTCGGAGGGGGCGGTTTCAAAGCGGCCGTCGGCGGCAACGGCTTCGTGCATGCGGTCGACGGCCGAAGGGTCGGATGCGTGCAGGATGGCTTTGAGGATACTTTCTCTATGCGCCCTGATAAACGCGTCCCAGCTGCAATCCGGGATACGGTGGTAGTGGTTGCGTTCTGAAAAATTGAACTGGTGGCCATGCGCGGCGCAGTCGCGGATAAACTGTTCAAAGGAGGCGCCGTAATAGACCGCGTCCGCAGTATAGAAGCATGGGTCAGCGCCTTCAAACCCGCTGCACAGGGAAACCAGGGTTTGGCAGAGGTGTTCGCCAAGCGGCTCGGCGATTGTGATGCTGGGATCTTGGAGGGAGCGGATTTCGGCCCCGTTAGCGGTAATTGCCCAATCCATGCCGCCTGCTTGTTCAGCGAACATGCAGGAATCGGCGGCATTGCGCCCGGTGCAAATGACGGCTTGAACGCCTTTCTTGCGGGCTAGCTGCACGGCGTTGCGGCAGGCTTCGGACACAGAATTATGGTTTGTGAGCAACGTCCCATCCAGATCAAGTGCCAAAATGCGGATATCCATATCTTATCATACGCTCCTTTTTACTCATACGCTGTGTCCTCGCCGGACGGGCAGCCTACGCGGCCCGCGGCAGGGCTCTGCCCTGCTGTGTCCTCGCCGGACAGGCAGCCTGCGCGGCTCGCGGCAGGGCTCTGCCCTGCACCCGGTTATGTCCTCGCCGGACAGGCAGCCTACGCGGCTCGCGGCAGGGCTCTGCCCTGCACCCGCTGGGGCTACGCCCCAGACCCCAGAGATGCTGACGCATCTCTCCCTCGCCTATTGGCGGGACGGGGCTCCCGCCCTTCGTTCACGCTCCGTAACCCAGCCCGCCATAAGGACAGCGGGCTGGGTTGGCTGACAGCGGTGCATTGGTGCCCGAGCCGTTTTTGCTCCCCCGCCCAAAACCCGCTGGCAGAACGACGCCAGCGGGTTTCGGGCTTCTTCTCATACGTTCCGCAGGCCGCTCCTCAGCTGCGCACGATTTCCAACGCTCTCATTCCATATACAGCTGCTGTGCCTTTGCCGCTCAGCGTCAGGCAGCGTTCCCCTTCCGGATACCAGCGGGCGCTCATGACGGCTTCGCCGTCATTTGCAAACACTTCGACCGCGCTTGTATCCATGAGGATTTGCAGCTTTTCCAGTTTTCCGACTGGTGCGCTGCGCACGGTACGCCCATATCCGCCTATGGGGAAATCCATTGTCAAGCGCCCGTTTTCATGCCGCAGCGTCAGCCCGCCGAGCCCAACTTCACGCAGGCATTCCCCTGTCAGGAGAATTTCTGCCGTTTCTCCCAGCGGGACTGTGCTTTCCCCATCAAAGCGGTACTCCTGCGCCCCCTCGCGCAGCTGCTCAAGCTCCCGCGCAGGACGTTGTAACAGCTTGCCCTTATCATACCTCACCTCGCGCGGGACTGTCAAGCAGTGCTGCCAGCCGCGCGCCGTGGTCGGGTTACAATACGGTGCATCCGGCATCCCCTGCCAACCGATCAGCAGCCGCCGACCGTCGGCTGTAAAGGTCTGCGGCGCGTAGAAATCCGTACCGTAATCCAGCGGCACAAATTCCCCCAGCCTTGCGCTGCGGTCGCGGAAATCGCCGTCCAGCGGGAAATAGCCGCACGCGTACACATTTTCAAACCCCGCGCCCTTCCCCGGCGCGCCCTGCGGAGACACCAGCAGGAACCAATGCCCATCCAGCGCAAACAAGTCGGGGCATTCCCACATATAGCCGAACGGTTCCGGCGTGCGCAGCGTGTTCAGATGCCGCCAATGCAAGCGGTCGTCCGACTCAAAAACCAGCACAACCCCCTCATCGTCCAGCGTCCGGGCACCCTGCACCATATAATAGCGCCCGTCCTGCTCCCACACCTTCGGGTCGCGCACATGGCAGCTCAGCCCCTCCGGGTAATCGCGGTTTTCCATCAGCAGCCGCTTCCAGCCCAGCGTTACCCCGTCCGGCGAGTACGCCACGACGGTATTATGCCCCCGCCCCGCACGGATATAATCATATTCCCCCGCGTGCTTGACATTGCCCGTATAGTAAAGGTACAGCCCATCCTCCTGTACAAGAGCCGAACCCGAATACACGCCGTGTATATCATAAGGCTGGTCGCTGTAAAGCATCACCGGGCACTGCTCCCAGCGCAGCAAATCGCGCGACTTGTAATGCCCCCAGAATTTAATCCCGCCCTCTGCCTCAAAGGGCGCATACTGATAAAAAACATGGTATTCCCCACCGAACTGGCACAGCCCGTTCGGGTCGTTCAGCCAGCCCACCGGCGGCATCAGATGGAAGCGCAGCCTCCACGGGTCGGGCGGCTGCGGCGCAGCCTCGGCCAGCGCAGCCAGCTTCTTCAAATCCTTTTGCAGTGCGTTCATCAAAAATTCCCCTCCTGAATGGTATACGGTATGCCCGGCGGCGCAGAAACGCCGTCGGGCTTTACCGGGAAATCATCATTAGTCTGCGTTCACCACAGCACCTTCCCCCGTCCCGCCCGCAGGCGGCGAAAGGGTTTCCAAAGGGACTAGTCCCTTTGGCGCCGTCCGCGTAGGACCGCCGTCCGCGTAGGACCGCCGTCCGCGCAGGACCCCAGCCCGCGCAGGACCGCCGCCCGCGCAGGGCCCCAGCGTTACCGCTCGATCGTGACCAGCGGGTCGAGCGCACGGACCTCCACGCCCGTTTTCGCCGTCACCGATGCGAAATCGTCCGTGTTTGTCACGATTACCGGCGTAACCGTGCGGTAACCCTCCGCCTGGATCGCCCCAATATCGAAGGACAGCAGCTTCTGCCCCGCCTTCACCCGCTCGCCCTCCTTGACGTGCGCCGTGTAATGCCTGCCGTTCAGGTTTACCGTGTCAATGCCGACATGCACCAGGATCTCTACCCCGTTGTCCCCCAGCATCCCGACCGCGTGCCCCATCAGCACCGAAATCTCACCGTCAAACGGCGCCGATACCAGCCCCTCAGACGGCTCAACCGCACAGCCCTTGCCCAGCAGCTCCGCCGCAAAAGTCTCGTCTCCCGTCTCCTGCAAGCTGACCGCTTTGCCCGTCAGCGGGGAACGCACCTCAGGCGCCCCCACAGCCTTCGCCGCCGGTTCTGCCACCGCAGCCTTCGCCGCCGGCGCAGAAGCCGCAGGGCCGTCCGCCGCCGCTGCCTTCGGCGCATCCTGATAGCCGAACAGCCAAGTCAGCACAAACGCACTCGCCGCCGAGATCACAAACATCAGCAGGTACTTGACCGGCGCATTCAGGCAAAGCAGGATGCCAAAAATACCCGTTACGCCCGTGCCGCTCGCGCCCAGCCCCGAAATCGAAGCAAACATCGCGCCAATGCCGCCGCCAATGCACGCGCAGACAAAAGGCTTGAAAAACCGCATATTCACACCGAAGATCGCAGGCTCGGTAATGCCCATGAACGCCGACAGCGAGGACGGCAGCGCCATACTTTTCAGCTTGCCATCCCGGGTCTTGAGCGCAACCGCCAGCGCCGCCGCGCCCTGCGCAATGTTCGCCGCCGACGCAAGCGGCAGCCAATACGTGACACCAAACTGCTGGATCTGCCCGAGGTCAATAATAGAATACATATGATGAATCCCCGAAACAACCGTCGGCGCGTACAGCGCGCCCATAATCAGCGAACCAATCCCGAAGGGGATGGCGATCAGCGCCTGGATCCCGTTAATAATCGAGCTTTCAACCGCATTGAACACCGGCCCAATGACCGTCATGGTCAGGAACCCAGTCACAAAAACCGATACCAGCGGGGTCACAAACAGGTCGAGCATCGCGGGCACCTTCTTATGCAGCGCCTTTTCGATCAAGCACATCACGAACACCGCGATCATAACCGAAATCACATGCCCCTGGTAGCCGACAAACGGCACCTCATACAGCCCGAACACGCTCAGGTACTGCTCTACGCCGCCGGTCATCGTCCAAGCGTTTTGCAGGTTCGGATGCACCATAATCATCCCGATGACCCCGCCAAGGAAGGGATTGCCGCCAAACACCTTCGCCGCCGAGAAGCCAATCAGCACAGGCAGGAAGACATAAGCCGTATTGGAAAACAGGTTTGCAAGGACAAACAGCGCGTTGTCAGTGGACAAGCTGAGATAGCCGTTGTTAATCAGGAAGTTCAGCGACTCCATAATGCCCATCAGGAAGCCGGATGCGACAATCGCCGGGATAATCGGGACAAAAATATCGCCAAGCGTCTTAATGAAGCGCTGGAAGGGGTTGCCCTTCGCGGCAGCGGCCTGCTTGACCTCCTCCTTACTCGCAGCAGAGACCCCCGCAAGCGCGATGAATTCATCGTAGACCTTGTTGACCGTGCCTGTGCCGATAATCAGCTGGAGCTGCCCGGACGCTTCAAACACGCCCTTTACCCCGTCGACCTCCTCAAGCGCCGTTTTGCTGCACTTCGCGTTGTCAGCGATCACCAGCCGCAGGCGGGTCGCACAATGCGCCGCAGAGACAAGGTTTTCCTTTCCGCCGATATGGGCAAGGATTTCGGCGGCAGTCTGGTTGTAATTCATACTGTTCCCTCCGTTCCCGGGCTCCTGACCCGGATTTTTTGATTTGTGAAAATAAACTGAAATCGATTTCTTTTATATTTCATATTATAGTCCAAAGAAACCCATTTGGCTAGAGGTATATCAAACAAATTATCCCCAATTTTTTTGAACATTTTCACAAAAAACCGGCCTGTCCCTCGCTCCCTGCGCCCATTAGTGGGCAGAGAGCGAAGGCCAGGCCGTTCTGATACCGGTTTCAGTTCTGATTCACCGCATGCGCAGCGGGAGTCGATTCCTGCGGGATCAGCTCATAGCCGAGCATGATCTGCTTTTTCATATCGACGCCGCTTTCCAGGATTTGGCAAAGGATGGTAGCGGCCTCAATGCCGCTGGTCTTATAGAAAAAATGGGAGGTCGTCAGACGCGGGGTAATGATCTCGGTCATGCGGGAGTGCCCCACGCCGACAAGGGCCACATCCTCAGGGATGCGCCTGCCGGAGCCCTTGAGATACTGCATCGCGCCGATGGCGATGGTGTCGGTCGCGCAAAAGAGGGCGTCAATCTCGGGTGCGGTCTCAAAAAGGGCGCGGGCGGTCTCGCAGCCGGACTCGATGGAGAACTCGCAGGTCGCCATGCGCTGCTCGGGCACTTCGAGGCCGTATTCGGCGCAGGCTTCGAGGAAGCCGGTACGGCGCTCCTCGCCGACAGCCCTGTCGCGGCGGGTCACGCCGAGCATGCCGGGGGACCTGCGCCCGGAAGCGAGCAGCAACCGGGTCAGCTCGCGGGCAGCAGCGCAGTCGTTGTGGTAAACGCAGGAAACATAATCCACGCGCTGCCCGACAACAACAACGGGCAGGTTCATGGAGAGGATTGCCTCTTTATGCCGTGGGGTAAGGAGGGTCGCGCTGAAAATCACGCCATCGACCTGGTCATTGCGGAACAGGTCGAGATACGCGAGCTCCTGCTCGACATTGTTTTCCGTATTTGCGAGGAGCATACGGTAGCCATGCTTTTCGAGCACCTCGGAAACGCCCGCGGCGATACGCCCGATGGATTCCGAGTTAATTTTGGGGAGGATTACGCCGACAACGCCGTTTTTCCCTGTGCGGAGTACCTGCGCATTGCGGGAAGGGGTGTAGCCGGTCTCTTCGATCACTTCACGGATGCGGGCCTTTTTCTCCTCGCTGACGTAGCCGTGGTTGAGGTAGCGGGAAACGCAGGCTTTGGATACCCCGGCGCGCCGGGCAATCTCAGCAATGGTCACAGCAGAACAGCTCCTTCCTGTCAAGCTTCCTGTATCTCCTTTATTGTAGCAGATTCAAGAACAGATTACAATGGATAAATGTCATACTTCCAGCCGAAAAGCCGCGCCATTTCTATACTTTTTGCTGTCCATATCCGTCTCCCCCACCTATGTAAAACCGGGCGGCTGAACGCCGCCCGGTTTTACATGCCCCAGCACCGCAGGGACCCAGACCAGCCCGCTGCCCTGATGGCGGGCTGGTCCACGGCACAGACAGCCCAAACGGCCCCGCCCGCAGGCGGTGGACGGGAGTCCAGAGGGGCTAGCCCCTCTGGCGCACGCCGCGCAGGCGCGGGGGTCCAGGGGGCAGAGCCCCCTGGCGTAACCCGCAGCAACGCAAAATCAGTACCCGTTCACGATCGGGTCAAGTACCTGCGCCGCAACCGCACCAGCCACCGAAGAGCCGCCCCCGCCGTTCTCGACCAGCACCACAAACGCATACGGATGCGCCGGGTCGCGGATGAAGCCCGTAAACCACGCGTTCGGCTGCTTGCCGCCGCCAACCTCCGCCGTGCCCGACTTCACACAGATGTCGATGTTCCCAAAACGGCCTTTGCCCGTGTACTCCGCCGTATAACTCATCGCATCCGCCAGCCTGCCCGCCGTCCCAGGCTCAATCAGCACATCCGTCTGCTTCTCCCGATACCAGTAAGTCGAAAAGCCAAAACTGGTATGCACCGACTGGATCAGCTGCGGCACAGCAGCCTGCCCGCCGTTCGCAACCGCCCCCATGTACACCATCAGCGAACAAGGATTGACCCGGTCATGGTGCTGCCCGCAGCCCGCCCAGCCCAGCTCGTTTTCCGTCGCCCCCGCAAAGGTAAAACGCCCCGGCTCGGTCGCAATGCCGCTCACCGAATAACTCCCGCTCAGCCCCGCCTTGTCGGTATACGCCTGCATGACCTCCGCCCCCAGCTCGACCGCCAGCTCCGCAAAGACCGCGTTGCACGACTTCGCCAGCGCCTGCTCGATGCCCATTTCGCCGTGCGCGTCCTGGCAGGTCACCGGGCTGCCGCCAATGTCCACCGAGCCCGTGCAATCCCACTTCCGGCTGTACAGGTCGGGGATGTTCTCGATCGCCGCCGCCATCGTCACCGTCTTGAACACCGACCCCGACGTCACCGCCGTCGACAGGAACCGGTTCAGGTATACGCCCTCCCAGCGCTCGTCGCCGTCCTCGATCGCCGGCGGGTCAAGCGGGTCGAACGACGGGTTTGACATCATGCAGAGCACCTCGCCGGTCTTGTAATTGTACACGCCGACCGTACCCTTGCGCCCGTCCATCGCTTGATGGGCCACATAGTTGTAATGCGCGTCGATGGTCAGCTCGAGCGTGTTGCCGCTGCCCAGCGGCGAATACGCCCCCGTGACCAGGTTGTACCCCGACAGCCTGCCCGCGAACGCCGTCAGCGCCCCTGTCCCGATATTGCCCGCCGGGTCGCCCACCACGTGCAGCGTCGCCCGCCGCACCGCAGCCGAATCGTAATAAGTGCGCCTGCCGTCGCCGTCCACTTGTGTCAGGATGTCCCCGTCCCGGTCGGCGACCGTCCCGCTCGCCAGCTGCCCGCTGCTATTGTACAGGTGCCGGTTGGATGGGAACGACGCCCAGCTTGCGCCGTGGCGCACAAAGCGGTAGAGGTAGACCCCGAGCCCCAGCAGCAGCACTGCCGCGAGGATCATACACAGCACCGCGCGTTTTTCAATCTTCTTCATGCGACTGCACCTCCTGCGCTTCGGCCCGCAGCTCCCGCCGTGACGGCAGGCGGATTGCGAAGCTGGCATTCTGCCGGGTATCGGTGGCCTTGAGGAAGGCGAGCAGCCCCCACGCCGACAGCATCGACGAGCCGCCGTTCGAGACAAACGGGAAGGTCACGCCGGTCAGCGGCAGCAGGTCGACCGCTCCGAAGACGTTCAGGCAGGTCTGGAACACCAGCAGGCTGGTCGCCGCGCACGCCGCGATAATATAAAAGCTGGAACGCCCTGCCGCGCACGCCCGCACAGCGAACACGGCAAGCGTCACGATGGACAGCACCGCGAGCACGGCAATCAGCAGCCCCCATTCCTCACAGAGCATGCCGAACACAAGGTCGGTATCCGCCGCGCCGATGCGGTGCAGCCAGCCCTCGCCCGCGCCGACGCCGGTCAGCCCGCCGGACGCCGCCGCGCTCATGGTGCGGGTCTGCTGGTAGCCCGCACCCGACGCGTCCTCCCAGACATGCCCCCACACCGCAAAGCGCTTTAAAATGTACGGCTTAAAGGTCAGCAGGATACCGCCGCCGAACACCGCGCCCCCGCAGATCAAAGACAAGGTAGCAAAGTCGCCCGAGCGCAGGTAAGCGATCACAAGGAATGTGACGAAGAAGATCGCCGCCGTACCGAAATCGCTCATAAGCGCAAGGCAGCCGAGGCACACGCCGGTCAGCACGATAAACAGCCCGAGGTTGCGCTTACGGAACAGGCGGTCAAGGGTGGCGGAGCCCGCAAAGATGTAGCAGATTTTGGCGAGCTCGGAGGGCTGGAAGGACATGCCTGCGATAGAAAGCCAGTTGCGCGCGCCGTACTTGGACGAGCCGAGCACGAGCGTAATCCCAAGCAGGCCGATCGCGCCCGCGGCCATCAGCCAGCGGATTTTGCGCGCGCGGGACAAATCGCGCAGGAACACGCCGAGGATGACGAACAGCGTCAGCCCGAGGCAGATAGCGAGGAACTGTTTAAACAGCGCGTCCGGGGCGCTTGAGGCGGTAATCCCGAGCGACAGCGTTGAGAGGAAGAAGGCGATAATCTCCATTTCGAAGCCGACCCGGCGCATAGCGCGCATAAAGAGGAAGTAGCACCACATGACGAGGGTCAGCCCGAGGAAGGCGAGTGGGATATTCACCGATGCTTCGGGGGCGGCGGCAATGATGAGCTGGAGCCCGGCGAGCACCTGCCAGATGGTGAGCACCAGCAGCGAGCCCCAGGGGGAGACTGGGCGCGAGACCCGTTTCCGGCGTTCGCGCTGGTAGCGGCGTTCCTCGGCGGTGACGGGGATAAAGGCGCAGGGGATGCCGCCAAAGGAGACGGTGTCGCCCTCGTCGAGTGCGGCCACGCCGTCGACGGGCAGGCCGTTGACCTCGGTGCCGCCGGTTGAATCGAGGTCGTAGACTGCCCAGCTGCCGTCTTTTTCGCGCATCAGCGCGGCGTGCTGCCTTGAAATTGAGGGGTAGGGCAGCACTACATCGGACGCGGCGGCACGGCCGACGATATTTTCCCAGTGGGTAAGTGGGATGAGCTCGCCGCCGGGGAGGCCAAGCTTGGCCCAGACCTCGGGGGTATGGGGGACGTTCCAGAGGGAACGGATCATACCGGAGAGGATGAGGACGGCGAGGATTGGGAACACGAACCGGACGACGGTCGTATACCAGGCTTCTATGACTGGGTAGGCTGCTAGGAAAGCTGTAACTTGATCGAGCAGCTCCTGCAAAAACCCGTTTATCTGTGCCATTTCGGGAAACTCCCCCTTTCTGCTTCCTTTGTTCCGCGCCGGGGCTCTGCGCCTGCGCGGCGGGCGCCGGGGCTCTGCGCCTGCGCGGCGAGCGCCGGGGCTCTGCCCCTGGACCCCGCGCCTGCGCGGCGAGCGCCGGGGCTCTGCCCCTGGACCCCGCGCCTGCGCGGCGAGCGCCGGGGCTCTGCCCCTGGACCCCGCGCCTGCGCGGCGGGCGCCAAAGGGGCTAGCCCCTTTGGAATCCCTTTTACGCCTGCGGGCGGGACGGGGATGGACTGATCCCAACTGCCCCGCGATCCAGCCCGCCAGAACGGCGGCGGGCTGGATTGTTTTCCTGCGGCGTTTGCTGTTTCTTTTCTGGAAGCATTTTTCCGATTTTCCATTATACCACATAACTTTGAAAAAACAATGAACACTTTGGAAACAGCGTGGAAAACCCAGACATTTTTCATACACTGTGCCAGATTGACATTTTTCCCGTTTACGGGTATCATGTAAGAAGGAATCCCCCGCCCCTGTCAAAAAAATGCCTGGCTTGTCAAAAACAGGATGCAAAACAGCGGGATTTGTGGTATACTTGAAAATAAGAGCAGAATCGGGCAGAATGCCCCGCCCGGCAGGGGCGCATCCAAGGAGGAGATTATATGAACCGTGTCACCGTGACCATCGCGGGCAGGGCATACACCCTGCTTGCCGAGGAAAGCAAGGAATATATGGATAAAGTCGCCGAGCTCGTCAACACCAAGATCAAGGACGCGCACCAGAACCCCGACCTCACCGTCGAGCAGGCTTCGGTGCTTGCTGCAATCAACGTCGCCGACGAGTGCCTGAAGGCGCAGGACCAGGTCGAAAGCCTGCGCTCCCAGCTGCAAAGCTATATTGAAGAGATCCGCCATCTGCGCAAGCAGGTGCCGAAAACAGGTAAGGCGAAATGAGCCTTCCCGAACTGCTCGCCCCAGCCGGCTCGCCCGAGGGCGTGCGTGCAGCGGTTCAGAGCGGCGCAACGGCAGTCTATATGGGCTTCGGCAGCTTTAACGCCCGCCGGGGCGCAAAAAACTTCACCCCGGATGAAATGGCGGACGCGATTGCCTACTGCCGCGCGCGCGGCGTGAAAACCAACCTCACCCTGAATACCCTTGTGGGCGGGCGCGAGCTGGACGCGGCGCTTGCCGATGCGCGCTTCCTATACGAAGCGGGCGCGGACGCGCTCATCGTACAGGATTTAGGGCTCGCGCGGCGGCTGCGGCAGTGCGCGCCCTCCCTCGCCCTGCACGCCTCGACCCAAATGACCATTGCAACCCTTGACGGCGCGCGGCAGGCCAAGGCGCTCGGCTTTTCCCGCGTCGTGCTCTCGCGGGAGACCCCCATGTCCGAAATCCGCCGCATCACAAAGGAAAGCGGCGTGGAAACCGAAATTTTTGTCCACGGCGCGCTGTGCCGGTGCTATTCCGGCCAGTGCTGGCTTTCGGCGGTGATCGGGCAGCGCTCAGGCAACCGGGGGCTGTGCGCGCAGCCCTGCCGCCTGCCCTACCGCTACGACGGCGCGGGCAGGGAACGCTACCCCCTATCGCTCAAGGACCTTTCACTCGCCCACCATATCCCCGAGCTCTGCGGCGCGGGGATCGCGTCCCTCAAGATCGAGGGGCGCATGAAGCGCCCGGAATATACGGCGGTTGTGACCAGCGTCTATGCCGCCCTCCTGCGCGAACAGCGCCGCCCCACCCCCGAGGAGGAGGACGCGCTGCGCCGGGTCTTTTCGCGGGACGGCTTCACCGACGGCTATTTTACCGGCAAACCGAGCCCCGCGATGCTCGGCACCAAAACTGAGCTGCCGCTGCACGAGGTACAGCCGCTTTATGACGAAGCGGCGCGCCGCTTTGCCGAAGGCCGGGAAGCGCCGCTCGTACCGGTGCGCCTTTCCCTGACAGCGGACGAAACCGGGCTGCTGCTCAACGCTTGGGATGGCGAAACCGACGGGGTCACTGTCACCGACCTCGTGCCGGTCGACCCCGCGCGCACCCGCCCGACCACCCCAGGGCAGGCCGAAAAGTCGCTGCGCAAGACAGGCGGCACGCCGTTCGCGGTCACAGCGGTCTCCGTAACCCTCCGCGACGGGCTGATGGTGCCTGCCGCGCGGCTGAACGCACTGCGGCGGGAAGCGCTCGAGCGGCTGCTGCGCCAGCGCGAAGCGCCGCCGGTACGCGAACCCTGGACGGCAGTGCCGCCGGAGCCCTCGGGCGCTGTACCGTGCCCAGATAAAGGTATCATCCTGGAAGCGCGTACCTTCGCACAGGCTGAAACGGCTCTCCGGGCGGGCACGCCCGCGGCGCTTTATCTCCCCTTAACCGAGCTTGCCGGGGACCCCGGCCGCACCCAAGCGCTGGCAGGCAAGCTTCCGTTGGCGGCGGTGCTGCCGCGTGTCTTTTTTGACTGTGACCGCAGGCATATCCTTGATATGCTGCAAGCCGTGCAGGCCGCAGGCGTTCGGACGGCGCTTGCCGGGAACCTCGGGCACATCCCCCTCCTGCGGGAGCAGGGCATGGAGGTTTACGGCGATTTTGGGCTGAACGCCTACAACAAGGATACCCTGCATGCGCTTGCCGGTATGGGGGTCACGCGCCAGACGCTGTCCTTTGAACTGCGGCTGGAACAGGCAGGGGCGCTGCACGGCGGGATTGAGACCGAGCTGCTCGCCTACGGCTATCTTCCGCTGATGGTCTTTGAGCTGTGCGCAATCCGCCAGAAGGCGGGCGCGTGTACCTGCAAGGACGGGATCACCCGCCTGACCGACCGGACATCGCATTCTTTTCCGCTGCTGCCGGAATATGGCTGCCGGAACACGCTGCTCAACAGCATGCCGCTGTCGCTGGCGCAGAAAGAAGTGCCCGCCGTGGACTATGCACGGCTGCGGTTTACGATAGAAACGCCTGCGGAATGCGAGCGTGTCTTCCGCGAATTCCTCTCCGGGGAGCGCCCCACGTGCGCAGACGGGACGACGCGCGGGCTTTACCGGCGCGGCGTTCAGTAAGCCCCGCACAGCCTTCCCTTTTCCCCAAAAGGAAACTCCGGTAATTTCCTGTCCCATGCGGAATGAAACAAAAACAGAAGGGTATCCTTACAAAATGAAGCATAAATTATCCTTTTTGCAAATCCTTGTACTGCTGATTGGGGCAGTGCTGGGAAGCTTGATCGCAAAAATGGCCGCAGGCGCGTCCGGCCTCAGCTGGCTGGCCTTCGGGCAAAGCTTCGGCCTGTCGACAACGACGCTCGACCTTGGGATTTTCACGCTGACATTTGGTTTTACGATGTCGATTACGGTTGCAACCATCCTGGGGCTGATCATCGCGATCATAATTTGCAAATATTTCAAATAAACGTAAACGGTCCCCCGTCCCGCCCGCAGGCGAAAAAGGGAGTCCAGAGGGACGAGTCCCTCTGGCGCCCGCCGCGCAGGCGCGGGGTCCAGGGGCAGAGCCCCGGCGCTCGCCGCGCAGGCGCGGGGTCCAGGGGCAGAGCCCCGGCGCTCGCCGCGCAGGCGCGGGGTCCAGGGGCAGAGCCCCGGCGCGCTCCGCAGAGCGCGGAGCCCCGAGCAGACCACCCAGAAAGGAGCACCCAGATTGCAGTACGTTTTAGCGTCCCAGTCGCCGCGGCGGCGGGAACTGCTTTCCTTAATCCTAGACCGCTTTGAGGTCTGTCCCGCCGACATCGACGAAACCCTCAACCCCCAAAAGCCGCTCCGCGAAGAGATCGTCCGCCTTGCCGCCGGGAAAGCCCTCGAAGCCGCCAAAACCCACCCCGACGCCGCCGTCATCGGCGCGGACACCCTCGTGGAGCTCGACGGGCGCGTACTCGGCAAGCCCCACAGCCCAGAAGAAGCCGCGCAGATGCTCTCGCTGCTCTCCGGCCGCACCCACCGCGTCCTGACCGCCGCCGCTGCCGTCCTGCACGGCGAACTGCGCACGGCCCTAAACGTCACCGAAGTCGATTTCCGCGCGCTTGCCCCACAGGAGATCGACCGCTATGTCGCCACCGGCGAACCGCTCGACAAGGCCGGCGCTTACGGGATACAGGGCAAAGGCGCTGTGCTGGTCGCCGGCATCCGCGGCGACTTCTATTCCGTAATGGGCCTGCCAGTCGCACAGCTGTACCTGCTGCTGCGCGGCATGGGCGCATTGCCAGGCTGACGGGGAGGGCTGAAACTTGCGGAACTTTTTCTCATCGCGCGCGTTCGCGGTACTCATCCTCGTGGCGCTGCTGTGCGTCGGCCTTGTGCTGTATACCGGCGCGTCCGGGCAGCCCGGGCCGGTCTCCAGCGTGCTGCGCGTCGCCGTCGCGCCGCTGCATAAGGGCTTTAGCTGGCTGACCGGCTCGATTTCCCACGGCGCGGCCTATTTTACCGACTATGACCAGATCAAGGCCGAAAATGAAGAACTGAAAAAACAGCTGCGCGAAGCCGAGCTCAAGCTGCGCGACGCGCAGATTGCTCTGGACGAAAACGACCGCCTGCGCACCCTCGCGGGCATCAAAGAGCGCAACCGCTCCTTCGAGTTCGAGGTCGCCGAGGTCATCGCCCGTTCGGCGGGCGACTGGCAGTCGACGCTGACGCTCGATAAGGGGACGCTGCACGACGTGGCGGTTGACGACCTTGTCATCACCGACGACGGCATGGTCGGCTATGTCTCGGTCGCCGCGCCCAACTACTGCGAGGTGACGACCATCATCGACACCGAAATGCAGGCGGGCGCGCTGATCACCCGCACGCGTGAGGTCTCGATTGCCGAGGGCGACTATACGCTCCTCGAATCGGGGCGGCTGCGCCTGTCCTATCTCAAGCAGGATGCAGACATCCTGAGCGGCGACACGGTCGAAACCTCCGGGCGGGGCGGGCTGTTTCCAAAGGGCATCATGATCGGCACGGTCGAACAGATCGTACCGGAGGGGCACGGCATGTCGAATTATGCCATTGTGCGCCCCTTTGTCGATGTGGACACGGTCAGCCATGTATTTATCATCAAGGATTTCGAGGTGACCGAATAATGATCAAGGAACGCGTGCCGGTTGGGCAGGTCACCTGCTATTTGCTGGTGCTGCTGCTTGCCTACCTGGTCAGCACAACTGCCGCGCCGCTGCGCGTGCTGGGCTACCGGGTCGACCTGATCTGCTGCGTCCCCGCTGCTGTTGCGCTGATGGACGGCCCCACGATGGGCATGGCGTTCGGCATTGCGGCCGGGATTGCCTATGATATGGCGCTGACCGGGGTCGAGGGGCTGTACCCGCTGTATTTCATGCTGTTCGGTGTGGCGGCGGGGCTGTTTGCCAGCCGGTTCCTGCGCCGCATTTTCCCTTCTATGCTGCTGCTGACGGTTGCGGCGGTGGTTGGGCTTTCGCTGTTGCGGATGCTGGGGTTTGTGCTGCTGCGGCAGCGTTTTGACCTGCTGCTGTATTTGCAGCATTTGTGTGGGGAGGCGTTGCTGACGGCGGCGCTGTCGCCGCTCATCTACCTGCCCATCCGCTCCATCTACCAGCGGGCGCAATAGCTTTGCGAGAGGGGAAAGGGCACCTATGGTTCCCTTCCCCCTCTCGCGCTCTCCCCATCCCTCCTCCAAGCCGTTTCGGGCGTGCCGCAAGCCTGCACGTCACGCCCCTTCCGGGGCGCGCCGCACAAAGGCTTGCAAAGCGGCTGCGGTGCTCCGGGCTCCCGCGGGGGAGGTTTTCGGTTCTGCGTGCCGCCCCCGTCCCCGCCCGTTACAACCCGTTCCGTTTCTGGCGCAGTGGGGCTTGCTGCGCTACCGCGCCCGCCTATCCCCCGGCGGGCTCCTTTCCCTTTACCGCTGCGCCGTTTCGCCCGCCGCCGCCAAAAAAGGCGCGGCGGGGGCAGGGCGTTCCCGCATCTGCCTACAGCTTTTTTCATCGAACCGAGGTTTTTTCATGGATAATAAAGCAAAGCTGCTCCGGCGGCTGATCGCGATGGTCTGCGTGCTTGTCCTGCTTGCCGCGACCGCTTCCCTTTCGCTCTTCCGCATCCAGATCGTCGAGGGATCCACCTACCGCAGCGCCTCCGAGCGCCGCCTGACCAGCACCACCCCTGTCCCCGCCTCGCGCGGCGAAATCGTCGACCGTTACGGCCAGCCGCTTACCAGCAACCGCTCGGTTTTCTCCCTTTGGCTCAATTACGTCTATTGGGATCTCGAAAAGCAGGACGAGACCATCCTCTCCCTCGCGGAGCTCGTCCGCGCGTCGGGGGCCCAGCCCGCCGATGCCCTCCCGATTACCCCCGCCCCCCCGTTCGAGTTCACCGCGGACCCGGAATCCCGCGCCCGCACCCGTCTCAACGACCGTCTTGCCGAGGTGCAGGAGGAGCTTACAAAGCGCGAGGGCGAGGACCCGCCTGCGGGCAGCGGCAAAGCGCCTGCCGAGCTCAACGCCTATGAGGTCATTTCCCACCTGCGCGCTTATTTTGGCCTTGACCCCAAATACTCGGGCGAACAGGCGCGCACCATCCTCGGCGTCCGCGCCGGGATGCTGTGGGACACCGAGTTTTCCCGCAACAACCCCTACACCTTCGCCGAGGACGTCAGCCTTGACCTGATTTCTCAGGTCAAAGAACGCCACCGCGAGTTCGAGGGCGTGGATGTTGCCGTCAGCGGCATCCGCCAGTACAACACCACAAGCGCCGCCCATCTGCTGGGCTACGTTGGGCAGATTTTCCGCGAGGACTGGCCCGCTTACAAAGAAAAGGGCTACAAAATGAACGCGATTGTCGGCAAGGAAGGGCTCGAGTACACGCTCGAGGAATACCTGCGCGGCGTCGACGGCACCCGCACGGTTGTAACCGACCTGCACGGCAATATCCTGGACGAGCTTGACAGCCTGCCGCCGCAGCCGGGCAACCACTGCGTCACGACAATCGACCTGGGGCTTCAACAGGCGGCCGAGGAGTCGCTCGCCCGCACGCTCGAAAGCGTCGAGGGCGCGGAGGGCGGCGCAGCCGTCGTGCTCGACGTCCACAGCGCCGAGGTGCTCGCAATGGCGAGCTATCCGACCTACGACCTTGCGCACTACCATCAGGAATTTGATAAGTACAAGGACGACCCGCGCAAGCCCTACACCAACCGCGCAATCCAGGAAACCTACGCCCCCGGCTCGACCTTCAAGCCGCTGATGGCGATTGCAGCGCTCGAGTCGGGCACGATCAGCCAGTCCTTTACCCAGTTCTGCAACCGTTATTACACCTATTTCGATACCCAGACCTTCCGCTGCCTGGGCTATCACGGGCGGGTTGGCATCGTCAAAGCGATCGAATATTCGTGCAACTGCTTTTTCTATGAGGTCGGCCGCCTTCTGGGCGGCGCGCAGATCGAGGAGTGGGCGGCAAAGTTCGGCCTCGGCCAGCGCACCGGCATCGAGCTGCAAAACGAAGCCTCCGGCACCATCGCGGGGCCGACCGGGCGCAAGCTGCTCCAGGAAAAGAACGCCTGGCTGCACGACTGGCTCTCCGCAGACAGCGTACAGGCGGCAATCGGGCAGTCGGACAACACCTACACGCCGCTCCAGCTGGCAAACTATATGGCTGCGGTTGTCAACGGCGGCACAGTATATCGCCCGACGCTCCTGCGCAGCGTAAAGACCTATGATTACACGGACACCGTTTACGAGCACGAGCCTGAGGTCATGAGCCAGATCGACATCGACCCGGAAAACCTCGATCTGGTGCGCGAGGGCATGAAGCGTGTGATCAACGAAGGCACCGCAGCGCGCGCTTTCTATGACTGCACCGTACAGGTCGGCGGCAAATCCGGCACGGCGCAGGTCGGCAAGGACGAGCTCGCCAACGGCCTGTTTATCGCTTTCGCGCCCTTTGACGACCCTGAGATCGCCATCTGCGTGGTCGGGGAAAAGATCGACTCGGGCACCAAAATGGCCCCCGTTGTCGCGGACATCGTCAACGCCTATTTCAGCCGGGAAGAGTCCCAGTCCGAGCTGGTTTCCTCCGAATACACCCTGCTGCACTGACCGCTGCCCGCCGGCCCTGCCGGCGGGCTTTGCCTCCTATTGGCGCCGCCCGGAAATGGAAGGGATTGGGCGAGCTGGCAATTCCAGGTAAGCCTTTTGTGAAAATTTTAGAAATTTATGACATAAACTACTTGTATCAAGTAGGAATTTGGTTTATACTTTTAATATGAGTATGCTAAAGTCGGGGGCGTAGCCGTGAACACTATCTTAATTGCATCCGGCAAGGGCGGCACGGGGAAGACAACCCTCTCAGCCGTCCTTTCAATGGCGCTTGCGGAACGCGGGCGGCGCGTGCTTGCCGTCGACGGCGACTGTGGCCTCCGGAGCCTCGACCTTGCCCTCGGCATGAGCGACCGGCTGGTTTTTTCCTTTGCCGACGTTGCCGCCGGGACGGTCAGCCTGTCCCGCGCTGCGGTCCCGCATCCTCTGAACGAAAAGCTCTCTCTGCTCACCGCCCCAGCCGACATCCCTTTCCTGCGGGTCAAGCAGCTGCGCGCCCTGCGCGAAGCTGCGGCGGCTGAAAGCTATGACTACCTGATCTGGGACGGCCCTGCGGGTCTCCCGGGCGAGCTTTCGCTTTATTCCGCGATTGCCGGCCGGAGCATCATTGTCACCACGACCGAAACGGCTTGCATCCGTTCCGCCGAACGCACTGCCCGCTATCTGGAGGAAGCCGGGCTGCACAACGTGCATCTTGTGGTGAACCGTATCCGGCCTGCGCTGGTCCGGCACGGGCTCGCGGGCAATATTGATGATGTAATGGACCAGGCGGGCCTGCCGCTTCTGGGGATCATCCCGGAGGACGAGGACATTATCGCCTGTTCCAACAACGGCAAAAGCCTGCTCCATTTCAAAAAGGACGGCGCTGCGCTGGCTGCCCGCAACATCGCGCGGCGGCT
The DNA here is from genome assembly GCA_009911355.1 of Clostridiaceae bacterium. Classification (GTDB taxonomy): domain Bacteria; phylum Bacillota; class Clostridia; order Oscillospirales; family Butyricicoccaceae; genus QXXE01. Next base: position 13,185 of record QXXE01000009.1, on the reverse strand, counting down.
CGAGGGGGAAAGCGTCCCTGCGATGCGCTGGTAATTACATATCGTCTCCGCAACGCGCGCCAAGGGGTTTTTGCTCTCTGGACGCTCAGCCAAAGGGCTCTGCCCTCTGGACTCCCGCGATTTTTTTGTAAAAAAATCGAGTAAAAACTTCATTACGCCTGCGGGCGGGACGAGGGATATGGCAAATTGGCCGGGCAAATCCGTTTATAACAACATAACATAAGGCTTTTAATACCTGTACAGGCAGATTACAGAGAAAGGAAATGCAAATTATGAATATTGCTTTGATCGCACACGACCGGAAAAAAGAATTGATGGTGCAGTTCTGCATGGCTTACTGCGGCATCCTCACCAAACACAACATCTGCGCAACCGGCACAACCGGCAAATTTGTCGCCGAAGCAACCGGACTCAAAATTGAGAAATACCTTGCGGGCATGCAGGGCGGCGAAGAGCAGATTTCCGCGCGTGTTGCCTATAATGAGATCGACCTTGTGCTGTTCTTCCGCGACCCCATGTCAAACAGCCAATACGAGCCTGATGTCCATGCGCTCGCGCGGCTCTGCGATATGCACAATATCCCGATTGCGACCAACTCCGCGACTGCTGAAATGCTCATCCTCGGTCTTGACCGCGGCGACCTCGACTGGCGCAACATCGTCAATCCCAAAAACCGCTTATAACACCTGCCCCGCAGGCAGCGCGCCCGCACCCTTGCCCGCCCACCCCGGACGGGCGGGTGGGGTTTGCCTTTTGCCGCAGACGCGGCTTTTTTCGCTGCCCGTGAAAGGGTTTTCATAAAGTTATCATCCATCCATTGCTGTTTAGGAGTACATCATGCAGAAAATGAAACCCCGGACACTTTCCGGCTTTATGGAACTGCTGCCCGCGAAGCAGGCGCAGTTTGAGAAAATCGCGCAGGTTCTGCGCGACACCTACGCCCTCTATGGCTTCTACCCGCTGGACACCCCCATCCTGGAAGCCAGCGAGGTGCTGCTCGCCAAAGGCGGCGGCGAGACCGAAAAGCAGATCTACCGCTTCCAGAAAGGCGACAGCGACCTTTCCATGCGCTTTGACCTGACCGTGCCGCTTGCCAAGTATGTCGCGCTCAACTATGGCGCGCTGTCCTTCCCCTTCCGCCGCTTCCAGATCGGCAAGGTCTACCGCGGCGAACGCGCCCAGCGCGGGCGCTTCCGCGAATTCTATCAGGCGGATATCGATGTGATCGGCGACGGCTCCCTTGACCTGATCAACGAAGCTGAGATCCCGTCCATCATTTATAAGACCTTTTCCGAGCTCGGCCTGACCCGTTTTGTGATCCGCATCAACAACCGGAAGGTCCTCAACGGCTTTTTTGAGATGCTTGGCCTGACCGGGCGCGCCGCCGACGTCATGCGCACCATTGACAAGCTGGAAAAGATCGGCGCGGACGCGGTACGGGAAATCCTTCTCGAAGAGGGCGTTCCAGCGGAAAGCGCTGATGAAATCCTCCGTTTCATCACCCTTGGCGGCGGCACAGAGGGTATTTTGCAGGCGCTCGAGGGCTACAGGGGCAAAAACGACACCCTTGACGCAGGCATTTCCGAGCTGACTGCCGTTGCAGGCTATATGTCTGCGTTTGGCGTGCCTGCGGACCACTTCGCGATTGACCTGACCATCGCGCGCGGGCTGGACTACTACACCGGCACGGTCTACGAGACCACCATGCTCGACCATCCCGAAATCGGCTCCATCTGCTCGGGCGGGCGCTACGACAACCTTGCGGAGTATTACACCGACAAAAAGCTGCCTGGCGTGGGCATTTCGATCGGCCTGACCCGCCTGTTCTTCGTTTTGCAGGACAAAAGCCTGCTGAATGAAAACCCGCCCGCAGCGCCTGCCGATGTGCTCATCCTGCCGATGGCAGACGATATGGGTGCGGCAATTGCGCTCGCGACCCGCTTCCGCGCGGAGGGCATCCGCACCCAGCTGCACTGCGAAAAGAAGAAATTCAAAGCGAAAATCAGCTATGCCGACAAGCTGTCGATCCCTTACGTGGTATTCCTTGGCGAAGATGAGATCGCGAACGGCACGGTTACGCTGAAAGACCTCTCGACCGGCGAACAGACCAGCACTGGCTTTGACGAAGCCGCGCAGCGGGTGAAAAACGGGCTCGCAGAGCGCGCGAAGGGCAAAATCCTGGTGGGCTGCTGAGCCATCTGAACGCGGGCAATAAGCCCCCGCAAGGGGGCAGACCACCGTTATCCATTACAAAACCGAAGCATAAAGGAGGCGCGCCATGTCGCCGAAGCATTTTCTCTGGAGCTGCACAAAATTCGTCCTCTGCGGGCTGACCGGGCTGATGGGCCTGTTGGGGATGTGCATTTTTACCGCGCTCAGCCTGGAACCGCTTACGTTTGGGGCAGCGGCAATTGCGCTGCTGGGCTTTGGCCTGATGATCACAGTCTACGCCGAGGGCATCCAGCCGGGCCTGGAAGCGGAGGAACGCGCGGAAGCTTCCATCAAAATCCGCAGGGAATAAGCTGGTTCAAGAAATAAACCGACTCGAAAACCCGCCATCTGAACGAGCCTGCTGGCATTTCCCAAGTTTGCGAACCACCTTAATGGACTTTTTCATCAAAAGCCCTTGAAAAAACCGGATTTTGCGATAAAATAAAAAGAGCATAGCTGCACTTACACCGTGAATCACCCCCGTCCCGCCCGCAGGCGATGAATGGGAGTCCAGAGGGACGGGTCCCTCTGGCGCTGCCCGCGCAGGGCCGGGTGTCCAGAGGGCAGCGCCCTTTGGCGTCACCCTCGGCACGCAGCTGAAATCAACACAAAAGGACTGAAACCCCATGAATACCAATATCTCCGGCATGAAACGCACCGACATGTGCGGCAGCCTCCGTCCCTCCGACGCAGGCCGCACCATTACCGTCAACGGCTGGGTAGACCGCGTCCGCGATAAAGGCGGCGTCCTCTTCCTCCTCGTGCGCGACCGCTCCGGCATCCTCCAATGCACCTTCGACAAGAGCGTCAACGCCGCCCTCTTCGATATCGCCTTCACCTGCCGCACCGAATTCGTCGTCGCAGTCAAAGGCGAGCTCGTCGCCCGCGACCCCGCCGCCGTCAACACCAAAATGCCAACCGGCGAAGTCGAACTCATCGCTTCCGATCTCCGCATCCTTTCCCGCGCCGAAACCACCCCCTTCGAGATCGACGACAACAAAGAAGCCGGCGACCAGATCCGCCTGAAATACCGCTACCTCGACCTGCGCCGCCCCGTCATGCAGCGCAACATGATGCTCCGCCACCGCGTCACCCAGATCGCCCGCAACTACTTCGACGAGCAGGGCTTCCTCGAAATCGAAACCCCCATGCTCACCAAGTCCACCCCCGAGGGCGCCCGCGATTACCTCGTCCCCTCCCGTGTACACCCCGGCAAGTTCTACGCGCTGCCCCAGTCGCCCCAGCAGTACAAGCAGCTTCTCATGCTCGCAGGCATGGACCGCTACATCCAAATTACCCGCTGCTTCCGCGACGAGGACCTCCGCGCCGACCGCCAGCCCGAGTTTACCCAGATCGACCTCGAAATGTCCTTCGTCGAAGAAGACGACGTCATCGCCGTCAACGAGGGCTTCCTTCAGCGCGTCTTTAAAGAAGTGCTCGGGATCGATATCCAGCTGCCCCTGCCGCGCCTGCCCTACCGCGAGGCAATGAACCGCTTCGGCTCGGATAAGCCCGACCTGCGCTTCGGCTTTGAAATCCAGGACGTCTCTGATATCGCGGCAGGCTGCAACTTTGCCGTCTTTAAAAACGCCGTCGAGGGCGGCGGCACCGTGCGCCTGATCAATATCAACGGCTACGCCGATCAGTTCCCACGCAAGGAAATCGACAAGCTGGCCGACTTCGTTAAAACCTACCGCGCAAAGGGCCTCGCCTGGATGAAGCTGGCCGCCGACGGTTCCATGACCTCGTCGTTCGCGAAGTTCCTCACGCCCGAAGAGGTCGAAGCGGTCAAATCGCGCGCGGGCGCACAGCCCAACGACCTGCTGCTGGCCGTCGCCGATACCGACACCGAAACCGCCCTGGTTTCGCTGGGCGCGCTTCGCTGCGAGCTCGCAAAGCGCCTCGGCCTTGCGAAAAAGGACGACTTCAAGCTGCTGTGGGTGACCGAGTTCCCGCAGTTTGAGTACAGCGAGGAAGAGGACCGCCTGGTTGCCAAGCACCACCCCTTCACTGCGCCGATGGACGAGGACGTAGAAAAGCTGGAAAGCGACCCGCGTTCAGTGCGCGCGAAAGCCTATGACATTATCCTCAACGGCTGCGAGCTTGGCGGCGGCTCCATCCGCATCCACGACCCCGAGCTGCAAACGCGGATGTTCCGCGCCCTCGGCTTCACCGAGGAAAAGGCAACGGAGCAGTTCGGGCATCTGATCACGGCGTTTTCCTATGGCGCGCCCCCGCACGGCGGTTTGGCGTATGGCCTGGACCGTCTGTGCATGCTGCTGGCGGGCCTGGACTCGATCCGCGACGTGATCGCCTTCCCGAAGGTGCAGAATGCGTCCGATCTGATGATGCAGTGCCCTGACCTGGTCGACAGCAAGCAGCTGGACGAGCTGTCGCTCGCGGTGACGCGCATCGAAAAGGACAGCGAATAAGAGCCCTCCCCGACAGGCCGGAAACCTGATCTTTTCCGGCCTGTTTTCTATTGCCTCCAAAAAATTTACACTTCCCCGATTGACAGGGCTGCGGGGCGGTGCTATAATAATTTGAACATGTTAAAGAGCAGGGGAGGTACGAAGGATGGACGACGCACGCGAGCGCATCCTGTCCAGCGCAAAGGAGATTTTTCTGGAACAAGGGTACAGGAAGACGACCATCCGGCAGATTGTCGGGCGGTCGGGGCTGCTGATCGGGAGCATTTACCATTTTTTCGAGAACAAAGAAGATATTTTCCGGCAGCTGTTCCTGGATGTATTTGACCGGTGCGACGCGATTCTTGTGCGGCGGTTTGGGGATTCTGCCAGCCCGCCGTTCCGGCTGGCGCTGATGTGCGCGGTGATGCTGCAGGCGGCAGACGAGAATGACAACATTTGCGAGCTGTATTGCGAGGGTTTCACGCTTCCGGCGGTATCGGAGCAGCATGTGCTGCGGTTTGAGCGCTGGCTGGCGGAGAATCTGGGCATCCCGCGGGAGGGGGGCAAGGCGTATTCGTGTACGCTGGCGATCCATGGGATCCTGCGGGCGTATCTGGCGGGGTATGGATATCAGAGGCGGCTGGCGCTTCCGGATGCGGTGCGGTCGATGACGGAGGCGTCGTTTGCGGTGCTGGGGTACACGAAGGCGGAGGCGTTGGAGGCGGTGGCGCGGCTGGAGGGGCTGCGGGAAGAGATGTTGCAGATCGCCGAAGAGCTCGCCGAACGGCCCCTCCGGGGGACACGAAAGGGATAAGGGCACCTATGGTTCCCTTATCCCTCTCGTGGCTCTCCCAAACCCTCCTCCAGGCCGTTACGGGCGTGCTGCAAGCCTGCACGCCACGCCCCTGACGGGGCGCGCCGCACAAAGGCTTGATGGGCTGCGGCTACGCTTGGGGCCCGAAGGCGGGGGAGGTTTTATGTTCTGCCTCCCGCCCCCGTTCCCGCCCGTTGCAACCCGTTCGGTTTTGGACGCAGGGGGTCTTGCGGCGCTGCCACGCCCGCCTATCTCCCGGCGGGCTCGCTTCACTCTGCGCCTGCGCTGTTTCGCCCGCCGCCGCCGGAAAGGCGCGGCGGGGGCTGCGGGGCGCATGCGGCGGCAATGGTTTACGGGTTTTTCCCTGTTTCTGCTTTTTGTTTGATTTTCTCCAAAGGAGCTGATATATATGGAAGAAAAGAAGGACGACCGCAGCTTTATGCTCAAGCTCGCAACCTTCATCGTTGACAAGCGCAACGGCGTATTCCTTGCGTTCATCGGGATGCTGGTTTTCTGCCTGTTTGCACAGGGCTGGGTCGCGGTCTGCGACGACATCACCCAGTACCTCCCCGGGGATTCCGAAACCCGGCAGGGCCTGACGCTGATGGAAGACGAGGTGACCACCTACGCAACCGCGCGCGTCATGGTCTCCAACATTTCCCGCGAACGCGCGTCCGAAATTGCCGCCGGCCTTGAATCCATTGAGGGCATTTCAGCCGCCGCCTTTCTTGACGAGGACAGCGACGTGCCGCTCACTGCCGAGGACATCGGCGAACACTACCGCCTTGCCTCCGCCCTCTTCGATGTGACCTTCGAGGGCGAAGAAGGCGATGAGATCTGCGAGTCCGCTATGGCGGAGCTCAAACAGCGCCTTGCAGGCTACGACCTCTACATATCCAGCCCCGTCGGCAGCTCCGAAGCCGACCTCCTCGACGCGGAAATGAATATCGTTATGCTGGTTGCTGTGGTCATCATCGTAAGCGTCCTCCTGTTTACCTCCAAGACCTACATGGAAATCCCGGTCCTGCTGATGACCTTCGGCTCCGCTGCCATGATCAACAAGGGCACGAACTTCCTTATGGGGGAAATTTCCTACATTACCGACTCCGTAGCGGTCGTTTTGCAGCTTGCCCTTGCCATCGACTACGCCATCATCCTCTGCCACCGCTACACGGAGGAACGCGAGCACCTCGACGCGCACGACGCGGTTTCCGTCGCACTCTCCAAGGCCATCCCGGAGATCTCCGCCAGCTCCCTGACCACCATTTCCGGCATGGTTGCCATGATGTTCATGCAGTTCGGCATTGGGCGCGACATGGGCGTCGTGCTCGTCAAGGCCATCCTGTGCAGCCTGCTTTCCGTGTTTACCCTCATGCCCGGCCTGCTGATGCTCTTCTCGAAGCAGATCGACAGGACTCATCACCGCAGCTTTGTCCCCAAGATTGACAAATGGGGCAAAATTGTACTGAAAACCCGTTTTGTCCTACCTTTATTATTTCTCTTTGCGCTCGGCGGCGGCTTCTATTTCTCCAACCGCTGCCCCTATGTCTACGGCGAAAGCACCCTCTCCACCGCCAAACAGAACGAAGTGCAGATCGCCGAGAAAAAAGTGGATTCCACCTTTGGGCAGACCAATATCATGGCTCTGATGGTCCCTGCGGGCGATTACGAAAAAGAAGGCCGCCTGCTGCGCGAGCTCGAAACCTGGGAAGAATTCAGTCTCGTACAGGGCCTTGCCAACACCGAAGCAAAAGACGGCTACATGGTCACCGACAAGCTCTCCCCGCGCCAATTCGCCGAGCTCGCCGATGTGGACATCGAAGCCGCCCGGCTCCTCTACACCGCCTACGCGGTCGACCAGGAGGAATATGGCCGCATTGTCGGCTCCCTGGACAGCTACGACGTGCCCCTGATCGACATCTTCCTCTTTCTCTACAACATGAAGGAGGACGGCTACGTCGACCTTGACGAAGACGCCGAATCCGAGATCAACGACCTCTACGAGCAGCTTTCCGACGGGAAAAAGCAGCTGCAAGGCGAAAATTACACCCGCATCCTGCTCAAGCTGAACCTCCCCGAAGAAAGCCCCGAAACCTTCGCCTTCCTGAAGGAAATCCACCAGGCAGCCGAAAAATACTACGACCACTGCTACCTCGTTGGCGACTCGACCAGCGACTACGACCTCGCGACCTCGTTCAGCCGCGACAACATTGTCATCAGCGTCCTGTCCGCCCTCTTTGTCATCATTGTCCTGCTCTTTACCTTCCAGTCGGCAGGGCTCCCCGTACTTCTGATCGCGGTCATCCAGTCAAGCGTTTGGATCAACTTCTCCTTCCCCTACCTCACCGGCACCAACCTGTTCTTTTTAAGCTACCTCATCGTCAGCTCCATCCAGATGGGCGCGAACATCGACTACGCAATCGTCATTTCCAACCGCTACATGGAGCTCAAAAAGGAAATGCCCATCAAAGAAGCCATCGTTGAGACCCTGAACCAGTCGTTCCCGACCATCGTCACCTCCGGCACCATCCTGACCGCCGCCGGCCTCCTCATCGGGCAGCTTTCCTCCAACCCCGCCATCTCCTCCATCGGCGTATGCCTGGGGCGCGGCACAATCATTTCCATGCTGCTCGTCATGAGCGTCCTCCCCCAGATTTTACTGCTCGGCGACACCATCATCGAGCGCACCGCGTTTACCCTCAAAAAGCCCGACATCGTCCAGACCGGCACCGGCGCGCTCCGCGTCAACGGCCACGTCCGCGGCTACGTCCAGGGCGTTGTAAACGCCGAAATCCACGGTTCCATCCAAGGCCGCATCAGCGCGGTTGTCGACGTGGGCGCAATGGAGCCCGAAACCGAATACGACCTGCTGCCCGGCCCATCCGGCAGCGCACCCGCCAACGGAAAGGAGGACGGGCAGCTATGAAAAAACCAGGCATCCTGAACATCACCCGCCATTCCCCCGTCCCGCCCGCAGGCGAGAACGGGAGTCCAGAGGGGTTAGCCCCTCTGGCGCTGTCCGCGCAGGACCGCCCGCCGCGCAGGCGCGGGGTCCAGGGGCAGCGCCCCGGCCGCGCCGCGCACGGCGCGGAATCCCCTGCCGGCACAGCACCCCGGCGCATCCTTGCCCTGCTGCTCGCAGCAGCCCTGTTCGCCGGGCTGTTCCCCGCCAGCGCCGCCGATAACCACACCGTCGAAATCTCCACCGCGAAGCAGCTGTGCGAGCTGTCCCGCAGCTGCACCCTCGACACCTGGTCACAGGGCAAAACCGTTGTTCTCACCGCCGATATCGACCTATCCGGCACGGACTTTTCCCCAATCCCGACCTTCGGCGGCGCCTTCGACGGCCGCGGGCACGCCATTTCCGGCCTTTCCCTCACCCAAAGCGGCTCCGCAATGGGCCTCTTCCGCTATATCCAAGAGGGCGCGCAGGTGCGCGACCTGAACGTCTCCGGCCAAGTCGCCCCCGCGGGCAGCGCCAAAAACGTCGGCGGCATCGCAGGCTGCAACCGCGGCGTGATCCAAGGCTGCTCGTTCAGCGGCACGGTCAGCGGCAAAACCAGCGTCGGCGGCATCGCAGGCTGCAACGAAGGCTCCGGCGAGCTCAACGCCTGCTCGGTCTCCGGCAGCGTTTCCGGCGAGCATTTCACCGGCGGCGTCACCGGCCAGAACCTCGGCGCCGCGTCCGCCTGCGTCAGCCGCGCCCAGGTCAACACCCGCGAGGAGGAAATCAGCGTCTCCCTCGACGACTGGAACTGGGACGACGTGAATTCCGCCGAAAACTTCCGCGCCCACACCGATTCCGGCGGCATCGCAGGCTATTCCACCGGCATCCTTCAAAGCTGCGAAAACTATGGCGCCATCGGCTATCCCCACACCGGCTACAACGTCGGCGGCATCGTCGGGCGGCAAGCCGGCTTCCTCGACAGCTGCCGCAACTACGGCACGGTATACGGGCGCAAGGACGTAGGCGGCATTGCCGGGCAGGTCGAGCCCTACCTGCTGCTGCAATTCGACGAGGACACCCTTCAGCAGCTGGACAGCGAACTCGATACCCTGCGCGGCCTGCTGCGCCAGCTCGGAGACGAGACCGCGCGCACCGGCGACCTGCTGAACCTGCACTCCGACGCGCTCGACGGGCAGCTCGAAACCGTGCGCACCGGCGCACATGATCTCGCGGGCTGGACAACCGATTTTACTGACGGCACCATTGACACGGTCAACGAACTCAGCGCGCGTGTGACCCGCACCCTCGACCGCCTGGAACCCATCATGAGCGACCTCGCTTACACGGGCGACGGGCTCGGCGACGCATTCCGCCGCACAAGCCGCATCCTTACAGAGATCGACGGCGCTTCGGTCTGGGGCGAAGACGCGGCAGCCGCCGCACGCACCGCCTTCGATCAGGCGGCGGACGCAATGGACGACGCAAAAACCGCCCTCGGCACAATCCGCTCCGCCATCGAAGCGCTGCGCGGCGCGTCCGGCACACGGGAAAAGGCTTCCGCAGCGGCGCAGCTGACACGCGGCACGCTCGAGCTGAAAAAAGCGCTCGGGCAAATCGGGGACGCGCCCAAAGAAGCCGCAAAACTGCTTCTGCGCGCACAAGCGGCGGGGCTGATCGACGCAGGCACGGCTCCCGACGAGCTGAACGCCCTTGCCGCAGCCATTCAAAAGAGCACATCCGCACTCGATTCCATTGAGAACGGTATTTCCGGCCTGCTTCCCGGCATCGGCGCAGACGGCAGCGGCTCGGGTAACGGCTCCGGCTCCGGTGACGGCTCCGGCTCCGGTGACGGCTCCGGTGACGGCTCCGGCTCCGGTGACGGCTCCGGCTCGGGTAACGGCTCCGGCTCGGGCGACGGCTCTGGCTCGGGTAACGGCTCCGGCTCGGGTGACGGCTCCGGCTCGGGTGACGGCTCCGGCTCGGGTGACGGCTCCGGCTCGGGTGGCGGTTCTGGCTCGGGGATCGGCGGACTGTTCCCCAGCCTTCCCGACAGCGATTTACACGACCGCATTGAAAAAAGCCTTACCCTGCTGCGGCAGGGGCTGACGGAAGGCGCAGCGGCTATAGACGGCCTTCACGACGCATCCGGCAGCGTCAGCCGCGCATTTGACAATCTGGAAACCTTCACCTCCGAGCTTGACGGCACATTAAACGGCTTCTCCCGCGTTTTCCGCGACTTTGACGCCGCGATGGGCGACGCATCGAGCGCAGCCCGCCGGATGGAAGCTCTCGCGGCAGAGCTTGCGGACGAACCCACGCTCGAGCTCCCCGCGCTGAACAGCGGCTACACCTCGGCGGTCGACCGCATTTTCAGCGCCCTTGAAGAAGTCTCCGACGAGGTCGGCGGGCTGCGCACCGACCTCAGCGGCTCTGGCGACCGACTGCACAGCACAGCAAACGCGGTCAACGATCAGCTAGGCGTGATCAGCGACCTGCTGATGGACGGATACAGCAACGCGCTCGAAAAGCCGGAGGACGGCGAACGCGAGCACCTCGAAGATATCTCCGACACTGACGAAGGCCATCAGGGGCGCATGGAGCGTGCAGAGAACTACGGCACGATTGAAGGCGACGTAAATGCAGGCGGTATTGCGGGCTCTATGGCAATCGAGTACGACCTTGACCCCGAGGATGATATCGTCAGCCGCGGGCAGCGGTCGGCGAATTTCAGCTACCAGACCCGCGCCGTGCTTGCCGCCTGCCGGAACGAGGGCAGCATAACCGCCAAAAAGAACCATGCCGGCGGCATCGTCGGGCGCATGGACCTCGGGCGGGTATCGGGCTGCGAAAGCTACGGCGCGGTTGAAAGTACCGACGGGCAGTATGTCGGCGGCATCGCGGGCGCGTCTTCTGCGGCGGTGCGCGGCTGCTGGGTCAAGTGCCCGCTGACTGGCAAGGACTATGTCGGCGGCATTGCGGGGCTCGGCGGCGACCTGACCGGCTGCCGCGCAATGGCAGACCTCCGCGCGGACGGTGAATTTATCGGCGCAGTCGCCGGAAGCGCGGACGGCACGCTGACCGGCAACCTCTTTGTCAGCAGCCCGATCGGCGCTGTGGACGGCGTGAGCTACGCGGGGCAGGCGGAACCCATCGAATATGACGCGTTTACCGCGCTTGAGGGCCTGCCCGACCGCTTCCGTTCCCTGACTGTCACCTTCCTTGTCGACGGCGAAGTGCTTTCCAGCGCCACGGCAGGCTTTGGCGAAGACCTTACCGAAATCCCGGAGGTCCCCCCGCGCGAAGGGCAGTTCGGCGAATGGTCAGACGACAATTTCAGCGACCTGCGCGCGGATAAGACTGTGCAAGCCGTATATTCGCCCTATATCACGGTGCTGGAAAGCGAAGCCTCCCGAGACGGCCTGCCGCTGCTGCTTGCCGAGGGCAAATTCGACCGCCGTTCGTCGCTGGCCTGCGAGCCTGCGGCGGCAGCGCCCTCCGGCGCGCCGGGCGACCCGCTGCACGCAGTGGTTTCCCACAGCACCGAAGCCCCCGGCGGCCACCTGCTGCGCGCTCTCGCGGACGAGGGGGACAATGCGGTCTGGATTGCCGTGGACGGCAGCTGGCGCAAGGCTGACACGCTGCGCGACGGCAGCTATCTTGTGTTCTCCATCGACGGCGACGACGCGATCTTCTGCACCGGAAAGGAAACCAACCGGGGGCTGATCCTGCTGCTCGCGGCAGGGATTGCAGGGCTTGCGCTGGCCGGTTTCCTGCGGCGCCGCAGGCGGCGGCAGCGCAAGGCAGACAAACACGCGCAGCCAGAGCCCGAACAGGCGGCCCCGCAGAAGGAACCCGCCCCGGCAGGGAAATAGCCGCATCCTTCCCGGCTGCACGGATACAAAAAGCACGGCTCCGCTTTGGAACCGTGCTTTTTCGCGCGTCAAACGCAGGTTTTTCCGGCGTCAGCACCGCCCTGCCCTCATAACCGGGACGCAGCAAGCTATTCACCGGGGGCTGTGCAGCTCGGTGAGATGGAGAAGCCCGTGCGCCTGCATCCGGCGTGCAAGCGCCAAAACCTCCTGCACATGCAGTTCAGGCTGCGGCGCATAAGCGATCAGGAAGCTGCTGTGCCTGAGCATGTACAGATCGGCGCGGGCAAGCGCGAGCGCTACAGGAAGGTCTGCAAAGCCAGGAGGGGCGATTACCCCATCCGCGCCCTTCGGAATGCACGCCGCGCCGTGCAGCGGGTACGGGCGCAGGCGCAGCAGACGTATTTCCGGGAAGCGCTTTTTTTCCATGACGACGGCTTCCGCAGCAAGCCTTGCGCCAGCCCCGTACCGCCCCACAACGAAATCACGCACCCCATAGCCTTCGATATGCCGTGTAAGCTCAGCCGCCAGCCCGGGCAGCTGCGTCCCGCAGGGCGAGCGCTGCCCCAGGAAGAAGCAAACCTTCCGCACCGTCCACCCTCCTTTTTGTAAGCTATCAGCTAATATAGTATATTCTATCAGAAGCTTTCCAAAATTACCAGAGGAATGTAGTCTGAAAGCATACAAATTTTTTCTCACAGCTTCGGAGGGTTCTGTATGAATACAACCTGAATTCCCGGTAAAGATTTACCCTACAAGAAATATGGGAGAAGAGGACGAAAAAAGTGGGGAAGAGGCAGGAAAATTTGGTAAAAAATATGCTTTCCAAAAGGCTCGCAGTAGGTTAAAATATAACTTATCCTACTTTGGAGGGGAAAGAGATGGCAAGTATCACCCGGCAGCATGTTGGAAAATACACATATCTTTATGAAT
>QXXE01000008.1 GCA_009911355.1 Clostridiaceae bacterium | reverse complement strand
AAATGGTGATACACTCCTCGTCGCTGAATTGGGGACGGAAATTATTGCTTTGACGTTGTGTTGCGGCTTCTATTGTGCTATAATGGTCGCAGACAGCGCAATAGAGCTTTATGAGATTTGTTTGCCACATACTTACATTCTCTGCTCTTTTGCGCTGTTTGTCTACCCTTTTCTACTCTTGATTCGCATTAATAGTCTCCTACTTTCGTATAAATCAGTTCCAAAATCGTTTCCTTTCATTTGTAGCAAAATGTGAATTGCAGTTGCGAAAAACGCTTGCTTTAGCGTTTTCACCGCTTTTCTTACAACTACAATGTTCCATTTTTCCACAAATGAACCGCAGTCATATGTATTAGGTGGTGACACCACCCTTTACATAGTAACTCTTGATTTTCGATACTGACGGATTCCCCGTCGCGTTCGTCATCGTTGCTCAGTCTGCAATGGATGCCGACATTGCATGTGTTCTCTGCCATTTCTTTACCCTCCCGGCCTGCCAGATTCATACCCTGTGCGGCGATGGCTCCCGCCGGATTGCTCCGGCAGTATCTATTATAGAATGGGGAGCGCATGACACGCAAGGATGCAGCCAGCCGCGAGTGGTGGTCAAACGCTACTCGGCGGGCCGCCAGCTGCTCCAGGGTCTCGCCCAGGTCCTTCTCCCCGGTGAATACGCTGGTCACGCGGTACAGCGTCTTGCCGATCTGAATTTCCTTGTACGAGGTGATGGTCTTGGTCCGCCTTTCATGGCGTACCTCCGTCCTAAAGACAAACCGATACTAAAACTGCAAAATGCAGATAAATTTTTCATAGAATCAGCCGCGCCGGAAAATGCTGTGTCCGCATAACATAAGGCGGGCGGTATTCCGGCGCGGCTGATTCGATTATAGCTGCTGCCAAACTCACCGTATTTGCCACGCGCCCCCGGCGAGAGGGGGATATTGCAGGCCGCTGTTGGCACAGCTGTCATAACTCCACAGCGTCGTGCTGAACGTGCGCCGCAGGGTTCCGTCTCAAGTCCGTCGACGGGCGTGAGCAAGTCTCATTATCCTCCATGCTGTCATCGGGTCCCGGCCTCGGACAGAGAGAGGCAATAATCGTAGTAGCCGCGACCGGCCTTCTCAATGCCATGGCAGTCACCGTCAGACCAGACCTTCCAGCGGGGAAATTCTTCCTCGCTGGCAAAATCCTCGCGGGTCAGCCGGATATGTACGCCGGTGGCACTTGGGCAGACGATGGCATCCTTGTCAAATTTATTCAAAGCAAAATCGCTCTTGGTATCAAACATGTTAGCTCCTCCTGATGATTTCAATGGTTTGTAGTTGCAGCTGGGGGCGGACCATTGAAATCGGGGGAGAGGAGTGCGGGCGGCATACCATTTCCCGTCCGGGAGGAAAAGTTTTTTGCGTTCTTCTCTAAAATCAGTCAGAAAAGTGGATTTGCCGCAAAAGACGCGCAGACAACGACGAAATTGTCTGCGCTTTTAGAAAAATATGTGGTGGAGGGGGAGGTTTCCCTCGCTATTTTGCGGTTTTAATCCGCATAATTCGCCCCTTTTATAGCGGCTTCTCCTGCTAAAAGGTATAAAAAAGAAAAGGCGGCAAGGGATTTCTGCTCCCTTGCCGCCTTTCGCAGCTTGATACACCGGATTCAAACAGTAGAAAAATGTTGATATTATTAAGATTTTTTCGCGGGGCTACTCACTGTGCGCTCCTGCCCACTGATAGGGCCGGTCAACCGGTCATGACAAACCCAGGGCGGGAAGCTCTAAACTGCGTTTAGATGATCTGCTCAATGCTGACCACAGACCACTGGCCCACAAGGGAACCATCGTCATGGTTCTGGTTCAGCACCACCGTAACCAGATGCTCCGGCGCGTCCTTCGCGACCAGCGTCTGCTTGCAGATCAGCATATGGTTGGTCCCGTGGACGATCTGCGAACCCACATAGAGGACAGGGAGATACTTTGCGCCCACCATAGCTCCTGTGGCCTGGGCAAAGCCGGTAGCAACCTGCTCGGGCATGGTGCACCCCTCCATCTCGGCCAGCTTATATCCACCATACATATTAGGCATAACGCGTTCCTTTCCGCCTTTCGGCTATGACAGAAATTGATTTTCTGTCAATCGACATGATTGTGTATTATGCGGAACAACAGGTTTGGGGATAGCGGCGGTTTCCGCATCCCAACTGCCACCATCCATCACGCATGCTTTCACTCCTCTCTGCTCTGCCGAACAGGCGGCCTTAATTTTTTATATCGCAACTCCCGCCAGCGATTGACGGCTGGAGCTATTAATATACGGAAATGTATGCGCCTGTGGCCTTGCCGCCAGTCATTTCATTGTTCTGCGATGACGTTGGCAGATACCCGCTGATAGGGCGGGGCAATCGGCCAGGACAGGCCCATGATGGGAAGCTCCAACGGCTGATCCCCCTTCCATGTAGTACCAAATGTTCACCGCTGTCCACTTGCCGCGGTTCGATCTCACGCGACGAAATCCATTGCAATCCGCTGACCGTTTTTCATAATAAAATAGTTGCCGTCCGAATCCTTCATCAAATACCAACCCGAATCAAGTTTGTAGCTGCCATCCTTAATGTTCTGCGTGATCGCAGCCAACTTGACGGCGGCATCCCGCAAGGGCAGCACATCATCCCGCAGTTTTGTCAGGCTGTCTATCGCCTCGTTTAATTGTTTACGCTCGATAGCACCGGTGATCGCGCTGGCAATGATGTCGGAAATGATAAAAGCGGCCCCGCCAATCACCAAGCCAATCGCCGCACCTCCCAAAAATGCTACAATAGAACTGGCAATACCAGAGATTGCGTTAATCAGAGCAATCGAAATGAAAATGCCCTGGGAAATATAGAAGCCCAGATAAGCGGCGGCAGAGGCAGCAGCTACCGTTTCAATGGTCTTGCACACGATCAAAACAGTGAGCTCGCCCAAATCTTCCAGCTTTGCACCATTTTTTTCCCAATCATCGGGCAGCAGTTCAGTTATGCCAATGTCCTCCATCAATTTCTTCAATTTCGTATCAGTTTTCGTCATTGCTGTATTGATCTCGTCAATGCACTCGCCAATGGGGTCTTTATCAATGTTTTTCTTGAGGGTAGGTAAGGTCATGCCATAAAACGGCGTACCTGGTTTTGCCGCCTGATTGAACGCATCGTTCAGAAGGTTGGCATTTTCATTCCACGCGCTCACGTACTGCTTGAATATGGTTGTGATTTCCCCACGGAGATTGGCAACCTCTTGGCGGCGCTTGGGATTATCAGGGTAGAACAAATCATCAAAAATCATTTGTAATCAATCCTCCTATAAATTCCAAATATGACAGGGCTATGCCTGTCCCATGTCAGTGTATTATGCGGAACAACAGGCATTTGCTTGAATGACGGCTGTTTCCGCATCGCAACTGCCGCCGTCCATAACCGGCATACTTTCCCACCTCCCCGCTCCGCCGCATAAACGGCCCGTCAGAATTGATACTTTTATATCCCGGTTCCAGCCGCCGGGTGACGGCTGGAACCGCTGATATACAGAAATACATGCGCCGGGGTGTTAATCCCCGCTTTCCCTGTTTTCCAGGAAATTTTTCAGCATCTGCGCCACCTGCGCCCATGTCGCAAGCCCCTGGGGGCCTAACCGTCCGTCGCCGCAGCCGTTGAGGATGCCGTTCTCCACGGCCCAGCGCAGGGCCTCCAGCGCAAAGCCGTTGATCTCGTCCGTATCATTGAGATGCAGTTCCTTATTCGTGGCCGCTGGACTGCCGGAGTACCGCCAGAGCATGGCGGCCAACTGTTCCCGGGTGATGGGGTCATTGGGGCCGAATGTTCCATTTCCGTAGCCGCCCACAATGCCCTGGCTGGTGGCCCAGCGGACGGCCTCGGCGTACCATGCTTCACCCGTCACATCGGAATATTCCATCAGATAGTTCACGACTGGCCCGCCCTCCTTGTTGAACAGGATTTGGGCGAGCTGGGCGCGGGAGAGGGAATCGTTCGGCCCAAACCAGCTATCGCTGTAACCGTCCATCAGGCCCCGCTCGTGGACAAGCCGCACCGCCTCATAGTACCAATCGTCCTCGGCAACATCGGCAAAGGGATTGCTCCACGGAGTTTTAGCAGGCTGAGTGGGCTTATAGGTCACTTCAATTTTCACCTTGCCAGTGGGCTGGGTAAAGGTGTAGGTGCCGTCCGGCCCCACCGTTACCTCCACCGGCCTGCCGTTCTGGTCGGTGACAGTGATTTTATTCACCTCATAGCCCGCATCCGGCCTGGGAGTAACGGTCACGGTGTCGCCCCGCTCCGGGCGGGAGGGGGAAACGGTTGCCGTGCTGCCGCCCTCGCTGGGCCGCTCTACCGTGGGGGGATAGGTGGGCGGGGTGTAGCTGCTGCTGCCGCCGCTGGAGTTATTGTTTTTCGTCCATTTGGCGTAGAGGGTCATATCGCCGGTCACGGTGTCAATGTCAAAATTCCACGCATTTGTGCATCCGCTGTCCTTGTACCAGCCGCCGAACGTGTAACCGCTCCGGGAGGGGGTGGCAGGCTTTGTTACTTTGCTGCCGCCGGTCACCTGGCTGCTGCTGACGCTGGAACCTCCCTGACTGTCAAAGGTCACGGTATAGACATTTTGCGTTACTTCACCGGTGCCGGGGTCAAAGGTTCCGCCGCCGCTGGGGACAGTGACGGTTGTGCCATCAGGTTTCTCGATGGCGGAGCCGCCGGGGACTGTCACGCCGCCGTTGCCGCCTATGGTCACGTCTTCGCCAGTAGTCGGCGGGGTGATCGTTGTCGTTGTGCCGCCGTCTATAATGGTGATTTTTTCTCCGTCATTAGTGATCGTGTTGCCGCCACTTCCCACGCTCTCACCGGGTCTTAATGTCGTGGAACCATCCCCGTTCACGGTGGTGACGGCCTTGCTCTTGCTGGCCGATGCAAACGAGCTTGCAGCAGCCTTTTCCCGAACGGACAGTGTGTAGGTCTGCCCTGCGGACAGGCCGGTGAATGCGGCGCTGTCCTGCCAGTTGGTGCCATCAGCAGAAAACTCACAGCCGGAAAATGCGCTGGCGTTGGTGACGGTAATGGCGTTTTCTGTTTTATGTACGAGAATTTCTTCCGCAGGTGCAGCGGGCCGGGCCGGGATGCTGACACGCTGTACTTCGCTGGCACTGTAATTCACGTTTTCTGCCATGCGGAATTGTACCGCCGCAGCTGTACCACTCCAGCTCAAAGCATCGGCTGCCATGTCCGCACTGCATCTTGTCCAGCTTGTGCCGCCGTCTGTGCTGTACTCCATTTCTGCGGTAGTGGACAGGGTTTCATTCGTGTAATGTATGGACACAGACGGAACGCTCTGAGTGGCTTTGCGGATTGTGACCGTTATAGATTGTGCTTCCACATCTGCATAAATGGTATTCCCCACCACCTTATAATACACAAGGTAGGTTCCGGCATCGGTGCCGGTGGGAATTTCTGTGGAATAGCCGGCGTCTGGCGATAAGCTGTATTGCATTGTACCGCCATTGGTACTGCCTGCGCTGATCAGCTCATATTCCGTGCCGGTAAAAGACAAATCGTTTGCAGCAGTGGGAGGCGTAACGGCTGGGAGTACTTTGCTTCCGTTGAGAGTACCATTGCCGGTCAGCGCTCCCGCACCGTTGATGGTTCCGCTGTTCGTAATTGTGCCTTCGTTTGTGACTGTTCCATGATTGGTAATCGTACCATCATTAGTCAGTGATGCGTCATTCAAAATTGTCACAACAGAATCGGACGGTATATGAAACTCTGCGTTTGGCCCAACTGTCAAACTCCCAGACACATCTATGCTTCCCCCGCTAAGATTCAGGTTCTCTGAGGAACCCGCTGAGAAGTTCAATACTCCACCTTGGAGATCGAGACTTTCACCAGTAAAGGAGCTGCCATAAGAATTCAGAATTTTATTGCCGCCAACTAATGAAACGGTGCCTCCGTTTATATGTAAATTCCCCCCCTCCACTGCCGCGCTTCCGCCTCCATAGAGCGACGTGCCATGTAAAAGGATGCTGCCGTCGGGATCATTGCTATCAACAGAAAAATACAGATGTGCGCCAGTATTGATTTTAACCGCACAGCCAACCCCGTCTTGATGTGCCTCTATCACATTTGTGCCCTGTAGAGTGACATAAACGTTGCCTTGGGTGATTGTCATACAATCTCGTTTCTGTATCTTTTCACGGAATAGTCAGATTATCAAAGATGAAATATACATCGCCTGACACGGCTACCGTAATATGATTGCTATTGGTGGTTCCTGTAATGATATAGCTTCCGCTTTCCGTAATATTGACAGGCCCAGAAGAAATATCTATGATTGTGGTTTCCAGGGGCATAAGTCCGTCTGTCTCTGGTTGATCTGCCAGAGTGGTGGCAGCAGCCTCACAGCGGGAAGTATCCAACTGGGCGGCTTCTTCGTCCGTTAACTCCGCCTTTGCTTCGTCAATGGCGGCAAGCTGGGCCTCCGCTGCAGCCCGATTGTCCTCTGTGATGCTGTCCCTGTCCGGGAGCGCGTCAATAAGGGCCTGCACCAGGCAGATACGGCAGACGTACGCGCAGGGCTGGCCGGGGTTGTCCTCGCTGGGAGCTATGAAGCCGCACTCCGCCGTGTGCTCCAGGTGATGCGGGCACAGGCCCGGTTCCTCCGTCTCCAGCGCCAGGGCGGAAACGGGGAACAGGCTCACCAGCATTGATACGGCCAACAGACTGGCCAACAGTTTCTTTTTCATTATGAAAACCTCCATAATCAAAAATTCAAAATATCATAAGAAATCATCCTATATTGCACATGCACAGGGATACCCGTGCGGTAAACTCTCCGTTGTGCCGCTGTAACTCCGCGCTGCCGCCGTACTTTTCCGCAATAGCCGCCACGCTCCACAGGCCCACGCCTTTTCGAGCTTTGCCCTTGCAGGAAGGGAACGCTTCCCACCCGGCAAAGTCCTCACTGCCTTCCAGGTTGCCGCAGGTATTTCTAATCCGAACCAGCAGCATGACGCCCATCTGGGCGATCTCTATGGACAGCCGCCGCTCCCCGGCCGGAAGTGTCCGCAGCGCCTCCAGCGCGTTTTCCAGGCAGTTGCCCAGCAGCACCGTCATATCCATCGCGTCCACGCTGCTGCCGACGTTCTCCAAGGACACCCGGCACTTGACAGGAATCTCTTCCTCCCTGGCCTGGGCCAGATAGTATTCCAGTACGCTGTCTACAACCGGGTCGCCGCTGAAGCTCTGTTCCTCCAGCCGGTCATAAACCGTACCATACTGCTTGAGGTATTCCGTGATCTCCTCCTGCTTCCCCTGGGCGTTCAGCGCTCCCAGCGTGTTGAGATGGTGCCGCATATCGTGGCGCAGGCGGCGGGTTTCCTCCATCCTTTGGCTGATCTGCCGGTACTGCATTTGCCAGACCTCCAGTTCACGGGCAGTTTCCGCCTGCTTCCGCACCGTGCCGATCTCCCGGAAAAATATGTAGTAGGTCAGCATCCCGGACAAAATGAGGGCAAGTGAAACAATGGTGGAAACAGGCTGGATGTAATAGGGCATCATTCGGGAAACATAGCCGAACAGAACGAGCATCAGGCAGACGTATCCAAGGCCGCACCGGGATTCTCTGGTTTCAAACACGGTCAGGCTTTTTCGCAGGACGCGGTGGAAAAACCGCCAGACCAAAGGCCATGTAAGCACCGTAACCAGCAGCAGGCTTAAAAGGAAGGTGAGATTTCCAGCCTCGGACTTTATTTTTGCAAGGAATTGGTCCCCAATCAGCAGCGCGGCCACGTTGGTCCCCAGCGCGTTTAGCGCGGCGGCATAGTGAATCAGCATACCAACCACCATCAGCTTGTGGGTGTATGGGGCTTTTATGCTCATACTCCATCCGAAAAAATAGAGTAGGTTAATCACCATCATCCCCGCGTGTTGGATGGGATAATTCCGTATGCCGTCCTCGCTTGCCCATTGGCTAATCAAGGCCAGCACCATGCAGGCCAGAAGAACAAATCCCACGGAAAGCAGCCAGCAGGTGCGTCGCCGCCGGACCAGCGCCCCATCTTCAAAGGGCGAAAATGACAACAGCGCCACAGGGATGGTCTGCAACCATACACTCAGAAGAAAGAGTGGACTCATCACAGGCCCACCTCCTCTGCTTGGCTCATGCGCCGGAATATGAAATCGTTCCACTGGCTCTGCACATTCCGCCGCGCTCTGCGGCTGACAGGCAGATCCTCGCCGCTTTTCATGTGGCAGTTGGAGCTGCCCAGGTACAGGACTGCGCTCAGATTGACGATGCAGCTCCGGGAAATCTGCACAAAGCCGGGGGCGTCGGCTAACTGCTCCGCTGCCTGACGGATGGGGCAAAACATCCATTCCCTGCCAGAGCTTAGATGCAGCTCAATTCCTTTGTTCAGGCTGATAAGGTACTGTATTTGTTCCAGCGGAAAACGCCGTTCCTCCTGCCCGTCTGTCAGGGTCAGGCAGCTCGCGGGCCGCTCAATATGGGTGAACAACCGCCCCAGCAATTCTTTGAGCTTTTCTACGGTCACGGGCTTCATAATGTAATGCAGAGCGTCCAGGGAAAAGGCTTCGACGGCAAAATCCCGGCTGGTGGTCAGGAACGCGCAGGGAAGCCCGGGGATCAGGCCGCGCAGAACGCCAGCCGTTTTCCTCGCCCATGTAAATATCCAGAACAGCCAGGGCGGGCCGCGCCCCGCCTTTCACCGCTTCGACCAGCGCCGCGCCGGAGGGGTATGGGGCAATCTCTATACCGGCGGACAGCTCCAGCGCCGCCGCTGTCAATGCCGCTTCTATGGCTTCCAATTCCCGCTGTCCATCGTCACAAATGGCAATCAACATAGTCTTACCTCTAAAAAGAAAGTTATCAGGGGATGTCATGTGCGTATATACGCACATGACCGCTGCACACACAGCGGTCATCAGTCCTCTTGGATACATTTTACCCTATACCCGAAGGGGGATGCAAGGCTGCCGCTTACCGTTCAGTCAGAAAATCGACCGTTCGGTAATTTTCTACATTTTGCACAAAAGTTTTGTGCCTGTTCGCTCTTGACAGCTCTGGTGATGGGGTCAATGCGGATGATTTCCCGGCCCAGCTTCCTGGCATAGCTGACTGTTGCCCCGGTGCCGCTGCGCCGCACTCCGTTGAAAACAGCCAGCAGCAGGCCAGCCGGTGGTTCCGGTCAATCATGCAGCCGTCATAGTTTTGGCGGCGCACATAGTCCACCGAATCTGCCTGTTGCAGAATAGAGCAATACCGCTCCCGCGCTGAATCGCTCCACCTGTCTGCCTGTCCTTCATGGGGCAGGATGCATCGGAGCTTCAACACGGCATTTTTCTGTCTCAGGTCAAGGACGATCTGAGCGCACCAGAGGTCTACCCCCTGGGCCATTCCGGATAGCCAGTCCGTCACGCCTCTTTCTGGCAGCGCGGAAATCTGCGCTGCCAGGACCTCCTTTAGCAGTATGCAGCCAGGGGCGGTCTCATCGTACTTCCAGGGGAAGCTCTTGGGTCGATATCCGGTAAAAGAGCAAGCCGTTTTATCCATTACTGTAAAGCTCCTTTAGTGTAGTGATATATCACTATATCGCAATTTCAAGGTTTAGTGAAGTATCACTAAACCGAAAAACGTAAATAATTTATCATAGTGACAAATCACTTGGAGGAGTTGCCTATGAATATCCGTGAAGCGGTTGCGTCCCGTATCCTGGAGTTATGCAGAGAGCGTGGCATTACGCCCAATGGCCTGAGTAATATTTCTGCTGTCCCCCAGGCAACCATTAAGAGTATTCTCAACGGTGAGAGCCAAAATCCGGGGACAGTTACCATCAAAAAGCTGTGTGATGGCTTTGAGATTACGCTGGGAGAGTTCTTCTCCACCCCGGAATTTGACGCTCTGGAGCAAGAAATCTGTTGAGAGGCCAGGGACGAGGGACGACAGCTTTCTCTGCGGAGGACGAGGGCTTTCCCCTGCGGGGGACGGAGGTTCGGAAACGGGCAAGCAGGGCATCGTGGGTCCCACGATGCAAAATTGGACCTCCCGCTCACGGCGGGAGGTCCAATTCGCTTGTTGGTGGCAGCGCCCCCAGACTGTGTCAAAAGACAACAGTCTGGGTCAGCCCCAAACGCCATTTTTTATGCTCACGCAAAAAATAATCCGGCATATCTGCCGGAGCTGCGCCCTCACAGGCTGACAAAATAACAGTCCTCTTTCCAGGGCTGTCATCAAATTTTTTATCCTTACAATATTTAGATGGTGTCGTTTCTGGCACCACAGCGGATTGCACAGTTTCAGCGCAGCTGATTGAGGGATTCCAGGCGGAATATCTTCTGGCAGACCGGGGATATGATACAGACGCAATCATACGCAAGGCTGTTAATAAGGGCGTGATACCGGTCATTCCGCCAAGGAAAAAACGAAGGTACCTGCGAGAATACGACGAATATCTCTACAAGATCCGCCATCTCGTTGAGAATGCGTTCCTGCTTCTCAAGAAATGGCGCGGTATCGCTACGCCAAAAACGCCGCCTCATTCGCCGCCGCTGTCCAGATCCGTTGTATTGCTATTTGGCTCCTTGTTTATTGACGGCACCGTCTAGTACTCCATCCGGACAGGAATCGAACTCGTTCGTGGGCTGGATGGAGCACTAGGGCAACACCGATTTTTCAGAAGCGTAAAGCCGCTTTTTGCGAAGGCGACTTTGATGCGGGAGACGGCCTGAACAAATCTGTACAGGCCGCTCGGCGATATCTGCACACAGCTGCTTCAGCATACTTTCACGAAAGAGCGGATCAGATTGAAGCATAACGTGCTGAAAACGGGAATAAAATTTAGAAATCGAGCAATTTTGATTGGATTTTCGAGCTGAAACATTGTTGTCCTGTATACTACCGCCTGCAAGCGAGATGTTATGCATCCCATTTTGAAAACGATTGCTGTTTGTCAATTCGCTTTAATGGATTTCAATTGATTGCTGCCATTCGCTCTGGCTCTCCACTAACCGCTGCTGATACCACCTTTCGCTTGCGCTGAGGACGGCAGAAATTTTTTCTTCCTCCAAATGAAGCTGTGCATTTTGCGGAATCAGCCAGCTGCGTCCAAATCGAACGGCCCCTTGAATTTTCCGTCCTTCACACGCAGTGCGTATATTTTGCGGCGAAATCCTCCACAGCTGTGCCGCTTCCGGAATTGTCATATATTGCATCCTGCTTCACCTCATATCAGTATTTCCTTCCGGGTCGCCGGAAAGCTGTGCGCAGCCTTTCTTTTCCGCAGGCTGCGCGTCAGCCCAGCAACATATCCGTTCTGCCAGAACGATCAGTCAATCTTCAAAATGAACTCCAAAATCCGGCGTGCGCAAATTTCCAAATCCGCCCGAGTAACTGCCCCCAGCTCCATCGCTTTCTGCACCCGTTCCGGATAACCATTTGCCATTTTCAAATCATTCCCCGCTAGGATTTCCTTATAGTGCTCCCCACGAGTCCACCAATCCGTCATTACGATGCCGGTATACCCCCACTCTTCCCGCAGGATGCCGGTCAAAAGCTCCCGGCTTTCCGAGGCACGCCGCCCGTTGATGCGGTTGTAAGCGCTCATAATTGCCCAAGGCTGCGCTTCCTTTACCACAATTTCAAACGCTTTCAGGTACAGCTCCCGCAGGGCACGCTGGGACAGGCGGGAATCGCTCTGTTTGCGGTTCGTTTCCTTGTTGTTGCAGGCGAAGTGCTTGACCGTGGCGGCAACGTTCCGGGACTGGATCCCGCGCACCATAGCCGCCGCTAATTTTCCGGTCAGCAGCGGGTCCTCGGAATAGTATTCAAAGTTCCTGCCGCAAAGCGGGCTGCGGTGAAGGTTCACTGCGGGGGTCAGCCAGACGGAAATATTATTTTCCTTGACTTCTCCGGCTGCGGCAGCACCCACGCGGGATACCAATTCCCCATCCCACGATGCCGCAAGAAGCGTGCAGCAGGGGAAAGCCGTTGTGCAGATGCCGCACTCCGGGGTCAGGCGCAGACCGGCAGGGCCGTCTGCCGTTGTGATATTGGGGACGCCATATTCCGGCAGATTGCCAATACCGAAGGTGTTCGATATTACTTCCGCAGGTAAAGATAGGAAAGCAGCGGGTGATGGAAGAATCTGGACACAAGAGGCGGATGATGCTGCAATTTCCGCATGAATGACTGGATCTTATGAGAGATGTCTTCTGCAGTATAGGGCAGCTGTCCGGAATGTACAGAAATTTTAAGAGCGTGATTCAAGTATTCATCCGGATTATATTCTGGAGCATATGGTGGCAGGAAAAATACCTCAATTTTCTCCTTGTGCTTATCCAGCCAGGCTGCGGCAAGCTTGCCATGATGAACTTTCAGATTGTCCAGGATCAGGAACACTTTTCGCTCTG
>QXXE01000007.1 GCA_009911355.1 Clostridiaceae bacterium | reverse complement strand
CGCGTCACTTTCAGTATCCGGCAGTAGAAAGAAATGTTACCCTTTATCACGCCGTCCTCAGTCTTTCTGGCAAGAAACATCATTCTCTGCCTTTTGCAGACTTCCGACGGCTGGCGGCGAAACAAGCGCTTGCTTCCTCAAGAAATTCATTTTCTTCTTTCAGGCGGCGGATTTCTTTTTCCTGCGCTTTGACCTGTCTGCGCAGGAGGGCCATTTCCTCGGCGAGGCTCATCGCCGTCTGTGGCGTGTGCGAGCCGGGGCCGACATCCAGCCGTCCCTCCCTTGCCGCTTTCGTCCATGCATACATGGTATTTTCTGGGATGCCCAGTTCAGAAGCCGCTTTTGCGCCGCCAAGCTCCTTCGCCAGCTTTACGACCTGGATTTTGTATTCCATGTCGCACTTCCGTTGTTTTTTTGCCATTGTAGTTGCCTCCTTAATTCTCTTTGATTATACATCAAATCCTTGCGTATGAGGTGTCAACTAAAATGGTACAACATCAGTTTAATTGTCTTTAAGATGTGAACAATCCGCATAATTGCGGGGTTTCCTATGTTGTGCATATATTGACGGCTCTACTGGCGCGACCGGCGCAATGGGCCCCACTGGCCCGACCGGCCCGACTGGCCCAACGGGTGCTACTGGCGCTACCGGTGCGACCGGGGCAATGGGCCCAACCGGCCCGGTGGGTGCTACTGGCGCGACCGGGGCAATGGGCCCAACCGGCCCGGCGGGTGCTACTGGCGCGACCGGCGCAATGGGCCCGACTGGCCCGGCGGGTGCTACTGGCGCGACCGGGGCAATGGGCCCCACCGGCCCGGCGGGTGCTACCGGCGCGATAGGCCCGACTGGCCCGAGAGGTGAAACCGGTGCGACTGGCGCAATGGGCCCAACCGGCCCGGCGGGTGCTACTGGCGCGACCGGCGCAATGGGGCCGACCGGTCCGGCAGGCGCTACTGGCGCAATGGGGCCGACCGGTCCGACGGGTGCTACCGGCGCAACTGGCGCAACTGGCGCTACCGGCGCGACAGGCCCCACTGGCCCTGCGGGTGCAGCTGGCGCGACTGGCCCGACTGGCCCGACTGGCCCCGTCGGCCCCGCCGCTGGGCTGTCATCTTATGGTGGTATTTACGGCGTAGAACCGACCAACCTTATTTTGCTTGCAAGTGCACCCAGAGTCATCCCGATGCCGTTAACGATGCCGTCAGCAGGAGTGACGTATTCACCTGAAAATTCCATTACCGTCGCGGCTGCCGGAACGTACGAAATCAATTATTCTGTAGATCTTTCCGCAGCAATCGGTCTCGACGTCATCGTAGCGGTACGCCAGAACGGCTCAGCCCTCACAGCGGTCGGCACGTCGCAGACACTGGCTGCCGGGCTCAGGACTTCCATCGACGGGAGTGCAATTGTGACGCTTCCCGCAGGCGCGGTGCTGGATATGATTATCCAAGCGACAATTGCAGCAACAGTAACGTTAGGCAATTGGCGTAATGCTTCGCTGACTGTAAAAAAATTGGATTAAATGCATCAATTGAAAACAGAAACACGGGCTGCCCCAATGGGGCGGCCCGCTTTCACAGCTTGGCTTCAGTGGGATTTTTAGACAGCGACAGGGGGGGCAATCTATGAACCACTACCGTATATGCGTGTATGCAATCAGTAAAAATGAGGAGCGCTTTGTAAAAACATGGGCAGAATCCATGTCGGAGGCAGATAAAATGATCGTTTTGGATACGGGTTCGACAGACGGCACCGTCGAACAGCTGCGCGCGTGCGGGGCCGAAGTCCATACGGCGCATTTTGACCCATGGCGGTTTGATACGGCGCGCAACCGTTCGCTGGCACTCGTGCCGGAGGATTACGACATTTGCGTCTGCACCGATCTTGACGAGCGGTTTCACCCCGGCTGGCGAGAAAAGCTGGAAGCGGCTTGGGCCGAAGATGTAAGCCTTGCGAACTACCGCTACACCTGGAATTTCGCCCCAGACGGCAGCGAAGGCGTAGTTTTCTGGATCGAAAAGGCGCATGCCCGCCACGGATTCGAGTGGGTACACCCTGTACATGAAGTGCTGCGCTGGACGGGCAGCGGGGCGCAGGGCCGCACGGTCAGCGTGCCCGGGATGCAGCTCGACCATCACGCAGACCTGTCGAAATCGCGGGCGCAGTACCTGCCGCTGCTGGAACTCTCGGTACGCGAGGAACCGATGGACGACCGCAACCTGCACTATCTGGGCCGGGAATACATGTACCACGAGCGCTGGGACGACTGTATCCGGACTTTAAAGCAGCATCTGGCGCTGCCGACGGCAACCTGGCGCGACGAACGGGCGGCTTCGATGCGGTTTATCGCCCGCGCATGCCTGGCTAAAGGGCAGCGGGAGGAGGCGCGGGGCTGGTATCTGCGCGCGATCGCCGAAGCGCCGCACCTGCGGGAAGGCTGGCTCGACCTTGCGCGGCTGCTGTATGACGGCGGCGAATGGGAGGGCGTTCTGTATTTCACTGGCTGCGCGCTTGCGATCCGTGAACGTCCGCATTCCTATATCTGCGAAGCGGCAAGCTGGGGGAGCCTGCCGCATGACCTTCGCGCGATCGCATACTTCCGCACCGGGCGGTGCAGCGAGGCGCTCGAAGAGGCGCGGAAGGCGCTTGCACTTGCGCCGGGAGAAGAGCGGCTGCGTAAAAACGTGGAAATTTTGGAGCAGCTTGCGCAGAGCTGAACCGGGGTGGGGGCAGCCCGCCAGTGCCGCAGCCCCGCGAAGCCGTCCATGCGGAGCGC
This sequence comes from Clostridiaceae bacterium, assembly GCA_009911355.1. Lineage (GTDB taxonomy): Bacteria > Bacillota > Clostridia > Oscillospirales > Butyricicoccaceae > QXXE01. The sequence continues at coordinate 4,144 of QXXE01000007.1, read as the reverse complement.
AGAACAGCTGCACAGCTGCCTGAGGAGGGCGCTACTCCCGCACCAACCGCCTGCGCAGGGCATATACTGTGGTGTGGCAATGCCACAGTCTTTACGAATCAAAGGAGAAAGCCATGAACCGATATCTTTCTTCCGACCGGGACCGGTTCCAGGACGGCTGCTGCCCATGCTGCCCGCCGCCTGAGCCGTGCTGCCCGCCGCCGGCGGAACCCTGTTGCTGCTGCATTGGCCCAACCGGCCCGCGCGGTGCGACCGGCCCGACGGGCCCTGCGGGGCGCAATGGGCTGACTGGGGCAACCGGGGCGACTGGCCCGATCGGCCCGACGGGCCCTCGCGGGCCCAGGGGGTCGGTTGGGCCGACGGGTGCCACCGGCGCAACAGGTGCTACCGGCGCGCAGGGTCCGGCTGGCCCGGTTGGCGCTACCGGTGCGACCGGTGCAACAGGTGCAACTGGCGCACAGGGTCCGGCTGGCCCAATGGGACCGACCGGCCCTGCGGGCCCCGCTGGCGGCCCGACTGGCCCCACTGGCCCGAGAGGTGAAACCGGCGCAACTGGTGCTACTGGTGCGATGGGCCCGACTGGCCCGGCAGGCGCTACTGGCGCGACCGGCGCAATGGGCCCGACTGGCCCAGCGGGTGCTACTGGCGCGACCGGCGCAATGGGCCCGACTGGCCCGGCAGGCGCTACTGGCGCGACCGGGGCAATGGGCCCAACCGGCCCGGCGGGTGCTACCGGCGCGACCGGGGCAATGGGCCCGACCGGCCCGGCAGGTGCGACCGGCGCAACTGGCCCAACGGGTGCTACTGGCGCTACTGGTGCGACCGGGGCAATGGGCCCAACCGGCCCGGCGGGTGCTACTGGCGCGACCGGCGCAATGGGCCCAACCGGCCCGGCGGGTGCTACTGGCGCGACCGGCGCAATGGGCCCGACTGGCCCGGCGGGTGCGACTGGCGCGACCGGGGCAATGGGCCCGACTGGCCCGGCAGGCGCTACTGGCGCAACTGGCGCAATGGGCCCGACTGGCCCGGCGGGTGCGACTGGCGCGACTGGCCCAACGGGTGCTACTGGCGCTACTGGTGCGACCGGGGCAATGGGCCCAACCGGCCCGGCGGGTGCTACTGGCGCGACCGGCGCAATGGGCCCGACTGGCCCGGCGGGTGCGACTGGCGCGACCGGCGCAATGGGCCCAACCGGCCCGGCGGGTGCTACCGGCGCGACCGGGGCAATGGGCCCGACTGGCCCGACGGGTTCTACCGGCGCGACCGGGGCAATGGGCCCGACTGGCCCGGCGGGTGCTACTGGCGCGACCGGGGCAATGGGCCCAACCGGCCCGGCGGGTGCTACCGGCGCGACCGGGGCAATGGGCCCCACCGGCCCGGCGGGTGCTACCGGCGCAACTGGCGCAATGGGCCCCACCGGCCCGACTGGCCCGAGAGGTGAAACCGGTGCGACTGGTGCGACTGGCCCGGCAGGCGCTACTGGCGCAATGGGGCCGACCGGTCCGACGGGTGCTACCGGCGCAACAGGGCCGCTTATTTATGCACAACAGTAACTTTTGCTTGGTGATGGGTCATTAAGCCTGCTACATCGCGGGCTTTCGCTCTATCACCGTAAGTATGTTGTGATTGTTCTCGATGTAATCAAGTATACGCTGATACTCGTCGGCAAAATTGAAGTCCACCGTTATCTCCCCGTCCTCATGCACCCAAACCGTATCAACCAATTCAACCACGATACCGCGATTGAGGGTTTGAATGTTCCTATACTTTAGGAAAGCAGTAAGATAGGGGTCGTCGGTGCCGATACCGTCAGCCATCACTTGCATTTCCTCTTTCAGATAAGAAATGTTCTGTTCAAGCTGGGCAATCTGCTCGGCAATTTTGCCTTTTAAGCGGCGGTATTCCTCTTTGGTAATGTCGCCGCTTTTCCAGTCAAGGTACAAGCTGTCGGAAGCATCATTGTATTGCTTGAGCTGTTTTTCTGCCTGTTTCAACGCAAGGGTCAAACGCTTGTTTTCCCGATTGATAACAGGCGCGTTGTTTATCCGTTCAACTTCTTCTGATAGTTTGTCTACAAGCGCGATCTGCACTTGCAGGGCGGCTAAAACCGCTTCCTCTAACTTATCCTGCCGGATAGAATGTTTACTGCAAGTCTTTTTGTCGGTAAAGGTACGACAGGCATAGTAGGCGAGATTGCGGGCGGTCTTTCGCCGCATAGCCTTTTTGCAGTCAGCACAGCGGACAAAGCCGGACAATAGATAGACTTCCTGCTGGCCCGGTGCTGTCCTTGTGTCGCGCTGATGCAGGGCTTGTGCCTTTTCAAAGGTTTCCCGGTCAATGATTGCTTCGTGGGTGTTGGGGACAACGAACCATTCATCTTCGGGGACAGCGATTTGCTTGTGTACTTTGTAGCTGATGATGCGATGCCGTCCCTGCACCATCACGCCGGTGTAAATTTCATTCTGCAATATCCTTGCAACCGTACTGGCAGACCACAGGCCATCGTTTTTGTTGGAATTGGGATTATTGTACTTTAGCCCCTTTTTCTTTTTATAGGCTTCGGGGTTCGGCTCTCTTATGCTGTTCAGCCTTTTGGCAATCCCCATTTTGCTGTACCCCTCATGGACAAACCAGTGATAAATGCTTCTTACGACTTCCGCCGCTTCTTCATCTATCAAGAGGCTGTTTTTGTCGTTGGGGTCTTTCTTGTAACCGTATGTGGCAAATGCCCCGATAAACTCACCGCGCTCCCGCTTCATTTTGAATGTCTTTCGGATTTCTTCGGAAGTGGTAGCGGCAAACTGCTCGTTGAACATTCCCCTGATCGGCACTTCAAGACCGCTTGCAGAATGTGGGTTTGCGTAGGTGTCGATGAATGGTGTGCCTGTGCAGATAAACCTTGCGCCGTTGATTGGTATAAATTCCTCAAGAAACTTTTGCTGATCTGCAAGGTTGCGAAAACCGCGTGCAAGTGACTTGATAATCATGCAGTTTACTTCCTTGCGAACGATACAGCCCTCAAGCCGCTTGAAGTTTGGCCGTGCTGTGTCTGTACCTGTCAGCCCGTCGTCGGCAAATACGTCTACGATCACATAGTTCCCCGGTTCAAAGTAACCATCTACAAAGTCACGCAGAATTTTTTCCTGATTGATGATGCTTTCGCTGTCGTCCTCGTTGTCGTCCTCTCTGGACAATCGGATATAAAGCCCGATTTTCCAAAACGGCTCCACGCTGGCGCGTGCTGTTCTGGTTTTGCGTGTACGGGGCATGATACCTCCTTTCCCTCTATAATGGCAGGTCTATGATTCCATTTTTGATCTATCATCAAAGTATCTTTGGCAAAATGGCAACGGGAAAGTCGGTAGTTTATTTCAGGCTTAGAAAGTAATCGCACAGGGATTGCTTTAAGGTCTTGTGTTCTGATACAAAGCGGATTTTGACCGGCGTATCACCGCAGAGAAAGCAGTACGGATTGCCGATTTGTTCCAGGTAGTTTTGCACCTTCTGTACGGCTGGCAGCGCAGCGTCAATGTGAATGTTGCGAATATCAACTAAAGTGCTGCGGTCAACCTGCGTTATATCCACGCTTCTCATTTCTTGAAGCTGTGATTGGCTAATCATCTTTATTCCCCTTTCCGGCATAGCGTCATACAATCCATATGCGCTCCGGCTTGTACGTTATGAAAAGGGCATAAATCGGTCGGCTGGCGGCGACCAGCACCACGGGACTTTCACCCCCGCGTGGTTCTCATGCGGCCCTACCCATTGCCTGCGACGCTTTGAACGCTCGGACTGTGGCTGTAAGGGAGTATCGTTAGCGTATGCGCCGCTGATTATAAGCTGCCGGCTTTTCGGTGTAGGCGGTTCTCGCTCTCCCGTTGGGGTTCCCCGAAAAGTCGTCAGACTTTTTGGGGAGAGGAGGAGCAGCGTAGTGATTGAGCTTTCACGCAAGCGTGAAAGCGAAAGATACGCAGCTTGCTCCGACGAGGTCATGGCGCACCCACCGACGCGGCGCATACAGAATGATGTTGTACCATTTTAGTTGACACCTCATACGCAAGGATTTGATGTATAATCAAAGAGAATTAGGGAGGCAACTGCAATGGCAAAAAAACAACGGAAGTACGACATGGAATACAAAATC
>QXXE01000082.1 GCA_009911355.1 Clostridiaceae bacterium | reverse complement strand
TCATGTATAAAATGTGAAGAAACGCCCTATTTCCGGGCGTTTGCGGGGTTCAGCTCCATGTCTTTGCGAATGAGCTTCTTTATCTTTTTATCCAGTGTGTCCGTTGCGCGTTCACTTGCGGACGAACATACAAGGTAAGTAACTTTTCCGATTTTATGCTCCGTTGTGGTAACGGGCGTTTGGTTTTGCGTCAAAGAAAATCCCCCTTTCTTTCGCAAACATATAATACAGTCTATGAATAGCGGCAAGTCCACTATTCAATAAATCAAAGGCTTTAATCGGACGGTTATCAGCATAACCTCATGGGAATTTCACCCCGGCATGGTTCTCATGCAGCCCTACCCATTGCCTGCGACGCTCTTAACGCTCGGACTGTGGCTGTAAGGAAGTATCATTGTATATTCTGCGCTGTTGTCGCCCGCAAGCCGCTACACTTGCTTTCCGGCGCGGTGTTGGTCGCTCGGCTGTCCGGGCGGGAATACTCCCACCAGGATAGCGTCATGGCGCACCCGCCGTATGGCTCGGCGCAAAAGGAACGTATCCGATTTGCCCTATGCTGCGCCGCCGTTATCTTGCGCCGCTTTCTTTTTCAAGGTTCAGAATGGCTTTGCTGCCGCGTCAGCAGCGGAACGGAAAAGGGGGTGAGAGAAAGCGTCCCGCCGCCGCCCGGGTTATTCCTCTGTCCTAAAGGTGAGGACAGCCATCATCAGTTTTGCTTGCAGCCGTTCCCGAATGTCGTGGTCTACGCCGAAATATACGTTCCCGCGCTCGTCGTACAGCTTCCGCATGGAAAGGCGGGCTATGTAGCCGCTGAAATGCTGCAAGACAATCTTCATGGCGTCCGGGTCGCCCTTTGTCGCTGCCACAATGACAGGATAGGGAACAAGGGCGTTTTCCGGGTAGCCGGGTTCGTTACCATTCGTCCCATTCATCAGCATTTTCCTCCAGATATTTTCTTAATCTCTCAAAAGAGCTTGTCCGCCTGTACTGTATCGTGCTTCTCGACGTATTGAACAGCTCCGCAATCTCGGTGTCGTTCATTCCCTCGAAATAGTACAGGAGTACGGCTTTGCGCTTTTCTTCCGGCAAAGTACGGATTGCTTCAAGAAGCAGCTTCGGCGTGATTTTCTTTCCGGCTTTCTCAAAGACGGTTTCGGCGGTTTCCCGTTTGAAATATTCATCAAAGGTATGAAGCTGCCGCGCTTCGTCTAAGGGTAAATCGGAAAAGGTGACTTCCCTTGCCTTATGCCTGTGCAGCTCCCTGTGAGCGTCACACGCTTCATTGTGCAGCACCGTATTACAAAACTTCTGAAAAGCACATTGTTTGTAAAACTCCCTGCTATTAGGTTCCACATTCTCACCTCCTTTCTCGTTGGAAAGATGGTGGTGCTTCCCCCTTTTCGCGGGGCAATACGGCGTTTTTGAAAAACGCCGAAGATTTTTTGAAATTTTTTCAAAAAATTTTTTGAGCAGCAAAATACGCCTGTCCGAAAAGCCCGGACAGGCGCATAGGTATTGTAAGCAGTATTTAGATGATTAGACAGTTCATATTTATAGGCGTGATTTTCCCCGGCGGCGGTCGGGCTTTTTTTGATATGTCAATGACCGTCGGATTTTGTCGATACGGTATATACTTCATGGCGGCTACCTCCTTTAGCCGCCGCTTTTAACAGTGATACCGCGTCATTTCTTGAGAAGATAAAAAGAAACGGCGGCTTTGATTTTTCAAAAGCCGCCGCGTCAAAAAGGGCGTGTGAAAATATCTCTGCTGTAAGTTAGATACTCGTAAGACAGTATTAGATTTGTTTTTTGGAAACGGCGTAGCGTTGGCTATGCCGTTTCTCCGTTTTGTAAGTCGTTCAGCAGGGACGCGGGGAGTATTCCCACAAGGTCATAGGATATGTCAATCTGCTGTTCCCTGTGTCCGTTTGAAGTGTCCGGCATATGGACGTAAACTGCTTTCACCATGTCATTCAATACGGCGGGTGTCAGTTCGTCCATGTCAAGATACTCATGTACCTTACTAATGAACCGTTCAATGTTCTCTGCCTGTTCTTCCTGTCGGTTAATTTCTTCATTTAGTTGCAACAGCTTTTCCCGCAGTTCTTCCTGTTCCTGTTCGTAATCGTCAGAGAGCATTTGAAATCTGCTGTCAGAAAGTTTACCATTTGCGTTATCCTCATAAATACGCTTGAACAATCGGTCAAGTTCCTCAATCCGGCGTTCTGCTTGCGTCAGTTGCCTCCGTTTTGCCGTCAACTCCCGTTTTGTGTCTGCTTTCTGTTTTGCACCCATAGCCTTACGGAATTGTTCTTCATGGTTGGCTACACAAGCAATCGTCAGTCTGAGATGTGCAAGCACACCCTGTTCCAAAACTACGGCGCGGATATAATGCGTCGGGCAGACTTCTTTTCCCTTGAGCCTTGAAGTGGAACACACAAAATGGTCTTGCCGCGCTTCAAAATTTTTGCTTGTGCAGTAGTACAGCTTTTCACCGCAGTCAGCACAGCGGACAATGCCGGAAAACATATTTGTCTTTCCCGTTCTTGTCGGACGACGTTTGTTCTTCCGTAATTCCTGTACCCGCGCCCAAGTGTCAGCGTCTATGATTGCTTCATGGGTATTTTCAAACACAAGTTGCTTTTCCGCCGGATTGTAGCATTTCTTTTTAGTCTTGTAAGACTGGACAAAAGTTTTGAAGTTTACTGTATGCCCTTGATACTCTGGGCGTTCCAAAATAAATGTTACCGTTTCGGCACTCCAACGACAGGGGTTATTTTGCGGGGCGTTTCTCGTTGCGCGTCCGTTCTGCATGAAATAGACTGTCGGAGTGACTATTTTTTCCTCTTTCAGAATACGGGCAATCTGTGTCGGTCCGTACCCCTCTAAGCATAAGCGGAAAATCCGGCGCACCACTTTGGCGGCTTCTTCATCTACAATCCAATGCTTTTTGTTGTCGGGGTCTTTCATGTAGCCATAGGGCGGGTTACTGCAAAGATGTTCCCCAGCTTCCCCCTTTGACTTCATCACAGCGCGGATTTTCTTACTTGTGTCCTTTGCGTACCACTCGTTTATGATATTCAAAAACGGGGTAAAATCGCTGTCTTGCTGGTTCGCGCTGTCTATGCCGTTGTTAATGGCAATAAACCGCACGCCTTTCTCTGCAAAGAGGACTTCGGTGTAAAAGCCTACTTTCAGATAGTCACGCCCTAACCGCGACATATCCTTGACAATCAGTGTTGACACTTCGCCATTTTCAATCCGTTCCAGTAGTTCACCCCAACTCGGACGGTTGAAGTTCGTACCAGAATACCCGTCGTCCACGAAAAACAATGTGTTTGAAAAGTGGTTTTCTTTTGCGTATTTACTTAAAATCGCCTTTTGGTTTACAATGCTGTTGCTGTCGCCCTGTAATTCGTCGTCGCGTGATAAGCGGCAATAGAGGGCGGTAATTTTGTCAGACTGCCTTAACATAATTTCTGCTCCTTTCGTCGGCGGGCAGTCTGCCAATACAGGATTGCTTGAAGCTATTATAACGGCTTCCCGTTCATTCTTCAACATCTTTTTCTGCTTTTTCCTGTTCCATAAGGCGCAGAACCTTGTGGGGCAGGCTCCTTTCTCCGTCATAACTTCCCGTAAAGCGGTAGAGCGTCTTGCCGGATTTTATCGCCACTTCCTGTTTTGGCATTTCTTGATATAGCGGATTTTTCACCACGATATGCCCGTCCTTGATTTTCCGTTTCCTTTCCATTCCTTTCCCGTCCTTTCTATGTTTATTAAAGTGATAAGTTTCGGAGCAAGCATAGGAAACGGGTACCCATTTCCGTAAATCTGCCCGTCCGCGCTATGGCTTGCCAGACAGATTTTGCTTGTTGGGAGGAATCCCAAACCCTCTTGAAAACCCTCTCACTACCTACAACACCGCACAGGGCGGTTTTGACGGAATTTTGAGAGAAATTCTTCAAAAAGTTTTCCTTGTTTCCTAATACGAGAAAGTTTGAGAAATGCCAAACAAAACTATAAAAATTTACGCCTGTTTCCAATCTTTTCAGAAAGAAAACAGGCGTATTATTGCGTCCTAATTATTTTTTGATGTGCGGGCTATCTCCTGTCGGTAGAAGTCAATTTTGTCGTCCAGTTTTGTCATGTGCTCCTGTAACTGTCTTATCTGCTCATTTAGGGCTTCCCTATGTGCAGTCAGCATTTCCATTCTCTCACGCAGAGTGGGGTCGCCCTCTGCCCGCAGTTTTGCATAATGCTGTATCTCCTTAATCGGCATACCCGTATCTTTCAGACGCTTGATAAATTCAATCCATGCAAGGTCTTTATCCGAATAACAGCGGCGGTTACTGGAATTGCGCCCCGGCGTAATTAAGCCCTCATGTTCATAGTAGCGCAGGGTATGTATTCCTAAATTTGTCAGCCTTGAAAATTCACCTATGGAGTATTCCAAAAAATCACTTCCTATCCTCTTGACATAGAGTTTACTCTACATTGTATGCTTGCATTATATCAAAGACGAGGAGGTTTTGTAAATGGTTCAAAACACAAAAATATACACTGTCATTACAGGGGCAAGTTCCGGCATAGGGTACGAAACGGCAAAGGCATTTGCAGAGCGCGGAAGCAATCTGATTTTGATTGCCCGCAGAAAAGACAGACTGGAAGCGTTGCGGCAGGAAATTTCGACGTTATATCCGACACTTGATGTTGTACTGAAAGTAACCGATTTATCTGTTCCCCAAAATGTTTTTGAGGTTTATGAAGATGTAAAATCCTATCCGTTGCAGACATGGATTAACAATGCGGGCTTTGGCAATTATGACAGCGTAAGTCATCAGGACTTGGGAAAAATCAGTCAGATGTTGCACTTGAATGTAGAAGCCCTCACTATCCTTTCGTCCTTATTTGTGCGTGATTTCAAGAATACTGAAAAAGCACAGCTTATCAATGTTTCTTCATGCGGCGGTTATACGATTGTTCCTAATGCGGTGACGTATTGTGCGGCAAAATTTTATGTTAGTGCCTTTACAGAGGGGCTTTCATGGGAACTAAAAACTGCTCATGCGAAAATGCAGGCAAAGGTATTGGCACCCGCCGCGACAAAAACAGAGTTTGGAAAAGTTGCGAATGATGTAGCGGAATATGACTATGATAAACTGTTTGGCACATATCATACAAGCGCACAGATAGCGGCTTTTCTGCTTGACCTATATAACAGTGATAAAGTGGTAGGGCTGGTTGACAGGGAAAACTTTTCTTTCCACTTATGCGAACCACAATTCCAATATGCGGGAAATTCACAGCATAACCAAAAGATGTAATATGTTCAGATAATTGCCGCACGACGGCAAAAGAAAAAAACCGTCGTGTTGCAATCCTATCTTTATGCCTTGATAATCTTTACGGCGGTTTTGGAAAGTCCAAGCCGCCGTTTTCTGTTGTCTGCATTTCTGTAAAGCGGGTTTCCGGCGGCAGAGGTATTGCTATGCCTGTTTATTACTCATATATTGTCGGAGATTTTTCATCAAAAAAATCCTGTTTTGCAAAGTGGGATATTCTGCCTATGAGTATGAATACACATATCATTTAGTATGTCTTAATAACTCATATTACCCAAGAACCTATGCAGATATATTCTGCATGGGTTTTTGTTGTAATAGCCCCCTACTGGGAAGAAAGGGGGTGAGAGAAAATGAGATATTCTGAACAGTTCATGGAACATATCGAATATACGTTCAATGCGTTCTGTAAGATTGTACTACGCCATGAAGCAATCAACGCATGGCGGGATTTGAAGCGAAAAGAGGAACGGGAAGTTTCCCTTGACTACCTAATGTCGGAAAGATATTTTGAGCCTTCTGCTATGGATAGCTATTTTGAAAAGCAGGACAAGCCGACTGTATTTCTTGTGTTGGGAAAGGAAGTTATTGTTGATGATGAACGGTTAGCGACGGCATTATCAAGACTGCCGAAATTGCGTCGGGAAGCCTTGCTATTGTATTATTTTGTCGGCTATCGTGATGAAGCAATAGGCAGACTGTACGGACGTTGCAGGAGTACAATAAACAGTCGGAGAAATGTCGCGCTGAAACAGTTGCGGAAAGAATGGGAGAGATTGGAAAATGAGGAACAAAAAGCTGATACCTTTTGAGGTAATCCAAAAAGCTGTTGCCGGAGAGCCGGAAGCGGTAGACGCAGTATTGCGGCACTACACCGCACACATCAAATACCTGTCTATGTATAAGGGACATATCAATGACGATACACAGGACAGGTTAAAGGCAAAATTGGTTGAAGCCATATTGAAATTCCGCTTCGACCGATAGTAGATAGCAAAGACGGGAAAAGCTGTCAAGGGTAAACTTCGCGCTTCGCGCCCTTGACAGCTTTTCCCGCCTTTGCTTATGGGTAGTCAAGAGGGCGAAATCAGTAGACTGCTTTCGCCCTCGATTTATTATGGGGATTGTTACGCAGTAGGAGGTATTTTGTTCTTGATTTATGCGGCTTTGCGGGCGTTGAAATGACGGGGTAAGGGCTTTGTATGTATGCCCTCAAAAACGGCGTTCTATTGCGTAACAAAATGAAAAAGACAGGCAAGAAACGGATTGCTTCTTACTTGTCTTTTTTTGCACCCTGTATGGCAGTTACCCTATTTCAGTTTGTTGCTTGATACTGTTTTATGAGTAGCTATCATACGACGGCTTTTTTTCTTTTGCCGTCGTGCGGCAAATATTGTTGTAACGATATTATCAAAGGTTTTAGGTTAAAAATGGTTGATTATCTCAAAAAAGCCTTGATTTACGGGCATACAAGCAGGATTTCAAGCTGAATTTACTACCAATTTACTACTTTTGAGGGAAAGAGCCTTGATATGCCACCCGGAACCCTGCAAGCCCAAACACCAGCACACAGCATTGAGAAAGAATAAATGAAAACTGAATACGACGCAAATGCGGCGTTTCTCTATCCCATAACAGGGAGAACAGGAACGCCGCTTTTTTTATGCCCTCATGTTACGCAGTAGGGGCGAAAAAAGCCTTGCTATATGCGGCTTTGCGGGCGCGTTTTTAACGGGGACAGGGATTTATACCTAACCCCGGCAAAACGGCGTTCTATCGCGTAACAAATCCACAACCAAAGGAGTGATGAAGCTATGGCAGTTTTCCGAGTGGAGCGCAACAAGGGCTATACCGTTATGAGCAACCACCATTTACGCAACAAGGAGCTGACCTTAAAGGCAAAGGGGCTTTTATCGCAAATGCTGTCACTTCCCGAAGATTGGGACTACACCCTTGCAGGGCTGTCACAGATTAACCGGGAAAAGATAGACGCTATCCGGGAAGCAATAAAGGAACTGGAACGCGCCGGGTATATCGTCCGTTCACGGGAACGCGACGAAAAGGGACGTTTGCGCGGAGCTGATTATGTGATCTATGAGCAGCCGCATACAGAACCTACGCCGGATTTACCTACATTGGAAAATCCAACATTGGATAATCCAACGCAGGAAAAACCAATGTTGGAAAAACCTACGTTGGAAAATCCAATGCAATTAAATAAAGATATACAAAAGACTGACTTACCAACAAAAGAAAAAATAAATACAGATTTACAAAGTACCCATTCCATTCCTATCCTTTCCCCTAACCCCTCTCCCTCTGACGGAGAAGCGGCTGTGCCGCCGGAACGGAAAAGAAAGGAAGCGGAAGCACAGACAGCTTTTGAGATTTACCGGGAGATCATCAAGGACAACATCAGTTATGACATTCTCATGCAGGATATGAAGTTTGACGGGGACAGGCTGGACGAAATCGTTGACATTATGCTGGAAACCGTCTGCACCCGGAGAAAGACAATCCGCATTGCCGGGGACGATTACCCCGCCGAGCTGGTGAAAGCAAAGTTTATGAAGTTAGACAGCGAACATATCCGCTTTGTGCTGGACTGTATGCGGGAGAACACAACGAAAATCCGCAACATCAAGCAGTATCTACGGGCGGTGCTTTTCAATGCCCCGTCCACTATCGGCAACTATTACACGTCCCTTGTGGCTCACGATATGGCAAGCGGCGCACTTGCGCCACAGGAGCCGCACGACCCCTATTCATTCAAACCGGGCGAAAGCCTGTAAACAACAAAAGGAGGATTTTATTATGGCACAGAGAACAGGAGCATTGGTATTTGACGAGCGCACAGACCGCTATGACATTCGCTTTGACCTTGCCAGCTATTACGGCGGGCTGCATTGCGGGGACTGTTTCGACGTATTCACCCGCGGCAAGTGGAAGCCGACCCGCATTGAAATGAACACGAAACAGGAATGGTACTTGGTAGGTATCAGAGCCGACGACCTTAACGGGCTGCGGGTGCGTATCTGACCGCCGCCCCATAGACTACCCCGAAAGGAGGGACAGAACCCATGCAGGACGAGATCAACGAAAAAACCGTTGCCCTGTATATCAAGACCGGGAAGCTGACCGCCGAAGTGCTGCAAAAGGCAATGAAAGCCGTACTGACACAAACAAAGAAGCAGATCGGCAAGCAGCCCCACGGGAAACAGACCCTAAAGCAGCTTATGAAGCAGAATACAGGCGTTTCCAACATTGAGATCACAAAAGACAATATCAAGGCGTTTGAGCATACCGCCAAAAAGTACGGTATCGACTTTGCGCTGAAAAAGGACGCGACGGAAACCCCGCCCCGCTATCTTGTATTCTTCAAGGGCAGGGACGCGGACGCGCTGACCGCCGCTTTCAAGGAGTTTTCCGCAAAGAAGCTGACGCAGGACAGGAAGCCCTCAATCCGAAAGGCATTAGCCGCTTTCCGGGAAAAGGCAAAGGAGCTGAACGCCAGCCGCCAGCAGACCAAAAACAAGGACAGGGAGGTATCGCTATGAAGCCGGAAGTAAAAAAACTGCTTATCCTCAATCTCCCGTATCTGCTCTTTGTGTACCTGTTTGACAAGGTGGGCGCGGCTGTCCGGCTTTCCCCCGGCATGGACGCAAGCGCAAAGATATTACATCTTGGGGAGGGCTTTACCGCCGCTTTTGCCAGTGCCGCGCCCAGCTTCCACCCCGCCGATTTACTGATTGGCATTGCCGGGGCGGTGATTATCCGGCTTGCTGTCTACATGAAAGGCAAGAACGCGAAAAAATACCGCAAGGGCATTGAGTACGGTTCCGCACGTTGGGGGACTGCGGAGGACATAAAGCCGTACATAGACCCGGTATTTGAGAACAATATTCCCTTAACGCAGACGGAACGGCTTACCATGAACAGCCGCCCGAAGCAGCCGAAATATGCCCGCAACAAAAATATCCTTGTGATCGGCGGTTCCGGCAGCGGCAAGACCCGCTTTTTCGTCAAACCGTCGCTCATGCAAATGCACAGCAGCTATGTTGTCACAGACCCGAAAGGTACGGTTTTAATCGAGTGCGGGAAGCTCTTACAGCGTGGCGGGTACAGAATAAAAGTGCTGAACACGATCAATTTCAAGAAGTCCATGCGTTACAACCCCTTTGCGTATATCCGCAGCGAGAAAGACATTTTGAAGCTGGTAAATACCATAATCGCCAACACCAAAGGCGACGGGGAGAAATCCGGCGAGGATTTTTGGGTGAAGTCGGAACGGCTTTTCTACTGCGCCCTTATCGGCTATATCTATTATGAAGCCCCAGAGGAAGAAAAGAACTTCACGACGCTGCTTGAAATGATAAATGCCAGCGAAGCCCGCGAGGACGACCCGGAATTTCAAAGCCCGGTTGACCTCATGTTTGAACGGCTGGAAGAAAAAGACCCGGAGCATTTCGCTGTCCGGCAGTACAAGAAATTCCTGCTGTCGGCGGGCAAGACGCGAAGCTCTATCCTCATTTCCTGCGGCGCGAGGTTAGCACCATTTGACATTAAGGAGCTGCGGGAGCTTATGGAAACGGACGAAATGGAGCTTGACACGCTGGGGGACAGAAAGACCGCCCTTTTCGTCATTATCAGCGACACCGACGACACTTTTAATTTCGTCGTGAGTATTCTCTATACCCAGCTATTCAATCTGCTTTGTGACAAGGCTGATGATGAATACGGCGGGCGGCTTCCCGTCCATGTAAGGTGCTTACTTGATGAATTTGCGAATATCGGGCAGATACCGAAGTTTGAGAAGCTGATCGCCACAATCCGAAGCCGGGAAATTTCCGCTTCAATCATTTTGCAGTCACAGAGCCAGCTAAAGGCAATCTATAAGGACAACGCTGACACGATTGTAGGGAATTGCGACACAACCCTTTTCTTGGGCGGCAAGGAAAAAAGCACCCTCAAAGAAATATCGGAAATTTTAGGCAAGGAAACCATAGACAGCTTCAACACGTCCGAAACGCGGGGGCGGGAGCTTTCCCACGGCATGAACTATCAGAAATTGGGAAAGGAGCTTATGACACAGGACGAGATCGCCATTATGGACGGCGGCAAGTGCATTTTACAGGTGCGCGGGGTGCGCCCGTTCTTTTCGGATAAATTCGATATAACAAAACACCCGAAATACAAGTACCTCTCCGACGCAGACCCGAAGAACGCCTTTGACATGGAGAAGCACATCAAACGCCGCCCCGCCATTGTGAAGCCGGACGAGGAATTTGACGTTTACGAGATCGACGGGGCAGATTTACAGGAGGACGCAGACAGTGAATAAAAGCCCCGGAAATGATAAGCGGCGGTTTACGGTGCTTGTCAACCCGAAAATCCGGGAGGAACAGCGGCGGGAAGCTGCCTTACGGAAATTTATCAAGGATTGCGAACGGCTTTACGAAAAGAACCGGGCGCAGAAAGGATAATCTTTCATCAAAACATAGCCATGTTATATGTTTTTACATTTGTGCCGATATAAAGTAAAAGACTATAAAAAGTCAAGAAACGGATTTCAAATTTGAGATAGGAGGGTTAAGAATATGTCTAAAATTACAGATTATAGTTTTTTATTTCAGAGTATGTTCGGAACATCAAAAACAAATACAACAGGCACTTTTGAGTTATCACAGCTAAATAGCAGCTCCGTACAAGCGCAGTTAAAAGCTGCAGGTATTGACACAAGCAGCAAACAATATCAAGCTGTAATGCAAAGTATGTCCGCAGCGTGTAAAGGTGTTGGATATACAAATATTCAAGCAATTAAAAATAGAATGAGCCGTTATGACAGCGACGGTGATTATATTAGTCCTGTTACGGGAATGGCTGGTTTAGTTGTCACAGAAAAAAACCGGGCAGAAAAAGAAAAAATTATTTCTATACCGGAAAGTAGCAAGGATGAGATGTTTGAACTAACGAAGCAAGAATTTCTTAGGGAAAACGGCGTAGGTAATGGAGATACAACAAAGCGTTCAGATGTATATTTGAATTTATACAGAAAAATGGATAAAAATGATAGATTGGCTGCTGGGAACACATTAAGGCAGTATGAACGGGCATATACACAAGCATTTGTAAATGCGGTGAAAGCTGTTGATCCGAAGTGGAAACCCGGTAAACCAATTCCGGCAGGAGCATTAGACGGAATTACGAGAGAATCCGTTGAAAATCAGCGAAAATCGGTAGATATGAAAGTATAAATTTGCTATTGCTTACAAAATAATTGCAATTTTTCAGACAACATACAAGGCAGGAAATCAAAAAAGATTTTCTGCTTTTTTTCTGCCTATTTTTAAGCAAGCCAACATTGATTTTCACCGTAACATGACAAAAGGAGGGATTGAGATCAAGGACAGAAAAACCGGGCATGAGATACGCGCCCCTTGCGGCATGGAAATGTGGATAACAGGCTATGGGATCATGGATAACTCCATTCACAGCACATGGAAAAGCCAAAGTGCGGCTTTCCCACGTCCTGCAAACAGAGTTACCCACAATCCCAAAAGAGCAGCCAGTTACCCACATTCCCACACCGCCGATGGCTACGGAAACAGACCCTTTCCTACCTGTCATTCATAAAAACATTTTTTAAGGAGCTGATCGGAAATGAAGAACGTAAACACGGGCTATCTGATACGCGCCCCTACCGGGGGACGTACCGCCCAACCCCTTACAACTGAATACCGCTGCGCCGCAGAACTTACGCGGCGTGGGGACACCGCCTTTCATACAGGGCGGTTTTTTTATGCGGCGGCGACCAAACGCTGACCGCCTTTTGTCCGCTTGACGGACAGCCGCACACGCGGCAGAAAGGATTTATCATGGCATTTTTTACTTCCGCAGTAGGCGTTTTGAAAACACTTGTTATCGCTCTTGGGGCTGGTCTTGGCATTTGGGGCGTTGTCAATCTCATGGAGGGCTACGGCAACGACAACCCCGGCGCGAATGCTCATGTACGGTAAAGAAGCAAGCAACCAAAAACAAGAGATAGACCGCCAGCACCACACTATTCCGAAGCAAAAACCAAAAGACAAGCATTATGGAAATGTGCATAACAGGCTATTCCGTCATGGATAACTCTGTTCACAGCACATGGAAAAGCTAAAGTGCAGCTTTCCCACGTCCTGCAAACAGAGTTACCCACAACTCCATAAGACAGCCAGTTATACACATTCCCACAATGCCGACGACTGCGGAATTTTCCTTTTCATACCTTACAAACATTACATGATTTCGTATTTTTCTTTTTTGGGTACTTTCTTTCCTCACGCTGATGTGCTATAATAGCTTCATTCCAGAAAAGGAGTAAAAAATATGCGGCAAGGTATTCTTAAATAACTATAACCAAATAGTGGGAACAAAGAATCGTAACCGTCCCTTGCGAGGGGCTTAGTTTTTTGTACCCAATTTAAGAATACTTTTGCCTTATCAATTTTGACATATCAAAGAAGAACAGCAAATGCAAGTAGGTGTATGCTGTATATGTGTATGTCCGCAAACAAAATCCCCAGTGGTAAAAGTATTTTACTGCTGGGGATTTTTATGCCCTTTGGGGCTGTAAAAGGAGGACAATCACATGAAAATAATCAATATTGGCATTCTTGCCCATGTAGACGCAGGGAAAACAACTTTGACAGAAAGTCTGCTATACACCAGTGGAGCGATTGCAGAACAAGGCAGTGTGGATAAAGGAACTACAAGAACAGACACCATGATTTTAGAACGGCAGCGGGGAATTACTATTCAGACGGCGGTTACTTCTTTTTGCTGGAATGGTTATAAAATCAATATTGTGGACACTCCCGGTCATATGGATTTTTTAGCCGAAGTATACCGCTCTTTATCTGTCCTTGACGGGGCTATTTTAGTTGTTTCCGCAAAGGACGGTGTGCAGGCGCAGACCCGGATATTATTCCATGCGCTTCAGAAAATGAACATTCCGACAATTATCTTTGTAAATAAGATAGACCAAAACGGAATTGATCTGCGGCGTATTTACCAAAATATTAGGGAAAAACTTACCAGCGATATGATTGTCATGCAGGAGGTTGTCTTATCATCAAAGATAACAATGACTGATATTTCTGATTTAGATAAGTGGGATAGCGTTATTGCTGGAAGTGATGAACTACTAGAGAGATATATCGCAGAGGATTCTTTGGATATGCAGGAATTACAACGTGAAAAATGTCGGAGAACCAGATGTTGTTCCTTGTTCCCTGTTTATCATGGAAGTGCAAAAGACAATTTAGGAACGGAAAAATTGATTGAGGTAATTACAGAAACTTTCGTTCCAGAAATAGAGAATAGCCAGTCCGAATTATGCGGATATGTTTTTAAGATTGAGTATACAGACCAGAAAAGACGGCTTTCCTACTTACGCCTATATCATGGAACGCTCCATTTACGAGATACAATCCTGCTGTCAAAAAAGAAAAAGATAAAGATTACAGAAATGTTTATTCTGTCAAATGGGGAAATCGTTCCGGCAGACCATGCCTGTTCGGGAGAAATTGTTATCTTATCCGATGATACTTTGAAACTGAATGACATTCTGGGAAATGAAAAGCTCTTACCTCGCAGAGCGTGGATTGATAATCCCATGCCGTTGCTTCGGACAACCGTTGAGCCGCAAAAATCGGAACAAAGAGAAGCCTTGCTGAATGCCCTCATAGAAATTGCTGATACAGACCCTCTTTTGCGCTTTGAAATTGATACTGTCACCCATGAGATTATTCTATCTTTTTTGGGAAAGGTGCAGTTAGAAGTTATTTGTTCGTTACTGGAAGAAAAATACCATGTTAGAGTGGCTATGAGGGAGCCTACGGTCATTTATCTTGAAAGACCGATAAAAAGGGCGACCTATACGATTCATATTGAAGTGCCGCCGAATCCGTTTTGGGCGTCCATTGGCTTAACTGTAACGCCGCTTCCTGCCGGAAGTGGAACCCAGTTTAAAAGCGAGGTATCTCTCGGCTATTTAAACCAAAGTTTTCAAAATGCCGTTATGGAAGGCGTGCGTTATGGAATGGAGCAAGGCTTATATGGTTGGAGAGTGACAGATTGTGAAATTTGTTTTGACTATGGAGTTTATTACAGTCCAGTCAGTACCCCCGCAGATTTTCGTTTCCTTGCCCCTGTCGTGTTGGAACAGGCATTGAAAAAAGCAGGAACACAATTATTGGAACCATACCTTTCCTTTACCCTTTTTGCACCGCAGGAATATCTTTCACGGGCTTACAATGACGCACCGAAGTATTGTGCAGTGATTGAATCAACCTTGCTTAAAAATGATGAAGTTATTTTTACGGGAGAAATCCCCGCCCGCTGTATAGGTGAATATAGGAATGATTTGAATTTTTATACAAATGGGAGAAGTGTTTGTCTTATAGAATTAAAAGGGTATCAAGAAACTTCCGGGGAGCCTGTATTGCAGCCACGCCGTCCTAACAGCCGTTTAGATAAAGTTCGGCATATGTTTCAGAAAGTAACGTAACCTTTTGTGCGTTATCCCGGAGAAAAATTCTATTGAATATAAGGAGAACCTATTTTGAATAAAGAGCAGACAAATACAACAAATAAGAACCCAAGGCTTTCAGCTTGCACCGAAGCATACAAAGAACACATCATGTATACTTTTAACGCTTTTTGCAAAGTTGTTATACGCTATGCAACTATCAACTCATGGCGTGACAGGAGCAGGCGGCAGAAAAGAGAAATATCTTTTGAGTATCTTACAGAAGAAAAGTTTTACCCGTTCAGTACGTCAGATAAATATTTCATAGACCCCTACGAGCAGTACCCCGTCACCATATGCGGTCAGACGGTTATCCTCAGCAACGGGGAGCTTGCCACTGCGCTGTTATCCTTGCCGGATAAAAAGAGGGAAATTATTTATCTTTACTTTTTCGGTCATTACACACAACAGGAAATCGGGGAAATGTATGGACGTTGCCGAAGTACGGCGTGGTATCACATACATAGTGCCTTACAGATGTTACAGGAAAAAATGGAGGTGTTTTCGCATGAAGAATCCTAATCTTATTCCCTATGAGACTATTGTCAGAGCAACCAATGGAGAACCGGAAGCCGTGGAAGAAGTTTTACAGCATTACAGCAAGAGAATCCGGTTTGCAGCCCTTGAAAATGGGCACATCAACAAGGACACCGAGGACAATATAAAACGGCGGCTTATCGCTGCCCTGTTCCAGTTCCGCTTTGATGAACAGCCATACCCCAAAACTGAATAAACGCCGCCACATAGAACGGTACACCAAGACAGGAAATCAAGAAAAGGTTTCCTGTTTTTTTGCGCCTATTTTTGGCATTTTGAAAAATCGCCAGTATTATACCGTGCAAAGGGGGATAGAAAGAAGTTCCCTCTCCCGTTTGGCAAATTCGCAAGCTTTCCGTGGAGGGCGGGCAAAGGGAAATTTCCGCAAATCTCCGCCTATTCCGGCTTGCGTGGTGTTGTAAGGAATAAGGGGAAATTTTCGCAAATCTCCGTCAATTTTGCCTTTTGCGGTGTTGTAGGTATTAGAGGGAGAAATACCGCCACAGCTTTGGCAAAATCCCCGCTTGCGGCACTAAAGGTATTGACGGAAGCCCACACAGAGGAAACCGCCACTTTTTAAGAGCAAGATTCTACCATAGTACCAAAATTCGCTTATCGCTCATTTTGTCCTATGGGAATCTTGTTGGGGTTGCCACCCCAAACCCGCCTTTTGCGGCTTGCGCCGCTTGAAAAAATCCACCCACGAAAGGAGGTTCACAGCCATGAAAAGATACAACACGCCCCACCGCCACCGGGTAATCAAAACACGCTTGACCGAGGAAGAATACACCGAGTTTTCCGAGCATGTCACCCTCTGCAAAATGAGCCAAGCCGAGTTTATCCGGCAAGCCCTAATTAAGTCAAGGATATGCCCAGTAATCACCGTTTCCCCGGTCAATGATGAATTACTCTCTGCCGTTGGGAAACTCACAGCCGAGTACGGGAAAATCGGCGGCAACTTGAATCAGATTGCCCGCTGTCTGAACGAGTACGGCGCACCTTATAACGCCCTCTCCCAAGAGGTACGAGCCGCCACAGCGGAGCTTGCCGCTTTGAAGTTTGAAGTCTTGCAGAAAGTAGGTGAAGCCGTTGGCAACGTTCAAACATATCAGCTCTAAAAATGCCGACTATGGAGCCGCCGAGCAGTACCTAACCTTTGAGCATGACGAATTTACCATGAAGCCCACACTGGACGAAAATGGGCGGCTTATCCCCCGTGACGATTACCGCATATCTTCTTTGAATTGCGGCGGGGAAGATTTCGCCATAGCGTGTATGCGCTCCAATCTCAAATACGGCAAGAACCAAAAGCGGGAGGACGTAAAGAGCCACCATTACATTATCAGCTTTGACCCCCGTGACGCACCCGACAACGGCTTGACCGTAGACCGGGCGCAGGCATTGGGCGTGGAATTTTGTAAGACGCATTTCCCCGGACACCAAGCGTTGGTATGCACCCACCCGGACGGGCATAACCACAGCGGCAACATTCATGTGCATATCGTAATCAATTCTTTACGGATTGCCGAAGTGCCGCTACTGCCCTACATGGAAAGACCAGCCGACACAAGGGAGGGCTGCAAGCACCGCTGTACGGACGCAGCTATGGAGTATTTCAAAGCGGAGGTCATGGAGATGTGCCACCGGGAAAACCTCTATCAGATTGATTTACTGGGCGGGAGCAAGAACCGCATTACCGAGCGTGAGTATTGGGCGAAACGGAAAGGACAAGCCGCACTGGATAAAGAAAATGCTTCCCTTGCCGCTACAGGAGAGCCGCCCAAACAGACCAAGTTTGAAACGGACAAGGAGAAGTTGCGGCGCACGATCCGCACCGCCCTGTCCTCTGCCGTTTCCTTTGAGGACTTTTCCGGGAAGCTGTTACAGCAAGGCGTGACCGTCAAGGAGAGCCGGGGGAGGTTGTCATATCTCACGCCGGACAGGACGAAGCCAATCACCGCCCGGAAATTGGGTGATGATTTTGACCGTGCCGCCGTACTGGAAGCACTCACTATAAACGCACAGAACGCCGCAAGAGCCGCCGAAAAGCCCCTACCCAAACAGGAATACCCCCGCAGCATAAAAGACCGTTTACAGCGAAATAATGATGTTGTACCATTTTAGTTGACACCTCATACGCAAGGATTTAATGTATAATCAAAGAGAATTAAGGAGGCAAC
>QXXE01000081.1 GCA_009911355.1 Clostridiaceae bacterium | reverse complement strand
CCGCCGCCTGTGCACTTTCCATCGCACCTCTTCTTGACTTTGTCGAATTTCGCTTACACAAAATTTTACACTAGGCCTCCTATTCACGAGTATAGCTATAAACCCATTCCGATCTTTTACGGAGACGGTCCACGCTATTTTGGCGTGGAATTAGAGATCGATAACGGCGGCAAGGATCACTATGCTGCGAATCATATCTTGAATGCCGCTAATGGTAACGCGGAGCATCTTTACATCAAGTCCGACGGCTCACTGGACTGTGGAATGGAGTTAGTCACACATCCTATGACGCTGGACTATCACATGAACTTTATGCCCTGGGATGACATTCTTGACGAAGCAAAGCATCTGGGATATTTGTCTCATAAATCGCAGACTTGCGGTCTACATATTCATATTTCCCGCAAGGCGTTCGGAGATTCTGAGCTTGAACAGGAGTGCACAATCGCAAGGCTGCTTTACTTCATCGAAAAGTTCTGGCCAGAGTTATTGCGATTCTCCAGACGCACGGAATCGCAGATCAATCACTGGGCGGCTCGCTACGGCATGAAGCTGTCGCCATGGGAAATGATGAGCTGTGCAAAGAACTCCTGCGCAGGACGCTATATGGCAGTCAACCTGACAAATTACACTACAGTTGAAATTAGAATCTTTCGAGGAACATTAAAACTGAATACCCTTTTAGCCACATTACAGATGGTAAACGCTATCTGTGATGTGGCCATTTTCATGTCCGACGAAGAATTGCAGGCATTATCGTGGCATGGGTTTCTTGCTAGAATTACAGAACCGGAATTGGTGCAGTACCTCAAAGAGCGTGATCTATATAAGAATGAGCCTGTGTTTGCTGAGGAGGATGATTAAGATGTGCAGTTTGTTTGGAATTATCGATTATGGGAACGTACTTTCAGCGCATGAAAAGAACAGGATTCTCGCAGTGTTATCGCGGGAATGTGAGGTACGTGGCACGGATGCAACTGGCATTGCCTATAATTTCAGGAACAATATTCACGTTTATAAGCGACCGGTTGCGGCTCGAAAGATGCATTTCCGTATTCCAAACGGCGTAAATGTTGTAATGGGCCATACCCGGATGGCAACGCAGGGAGCTGCAAAGCTGAATCGGAATAATCATCCATGGGCGACTCCGGGATTTGCTTTAGCTCACAACGGCGTGCTTTGGAATGACCGCATTTTAAGAGAAATCGAGGAGCTTCCTTATACCCTGATCGAAACGGACAGCTATATTGCAGTTCAGCTTTTAGAAAAGCAGAAACCCCTGAACTTCCAAACCATTAAATCAATGGCGGAGAAAGTTCAGGGGTCTTTTGTATTTACGATTCTGGATCGTCAGGATAACCTGTACTTTGTGCGCGGGGACAATCCACTGGCAATCTTTTGCTATGATGATTTCTATCTTTACGCCTCTACGGAAATGATTCTTGACCGGGCTGAAAAACGTCTTGGACTCCGGCACGGCGGAGAGATTACAACGCGGGAAGGCGATATTTTAAGGATTGACCGGCAAGGGCATTGTTTGTTTAGCGGGTTCTGTGTAACGAATCCCTATTCCTACTGGGAAAGCATCTTCCCTTATTGGGATGAACTAGAGGAAAACGCTGAACCGAGCAGCAATTACTTGATTGACGTTGCAAAAGCAATGGGGGGTTCTCCGGAGGATGTACGCCTGTTGCTTCGCTATGGCTGCAGTGCAGGCGAGGTCGAAGAACTTCTTTACGATCCACGTCTGCTGCACGATATTGTCTCAGAAATCCGTTGTGACTGGTATGGAGAGGAGGTGCTTCCATGGGACTGGGTGAAATCCTGATCGCCGTTGGTACGATCATTGATATCATTGAAGAATGCAACGATGATTAAGGCAATCCAATTCTAACAGATGTGCTCGGAAATAAAGGATTTCCGGGCACATTCTCAAAAAGACTTGAAAGATTCGAGGAGGAAAAAACAATGTCTGCAAATGTAGAAACGATGTTTTATGTTCGTGAGAAGCCCTGGCATGGTTTAGGTGTGGAGGTGCAGGAAGCTCCGACTTCGGATGACGCGCTGGTCTGTGCTGGGCTGAATTGGGAAGTGCTGCAAAGGGATGTTTATACCAAAGACGGCTCTTTCATTGCCGGTTACAAAGTCAACATTCGCAGCACGGATAACGCTCTGTTAGGCATCGTGTCCGACCGCTACAAAGTGGTGCAAAATGAAGATGCGTTCCGGTTCACGGACGACCTGCTGGGCGAAGGTGTAACCTACGAAACCGCCGGAGCTTTGCAGGGTGGCCGCAGAGTCTGGATGCTGGCGAAAATGCCGCAGCGCTACATTATCGCAGGGGAGGAAATCGAACCGTATTTGGTAGTTATGAACTCCCACGATGGCAGTAGCGGGATCAAAGTCGCTATGACTCCTATTCGTGTGGTCTGTCAGAATACCTTAAATTTGGCACTGAACAGCGCAAGGCGTTCCTGGACAACCAAGCATACGGAAAACGTCATGAACCGTGTTCACGAGGCCCGTGAAACGCTGCAGCTTGCCGAAACTTATATGGGTGCGTTAGGGCAAAATATTGATGCGCTGTCCCAAATCAAGCTGGCCGATCGGAAAGTCATGGACTTTATGCAGGAATTCTTCCCCGTCACCGAAGACATGTCCGAAGCCACAAAAAAGAACAATTTGCGGCTGTTGGAGGATATGAAGCGGCGGTATTGGGATGCTCCCGACCTTGCACACGTGGGCAAAAACGGATACCGCTTTATCAACGCTGTCAGTGATTTCGCTACTCATGCCGACCCTCTCCGCAAGACCAAAAACTACAATGAAAACCTGTTCATGCGCACGATCGAGGGCAATCCGCTTATCGATAAAGCCTACAAAATGGTTCTGGCAGCGGCATGATGGAGGTGGTCGCATGTCCGTGAAGGTTTTAGCATCTACCGAAAATATGCCTTATGAGGAGTGGCTGGAACACCGCAAATTAGGCGTTGGCGGTTCGGATGCTTCTGTGGTTTGCGGAGTCAACCGTTATAAGTCAGCAGTCGAATTGTGGATGGACAAAACCGGACAACTGCCCTATCAGGAAGCCGGGGAAGCTGCTTACTGGGGAACACAGTTAGAGCCGTTCGTCCGGGCCGAATTCACCAAGCGTACCGGGATTGAAGTCCGGCAAATCAAACAGCTTTTGCAGAGCGAAGAGCATCCCTTCATGCTGGCGAACCTTGATGGAGTGTGCGAAATCCCGGACTTCGGAACTTGCATCTTCGAAGCAAAAACCGCTTCGGCCTACAAAGCAGGAGAATGGGAGGACTCCATCCCGGACGAATACCAGTTGCAAATCCAGCATTACATGGCAGTGACCGGCTATGCAGGAACCTACATTGCAGTCCTGATCGGCGGCAATTCCTTCCGCTGGAAGTTTGTGAAACGCGACGAAGAATTGATCGCGATGCTCGTCGAATTGGAAGCCGATTTCTGGGATTATGTTCGATTGAAGACTCCGCCGCCGTTAGATGGTTCCAGCGCAGCGGCGAAATTTCTTGCGGAACGGTTTCCATGCAGTCAGCCGAATTCCAAGATTGCGCTTCCCTCTTCTGCGATCGATCTCATCCATAAGTACGACACGGCTTGTGAGCAGTTAGCCGCTGCAGCCGAGAAAAAGCAGTATGCGGAGAATCAGTTGAAGAACATGATGGGCGACTACGAGATCGGCACAGTCTGGGATCGGGTTGTCACATGGAAAAGCGTGACGCAGGAACGGCTTGACAGCAAGACCTTAAAGGCCGAGCATCCGACTCTGTACAAAAAATACGCCAATAAAACATCGCATCGCCGCTTTGCAATCAAAACCGCAGAATAAGGAGAAAAACGATGGAGAACAAGAACTTAAAAGCCCGGTTGGGAACGAAACTTCAAACGATGCAGGAGCCGGGAGCGATCGTCTCCGAGCCGCAAACCGCGCTCATTCCGGTACAGTCCGGTTATGTTGCGCTTACCGGAAACGCGCTGGGACTCATCAGGGATAACCTGAAAAATCAGCCGTTGTCGGTGCAGCTTTTCGATATCGTAAAAGCTCCTTCGGGCGGCTCGACGGTGTTTTCCGTTCCGGGACTGTCCGGGGATGAAGCCGAACGGGACTTGACGGGTATCATTTTGGATTACACCACGCCCCGCGCCTACTGGGCCAGTGCCGATCCGGTCGAAGGGACACCACCTACCTGCTTGAGCGCGGATAGCATCATTTCACAGGACGGAAAAGCGTGCGCCCTTTGTCCGTATAACGATTTCGGCTCAAAAGACGGCGAATCCAACGCGAAAGCCTGCAAGGAATCGGTGCTGCTGTTCCTGCTGCGCCCCAATAATATTATTCCGCTGCTCGTCCGGGTTCCGGTGTCCAGCAAGACGCGGTTCCTCCGCTACTCGACCCGGCTGATTAGCTCACTCACGCCGATCAGCGGGGTTGTCACAAAAATTACGCTGGAGAAAGCAACCAGCAAGACTGGCAAGCCCTATGCACAGTACCATTTTGAAGCGGTAAGCGTGCTCAGCCCCGAAGAAGCGGCGCAGGCGAAGGCATTCGCACAACAGTTCATGGAGATCGTGAATGCCGCCGAGCTCAAACCTGAGTTGCCGGAAGCCAGCTGAAAACACACAGATGCCCCGTATCTTTACCTGTTTGGTAAGGATGCGGGGCGTTTTATTTTGAAGCAAAACAGAAACATCAGGGGTAACAGAAAAACGACATTTCAGGAGGATTTTATCATGGCAACTCAAACTTTTCAATGCAGCCATTGTGGAGCGGAAAGCCCCCTGGACGACCGCTATATGGTCGGAAACGAGGCGGTTTGTATGGATTGCATGCTCAATAGCACGGCCATTTGCGAGCATTGCGGCACGCGGATTTGGAGAACGGACGCGGTTGAAGATGATGAAATGACGCTGTGCGCGTCCTGCTTCGAGCGGCACTACACCCGCTGCTGCGAGTGTAACGACATCGTTGCAAACGATTCCGCCTATTATGACGATCATGAAAATGCTTATTGCAGCAGTTGCTGGGATGACATGGAGCCCGACAAGCCGATTCACGAATACAGCTATAAGCCGGATGCAATCTTCTACGGTGAAGGCAACCGCTATTTCGGTGTGGAACTTGAGATCGACGGCGGCGGTTGTGACACTTACGCGGCGAAGCACATCCTCGGTGCCGCAAACAGCTGCGCGGAACACCTGTACATAAAAACGGACGGCTCGCTCGACTGCGGGCTGGAACTGGTGACGCATCCGATGACACTTGACTACCACCTGTACAATATGCCGTGGAATGATGTCCTGGAGGAAGCCCGAGCCTTGAACTATCTGAGCCACAAAACGGACACCTGTGGGCTCCACATCCATATCTCGCGGAAAGCGTTCGGTGAGTTTACCCTTGAGCAGGAATGTTCCATCGCGCGGCTGCTGTATTTTGTCGAAAAGTTTTGGATGGAGATGCTGCGTTTCTCACGCCGCACGGAAGGGCAGGTCAACCGCTGGGCAGCGCGCTACGGTATGAAGCTTTCACCGCAGGAAGTCATGGACTCGGCGAAGGGCTCCCGAATGGGGCGGTATACGGCGGTCAACCTTACGAATTACAATACGGTTGAAATCCGGCTGTTTCGTGGGACTTTGAAACGGAATACGCTCCTTGCCACGCTGCAAATGGTAAACGCCATCTGCGACGTGGCTGTTTTCCTGTCCGACGAAGAATTGCAGCGGCTTTCATGGCACCAGTTTCTCGACCGGATTTGCGAACCGGAACTGATCCAATACTTGAAGGAGCGGAATTTGTACAAAAACGACCCTGTAACGGCTGAGGAGGACGATTAAAATGTGCAGTTTATTTGGAATAATCGACTATCGCGGAATGCTTACGGCTCGTGAGAAAAACAGGATCCTTTCGGTACTTGCCCGCGAATGCGAGGTTCGCGGCACGGACGCGACCGGAATTGCCTACAACGTTGGTAACCGTATCCATGTCTATAAACGCCCGGTGGCCGCGCGAAAAATGCACTTCCATGTGCCGAACGGAGTCCGGGTTATCATGGGGCACACCCGTATGACCACGCAGGGCAGCGCTCGACGTAATTGCAATAACCATCCATGGGCAACCCGTGACTTCGCGCTTGCGCATAACGGAATTCTTCAGAATGATATCTTTCTGCGCGAAAGCGAACCGCTCCCCCCGACCCATATCGAAACCGACAGTTACGTCGCTGTCCAACTGCTGGAGCAGCAGAAAGCCCTGAACTTTCAAACCATCCGGACGATGGCGGAGAAAGTTCAGGGCTCTTTTGTGTTTACGATCCTGGACAGGCAGGACAACCTGTACTTCGTGCGCGGCGACAATCCGCTCGCAATCTTCGACTACGGTGGGTTCTACCTCTATGCCTCGACTGACCAAATCCTCGACCTGACCGAACAGCGGCTTGGGCTGTGTCATCGGGACGAAATCCCGGTCAGTGAGGGCGATATCCTTTGCATCAAATCCGACGGCACATGCCATTTCAGCAGGTTTCAGGTTCAAGACTCCTGGCGATATGGGTGGCCTTATGGCCACGCGTGGTATTGGGATGAGTCCGAACCGACTTTCCCATACAGCGAAAACTATCTGCTAGACGCCGCCCGGTCGATGGGCGTTTCGTCGGACGATGTGCAAACCCTGATCGGCTACGGCTACAGCGCAGACGAGATCGAAGAACTGCTGTATTATCCCCACCTGCTGCACGACCTCGTATCCGAAATCCGCTGCGACCAGAATAGAAGGGAGGTGAGCGCATGGGCTTAGGCGAAATCCTCATCGCCATCGGCACGGTGGTTGACATCATCGAGAACAGCGGCGATGACTAAAGTGTCCGTAAAGGCATAGCTTTACGGACACACCGTTTTGGGCACAAAATCGTGTCCGAAAAGGTCAAAAATCAATTTACGGACATGTCCGGAAAGTGAAACACCTTTCCGGACACTTTTTAAGGAGGAAAACCTTTTGAACCGTACCTATTATTATGCCCGCGTATCAACCTGCGAACAAAATCTTGACCGTTAGATTGAAGCCTTTCGGAAACTGGGCGCGGATGAGCACGAGATCATCACCGACAAAGAGTCCGGCAAAAATCTTGACCGACCTGGCTATCTGGCGCTGAAAACGGCGATGCTGCGTCCGGGGGATACTCTGGTGGTGAAGTCACTCGACCGATTGAGCCGGAACAAAGCGGACATCAAAGCCGAGCTTCAGTTTTTCAAGGAGAACGGCATTCGTTTGAAGGTGATCGACCTGCCTACCACAATGCTGGAGCTGCCAGAAGGGCAGGAGTGGGTCTTCGAAATGGTAAACAACATCCTGATTGAAGTGCTGGGTACGATCGCGGAACAGGAACGCAAAACTATCCGCCGCCGCCAACGCGAGGGCATCGACGCGGCGAAAGCAAAAGGCAAGTCCCTTGGTCGGCCAGCCGCTGCACGTCCGGAAAACTGGGACGAAGTGCTTGCACACTGGCGTTCTGGCGAGATCACCGCCCGCGAAGCCATGCGGCAGCTCAAAGTCAGGAAAACGGTCTTTTATAAGCTGTTGAAAGAATCTTACGGAGATTAAGGTGAAAAATATGCGTATTTTAATCGTAGAGCCGGAACAGGCTCCAGAAGTTGCCGATATCACAGGCAGCCTGCCCGAAATGCAGCAGATTGTTGGAGGACTGATTCAGGCAGTTTATCCATTTCCGGAACGGGTTGCCCTGATTTGCAACGAGGAAGGGAAAATGCTGGGCCTGCCGCGGAACCGTGGGTTACGAGATGAGGTTGGAAACCTGTATGACATTATCTGCGGGACATTCTTCCTGTGTGGGGTGCCGCCGGACAGCGATAACTTTGCCAGCCTTACACCTGAACAAATCGCACAATTTCAGGAGCGGTTTCAGTTACCCGAAGCATTCCTGAATGTCAACGGTCGGATCCTTTGCCTGCCATTGGTATCCCAAAATGAGTGAAAAAGCGATCTGGATGCACAAAATATCGTGCGATGTTTCCGGATGTTGGCGAAATGTTGTTGCTCACATGATACGGAAGCGTTAAAAGTTCATAAAATCCGGTAGACTGGAAAACAAATTTATGTTAAAATCAAAATGTAAGGAGTGGTGCGTATGGTGCAGGAAACTTCAATCGCAAAAGGTGTCCGGTCGACTGACGGGCAGGCGCAGTATGATGCGGCCTGCAAACGGCTGCTGTCGGAGAAGATTATCCTGGCAAACATTATGAAAAGCTGTCTGCGCGAGTATCAGGACTGTGAGGTCAACGAAATCGCGGAAAAGTATATCGAGGGCCAGCCGCAGATCAGTGAAGTACCCGTCGAAGCGGATGAGAGTATGGCGCAGATTCAGGGGCTGTCCAATGAGGATACATCGCTGACTGAGGGCAAAATCTTTTACGATATCCGCTTCTTCGCAACCGCTCCGTCCTCCGGAGAGCAAATCCGGCTCATAATCAACCTCGAAGCGCAAAACGACTTTAATCCGGGATATTCGCTGCTGAAACGTGGCATTTACTATTGCAGCCGTATGATTTCCCGTCAGAAGAACACGGAATTTTCCGATACCGATTATGATAAATTGAAAAAAGTCTATTCCATCTGGATTTGTATGAATCCGCCGAAATCCAAACAGAATACCATCACCCGCTATCATATGATTGAGGAACAATTGGTCGGGGATAACACGGAACCGGTTGAAAACTATGACCTGCTGTCGGTAATCCTGGTCTGCCTCGGAGACCCAGACAGTGCAGCCCACAGCAGCGTTTTACGCCTGCTGAACATATTGCTTTCCTCACAGGTAGATGCAGAACAGAAAAAACAGGTCTTACAGAACGATTTCGCCATTCCCATGTCCAGAGAAATTGATAAGGAGGTCGCGGTTATGTGTAATTTAAGTAAGGGTGTGAAAGAGCTTGGTATTCAGGAGGGCATTAAAATTGGCATGGAACGCGGTATGGAACGTGGCATGGAACGCGGTATGGAACAGGGGACAGAGAAAACAATGGTTGCAGCCATCCGGAATCTGATGGACACATTGAATCTGACCGCTGAACAATCAATGGCTGCGCTGAAAATCCCTGATACACAATGGGAGAAATATCAGAATCTGATCAAAAAGCAATGAGATATGGAGCGGAAGGCGGTTGGGGTTATGTGTAATTTGAGTAAGGGCGTGAAAGAACTCGGTATTCAGGAGGGCACAAAATTGGCATGGAACGTGGTATAGAACGCGGCATGGAAAGTGGCCGGATTCTGTCAATCAAGAGCTTAATGGAGAATATGGGCTGGACGGGCAATGGATGCACTGGGAATTCCGTCCGAACAGCGGGATAAATACCGGGAACTGCTGCAAAAGCAGTAATCCGACCGTACATGAACTTTATAGAGCTTCTGCTGGGTATTTATCCCCAGGCGAAGCTGTCCAGAGCGGAGCGGTTTTGAGCCGCTCTGCCTGTATTTTAGGCAATTTTGCAGCTTATAAGATTGGATAGTGCCTGCATGAGCTGTGACCGGATGCAGCTCAAACAGCGATACAACACGTGGGGCAGTACCCGCCAGCGTTTCAGGAAATAGTATCAAACGAGATTTCTAACGGTTCCCGGGCAGTTGGCTTTATTGCATGGGACGGATATAATATGATTAGAATTTTACTATCATCGTTTCTTGCGGAGGGCATTTCATTATGAACATTCGTCCATCTGCAGCGATCCGCCAGAACTACAATGAGATTGCCGAGCAGTGCAGAAAAACCGCAGAAGCGGTTTTCCTTACGAAGAATAGTGAGGGAGATCCGGTCGTTATGGATATCGAAACCTACAACCGCAGGGAAAAGATGTTGAAGTTTCGTGAAGAACTGCTCGCAGTGGGGGAAGACCGGCTGCATGGAAGCAAAGGCTATTCAGTGAGCGAGGCTGCTTCTATGATGCGTGACGCAATCAAGGAGGCAGCAGCCCATGGAACAGAGGATTGATTATCAGGTTATCGTATCGCAGCAAGCCGCAAAAGGCTTGTAAACCATGCCGCATTTCTGGTACAGGCCGGCCCGGTCGCAACAGAACGTCTTGCAGCATCTTTTGAAGCCGCAGCGGATTCCCAGCGTACTATGCCGCAACAATGCCCATGGTTTAAAGGTGCCTGGCATCCGAGAAATACTTACCGCTTTTTACTGTTCGAAAAACGCTATCTGCTCATCTTCCAAATCCAAGACGATACGGTGTATGTTGATTACGTGGTGGATTGCCGACAGGATTACGGCTGGATCATTCGAGAGGAAGAATATGTAGGAATCGCCTCTGTTTATATCGAATCCCTGTAGAGTTTCAATGCTCTATAGGGATTCTTTTTTTGAATGGTCGGGGTATGTGCAGAAAATGAACCCGAACCGCTGGTCATTCTCGAAGGGGGGGATTCCCTATAATAATAAGAAATAAGCGTCAAATCCCCCCCGCATAAGGAAAGACCTCCTGTCCGGTTTTACTTGGCAAGGGCCCCAAATATTAAGTTTTGCAGGGAGACGGAGCGTTCCAGGGTAGCAGGAACTGCACGACATCCGGTTGAGCCGGAGCCATCGCTGCGGCGGAGATAAAAGCCAGGTCAGGTAGTGGTACAGACTATTGAGGGTATGAAAATGAACTGCGTAAATGGAATGATTGCTGAAAAATGGACTATACTGAAGATGCAGCCGAGCAGGGCAACGCCGAGGAGCGGCCCGACGCATGCTGCGGATCATACCGGCGGTACAGCGGCTTCATGCCGCTGTACCCCTGCCTGAAATTTCTGTGAAACACACCTCCAGATCTGTCGTTACTGCCTGATACATTTTTCGCTGCCAACTGTAGTATGTGGACGAAGCCAGCGCAATGCTGTACGCTGTTGCAGCAACGGCCTGCGCCAATGGTCTCAACATGGAGGATTATTTTACCCGACTCTTCTCGCAGTCGCCGGGGACTTTACTTTTGCCCTGGTAAATACTTGCGATGAGTACGCCAGCCCGGATAGGCTGGCGTTTTTCAAGTGAGCCGCGGATTATTAGGCGGATACCGTCAGAGAATGGTTGCAATGTGTAAGTGGACTCTAAATATATGAGATGAACATTTGTCCTGCAATTTTAGATATCAAAAAATTGCCGTATATGATTCAGCCCGGACAGGCTATCCCCGCAGGCAAACCGAATAACCAAGCTCGGGGACACCATAGCGCTGCCGTCACTGCAAGGAGATATCGCGTATCGAAAAGATAGACAGCCAGTCCCTAAATCGATCGTTAATGGAACCAGTTTTAATGAACGAAAGTCCCGCTTGAAAGTATTGTTTTGAGGGGCGATTTTGTTCCTAAACCCGTTCCAAAATCAACGTCTCATATCTCAAATATTATTGGAGCAGAAAGGAGGGGAAATCATCCGAAACTACATACTTGGATACGCCCGTGTCAGCACGGAACAGCAGAACTTAGACCGGCAGCTTGATGCCCTCAAAAAATACGGATGCGACATGATCTTCAATGAGAAAATGACCGGTACGAAAAAGGACAGGCCCGAACTCAAGAGGATGCTCGAACGGATGACTGCCGGTGATATCGTAGTCATCGAATCTTTGTCTAGGCTTGGAAGAAGTACAAAAGACCTGATTGAATTAACCGAACTCTTCCAGAGCAAGGGAGTGAATCTTGTATCGCTCAAGGAATCGATAGATACCAGTACATCTACCGGAAAACTCCTGTTTACGCTTATGAGCGCAATCGCTCAGTTTGAGCGTGATGTCATCGCAGACCGCACCCGCAAGGGATTGCGTTCGGCAAGGGCCAGGGGGCGGGTAGGCGGCAGGCCGAAAGCAAATCCCGAGCAGTAAGGAAAGCGGTCAAACTCTACAAAACAAAGCAGTATTCCGTTAAGGAGATCGAGGAATTGACGGGCATTAAGAAATCGACACTTTACCGGAACTTGGGCAAGTCATAGAGCTAATCGGAACAAGGATGCATGCGTATCCTGACTTGTATGAAATCGAGCTGGGACGGTCAAACAAGTCCGCCCACACGGCTCGATTTTTTGACCATAACAGCTTTTTTCCGGATACCCCCAAATCGCCGCCGCCATTGAATCACGATTCCCGCAAGGACACGCCGCCCCCTGCTCCGCTCACCCTTATGCCTCGTTATCGACCCGATGCCTTGCGGAAATCCCGCTCCAACGCCATCTGCGATTTGGCAAGCGGGAGGAACACATCGCATCGCCTTGAGATGCCCCCTGCCTACAGAAAATGATGGGCAGGGTGGCATCCTTATGCCCTCCGTTAAAAGATACCGCCTGCGTCCCGTCCGCAGGCGCAGCGGGGATTCCAAAGGGGCCTGTCCCTTTGGCCCTGTCTGGGCAGGACCGCCCCGCCGCGCAGGCGATGAAGTATATTCCCGAAGAGGTAATCGTTTATCATTATTCGGAATTACTTCCTTCTCACCTAGATTGCTAAGATGTTACCCGCGATATGATATATAGTGGGTAACAAAGCCAGTCACAGCGTGTTTGCTTAGAAGTCGAGACGGATCGCCTGTCAAATAGTCTTTGCCAATCAAAATTGGAATTGGGATGCTGGCGTTCAGATCGTCGACAATTTCCATCATCTTTTGCGCAGGCATCATGTCAAGTGGTACCAATTCAATCGCATCTACTCCGCTGTCCGAAAGGTATCTGCACAGGACACGTAGAATCAATGAAACACTTTTTGTCATATCAGCTGGGATGTGAAGCGTGAATATTAGCGGCAGGATATCACCGATTCCCATCCGGATTTGATCTGCCAAATGATAGATTGGGGAAAGGACCGTTTGGCACAAGGCTATTAATTCATCTTCGTTTATCGAGTCTGCATAGTTGTTGAGGGATGTACCAAGAGATAACACGGTAAAATTAATTGCGTCCATTCGCAAGCCATGTATTTTGATGCCATCATATCCTGAATTCGCGGCTTTCCTGAGGGAAGATAAATAATCGGTTTCTGCATTTATTGCATCGATAAAAAGCATAGACGGTTTAAAAAGAATTCGTGCCTGTCTGGGAGAGTTTAAGAGCATTTGCGAATCAGCCAGGAGTTCTTCCGGCAAAATCAGTGTACATGGATAACCGAAAAAACGTGTTATCTTTTCCGCCCTTCGTTTGGAACCGGTCACATCTGTTGCATAAAGGAAATATAAGTTCCGCCCGGGAAATTTCAAATCCCGGATATAGATGGGATCAGATTCTTTTTTGAGTTTCCAGCATTCCGGGGATGCTATAAAATAAGCACTCCAGATATCGGAAACAACGCGTTGTGGCAGCGGGTAATAAAACATTTCCTCGCATTGATCAAAGATATCCCGTGCCAGATAATGCGTGAACCGTTCCAATGCAAGCCGGTATATGGAAAACTGCAAATTACCGTAAGCTGTTTCGGATTCATCCGCGTATTTTCGAAGTTTCGGGTCATGGTTGATATAATCACGCATCCAGACGGATAGCCGCTGTTCCCGTTCTTCTTCAGGGGTTTCGGATGGAAGTAATGCAATCCTTACGATTTCGGTATAATCTTCCACGCTCAACACTTTTCGGCTTTTTTGAGCTCTTCCCTTTTTGTGCTCAAATAAGTGCTGCATCGCTTCGATGCCGTGCCTGTAATTATCCTGGTAAAAGTTTGCTGCTTCTTCGGCGGGAACAGGGAAATCCGCAGAGCGCGGCATATCCATCCAGAGATCGTCTGCCGTATGGGACAAAGCATTCCTGACCAGTTCAAATCCCCGATAGAGCGGTTTTGGATTTCGCAGGGGTATCCCGAAAACGCTGGTATTGCTGTATGTATCCAATTCTGTCCGGGTAAGCCGTTGAAAAAGATACTCACACATTGGCTTGTCAATTGGGTAGGGGAGCTCCTCCTGCTCAAAAAATTCGATAAGGTTCCCAAACAGATCGCAGCTTGCTCCATATTGCCATTGGGAGCGGTTTTCCTCGCTGAGTATTTCGGACTGTTTGTCTGAAAATACCGGTGTCCACGAAAAATCCACAGGATTTTTACCGTTGAACATGCTGTTTTTAATTCTGGATAACCGATTCGCGTAATGGACAAACAGTCGCCATACATAAACAGGTGCAAACGGCTGGAAATTTGGATATAACTCCAGATTCTTAAAAAGCTCTGTAAAAAAGCAATACAGCGGATCCATCAAATAACCTTGCAGAAGCTCTTCCAGTTGCTCACGAAGCGGTTCCAGCCTCCCCTGATAAATGCCCATGGATAAAAGGATTAGCGCTGCATTCCGGACAGCAGGCCTGCCTTTTGATTTGTTCAACTGTTCCACGTTGATTTTGTCAAAACAGGCTTCGTCATCCCGCTTTTCATAATATTCCCACAATTGCTGGAGCTGCTTCGAACTTGCCAGCCCTGCGGGATATTGCGTTAAAAGGGCAAGCAGCTTACGGGTATAATCCTGCAAAACAGGTCTGTCTACCTCAGCCTGAACGGAAAGATAGTCAAGGTGGAGTTCCCGAATCCGCACTGCGCATAGCAGCCTTTCGCGAAGTTCGAGAATCTGCTGTTCCTCGGCTGTATCAGGAGGGATATTCTCTTTTGCTATGTAATAATCCTCAAACAATTCCAGCAGAGAAATCGAACGCTTTTCAGGGCAGAAAAAGTCCCCTGTAACCTTTAAGGGAGCCGTGTTACGCTCATCTGCCTTTATAGCAGCAAAATCCCGGTTCAGCTCTTCCCAATAAAAAAATTCCGCGCCATCCGCAAAAGCCTTGCGGATAACATCATGCGAGGCCTGCTGCATAATCAGAGGCTTGAACTGTTGTTCTCTGACTTTGGTTCGAAGCTCTGTCACATCCACAGATTGCAGCAAGGCTTTTACAATACGGGCCATATCCGAAGCGGAACGATCCCCCACACAGAACAGCAGGTTTCCACAGGAACTGTATAAGAGCATCAGCGGAAAATATTCTTCTGCAAGGCACCCAAAGGATGAACG
Source organism: Clostridiaceae bacterium (assembly GCA_009911355.1). Taxonomy (GTDB): domain Bacteria; phylum Bacillota; class Clostridia; order Oscillospirales; family Butyricicoccaceae; genus QXXE01. Next base: position 3,113 of record QXXE01000081.1, on the reverse strand, counting down.
CTGGCCGCTGATCGAAAATCGCTGTCGGATTGCATCCAAAAAAGCAATCTGATTGTTGACCGGCAGGGAAAGCCGGTCACATTTTTGATAAAACAGCTCTAACTGGCGTAAGACGAAACAAATTTGTTCCGGTGGGATATCTTCGAGAATTGCCTGCCTGGCCGACGCTGTGAAAGGTGCCGATGTTTCGTTTTTTCTAATTTCAAGCAAAATTATCACCTCCGAAAAAAGCCGGTACCCATTTCGTGCAACTGTTGGGATGACCTTTTTTTATCCTGCGGGTATTATAGAAGCAGCTTTTTATCCTGCGGGTATTATAGAAGCAGCCAAAGGTTGATGCCAACGTTGCATCACATTCACAAAAAGCAGGAGGATAAAATGGGAACCAGAAAGAAAATGCGAAAAATCCTGAAACGCGCGGAGAAAAAGCTCTCGATTTTGAACGAATCCGCCGCGCCGAAAAATGAGATCCCTCAAGCGCTGCTGTGCGAAGACCCTGATCCCGCTGTTTTCTTTGGGCTTACCAATGACCTTGTGGATGGTCGGTATGTGGGGATGCCGCAAGGTACGGAAGGAAACGTCCTTGTTATCGGCGGGAACGGCAGCGGCAAGAGCGCAGGCATCGTAATGCCCACGCTTAAAAGGTGGCGCGGCTCCATCTGTGCCATTGATATCAAAGGTGAGCTTTCGGATCGCTATAAGGAACTTTTTGAGAGCGGCTGTGTTTCGCGTCCATATCTCATCTTTGATCCGACAGATATAAAAGGCCCATCTTATGATCCATTTGCGTGGCTAGCGCAAGATAATGGAGACGATTTGCTGAGCAAAGTATTGGAGATTGTACAGGCTATCATTCAAAACCAGCCAGACGCAAAGGAGCCCTTTTGGTTCCAGAGTTACCAAGCATTCGTTGCCGCTGCGATACTATTTTATTACGGGCACGGCCTTAGCTTTAGCGAGACACTGTGCAGGATCATGGAACACACAACGTTGGAAATCTGTGAAGAGATCAATGCCGGTGACAATGTTGTTGCAAAGATGATATTGGGTCAAATGGTTGATATGAAAAAAGAAACCCTCGCGTGTATTGATAGAGGTGTGCGGAACGATTTAATGATTTTTGCTACCGATCGATTTGCCAGCCATGCGTTACGCGGGAAACGTGAAGGTGCAATTTGTTTCGACTGGAGCCATCTTGAAGATTACAACATTTTTGTAAAAATTCCTGCAGACAAAATTGAGCAGTACCGTCGCGTTGTAATCTTGATGTGCACGCAACTTATCCGGCACCTAGAACGTCGCCCTGAGCGGGACTATGCGTGGAATGATTATGACGAAACCCTGTTGTTGCTCGATGAGTTCCCGCGGTTTGGTAAGCTTGAAATGTTAAAAGATGCCGTAACAACCCTGCGAAGTAAGAACGTAAACTTCTGCATAACCATCCAGAGCATTGCGCAACTCGATGCAATTTATGGGCAAAATGAACGCCGTATCATCCTCGACAATTGTCAGTTTAAAGCCATTTTGCGAGCTGACGATGCGGAAACGCAGAGGTACATGTCTGACCTCATTGGAACGTATACACACAGCCAATATTCCATGAGCCAGCAGATGGACATCGACCTGAAATGTACAGGCTGCAACGTGCAGGTAAACCAAATCCGTGACCGGGTTGTCCAGCCACACGAACTTGCAATGCTGGAAGATATCCTGCTGTTGTCTCCGTTCGGGTTCTGCCGTGTTAAGAAGTGTTTTGCGATTCGTAAAACGTTAAAGCAAGTGCGTTTTTCAGTCGGCAAGCCAGCAGTATATGATGAAACTGAGGAAGCGGACGAAGAGACATTTGATAATTTTAGAAATGAGGATGCGGTCATGTTGACAATCAAAGAACGAACCCAAAATGCCAATGACAAAGTAAAGGCTGCTGCGAAGAAGCAGCGGGTATCTGAACGGCAAGACCGTGAAGCTGAAAAAAGGAAAAGCCAAAGGCTCTGCTACATTGTCGGTGAAATGGTTGTAAAGCATTTTCCTGATCTTCTGGCGATCGAGCCGGGAACGAGCGAAGAAAACGCAGTCCGATTTCGGCAATTGGAAGAACTTCTCGAAAAGCTGGCAGATGATCCTGAATTCCGTGGGTGGGTCAGGAATATTTCCTGCGGCACCGGAAACAGGAAGCTATAAGGAGACGACACGAATATCAAAAGGAGAGGTTTTTGTGGCAAATTTCCATCTTGAGATCAAAACTGTCAGCCGCGGGAAAGGGCACTCGATTGCCGCGCGGATCAACTATATTAGTGGTAAAAAAATCCACGACATTTTTCTCGAAAAGTCTCATTTTTACTCGCGCGATGATGTGCTGTTTTGCAATGTATTTCGACCCGCTGATGCGCCGCCCGAGTTTGCTGATCTCCAAATCCTTTGCGACGCAATCAACAACGCAGAGAAGCGGTATGACGCCCGCACGGCGCGTGAATTCATCGGTTCACTGCCCAATGAGTTGTCGGCATCCGAAGAGATCAAGATTGTCTCTGAATACATTGATCACAATTTTTTAAGCAATGGTTTGTGCGCTGTTGCAGCGATTCACGAGGGAAAAAATGAAGCGGATCCTTCACGGAATAACCCGCACGTCCATATCCTCGTATCCACACGGACTATCGGGCCGGATGGCTTCGACCGGAGGAAAGACCGGGAACATGACAAGCGGGAGTACATAAACATCTGGCGCGAACAGTGGGCGCTGGTGCAAAACCGAGCCTATGAACGGAACGGATTGGAGCTCCGCGTCAGCCATGAGAGCCTTGAGGTGCAGGGGGAGCGTGACCGAGAGCCGACCCCACATCTGAGCCTCGCCGACTACCAGCGGGAAAAACGCGGGGAACGGACTCCTGCCGGTGATCGGAAACGGGAGATCAAGGCGCGTAACGAAGAACGCACCCGGCGGCGTCAATTGGAGCGGGAACGCGGTCTTGCGTTGGAACGGTTCCGATAACAGACCCAAATCTAACATTAGTATACTCGATTTGATGTGAATTGTCAAATATGCTTATCGGTTTAACTCAGCAGGGTACAAGATATAGAGACGGCAGCGGCGAGACGAGAAAAGAGCTGAT